>NZ_CP087263.1:3201785-3521964 GCF_020923435.1 Brevibacillus humidisoli | reverse complement strand
CGGTGTCGTGCTTGGAAACGGATTTGTGCTAGGGACGATGTGGTTAAGCGGGTTCGGGCTTGATGTGGTCACGCTGCCTGCAGTTGGGATCATCTCGCTCTTGTATACGGTCACGGGCTGCTATCTGTTGTATGGCTATGCTCAGGCAATACAGTGGGAAAGGAACAGGATAAGCCTGGTTACGAAGCAGACGTTGGTGCCGATCTTGTTTGCGACAGCTTGTCTGGCTGGGCTGCTCTATTTGTTCTTGCAAACCAATTGGCTCGATCTGACCGAAAAACCGATCGTGGCGGCAGCACTTCCGGTGTTTTTGATCGGCATCGCTGGTCTGCTGCTCGTCTACGGGTGGACTCTGCCTTGTCTGGCAGAACGGCTGCCCGTGCCTTCTGTGTCATCTCGGCAGAGCCGCCTTCTCCACAGGCTCCAGCCCGTACAGGCACATTGGAGAAGAGTCCTTTCACTTCGCTTCGGTCCTTACTTGCTGTTCCTTTTACTGGGGTTGGCGTTCAGTTTCTTCTTCCAGCCGTTTGTACGGACCGCCGATCTGTTGGATCATGGGGAACAGCGGCACCTCCTGCAGGTTAGGTTGGCGGAGGGAACCAGTTGGGACGAGGCGGTTCGTCTGGATAAGCAGATCAGTGGGAAACTGGGACGAGCTGCGGAGATGCGTGATTTCGTAGCCACCGTCAGCAGAGAAGAGATTACGTATGAGCTGCAGCTTGTCGATCGCCGGGAGAGAATGCGGAGTGCTGCCCAGTTTGAAAAAGAAGTAGTTGAATCACTGATGGAGATTGTCGGGATTGAACATATCAAGAGCGGAGAAGAGCGAGACACATCCTCCGAACAGGTTCAGTTTGAAATAAAGGGACCATCGCTGCTCGCGGCCAAGACGCTGGCCGATCAGTTGGCGGAGATGATGGAGAACTATCCCTATGGCAAAGGAGCGATGGAAGAACCGTTTATTTATAACATTGAGACCAGCTACGAAGGCAGCAAATCTCAGGTAATTCTGCGTGCCCGTCCCCAGATGCTGGCTCACTATGGGGTGAGCGAAGCGGAAGTGCGACAGCAGATAGCGGCTCACATGGGGGTTCAGTCGGTCGGCCTGCTCCGCTGGGATCAGCAGGGAGTGGAGCTCGCTGCGCGTTATCCGCAATACCTGATGCAGCATCCGGACCAGGTGAGACAGATCATGATCAAAACACCGACAGGCGCTGTTTCGGCTGCCGATCTGGTCGAAGCGGTGAAACAGCCGGTGTCGACACAGTTTGTCCGTGAAGACGGACAAAACGTGGTGACCGTCACGGCGGAGGTAAACACGGAGTTTACCACCGCTGCCAACATGCATTTTGTACTGCCGCTTCGTCTGGAAGAGAACGGTTTGATCCCGGACGGATACACGGTCCTGTCCCAAGAAGAACTGGAAAAGCAGAAGGTAATGGGAGAAGCGGAAGAGCAGACGATCCCCCTTCTCCCATGGGGGCTGGCGATCGTTCTGTTTCTGCTGGCTTGTACCCTCTGTCGCTTCCGTTATCGGGTGGCTGCGGCTCTCCTGCTCTTGCTGCCGCTTCTGGCGCCGGGGACGGTCGCCGGCCTGCTGATGTTTAACGATCCCTTCAATCTAACCGCTTTGCTGGGGATCTGGGCTGCGGCGCTGCTGCTGCTGGTACAGGCCTTTACGCTGACGGCGGATCTGGAAGCAGCCCGCTCCGATGGAGAGGATAGCCAAGCCTATGTGCTGCAAGTGGTTCGTCGGCAGATGTCGGCACAGATCGCCGTTTGGACGGCCGTGCTAGCTGCGGTTTTACCGATGTTCACCGACATGTTCCCGGATGGGGACTTTCATGCATCGTTTGCTGCCGTTCTGTTGCTGGGTCTTGCCGCCCAGGTTGTAATCATGCTCTATATCGTACCATCGCTCTACCAGGCGGTGGCCGCCGGTACCGGGGGAAGTGCGTCATCGCTAAACTGGCAGCTGCTCAGGGCGGAGTTCACCAGATGGTGGCAAAACAAGCAGTTCGAACGGAGGGAAAGACGACAGAAGCAACACGACCAGACTGGGCGGCAAGACGGGATGCCGGTCTGGGATTCAGCGGGAACTGCAACTGCAAATGGAACCTCTCGACGCGTTGATCAGCTGACGTCCGACGATTTTACTCCGCTGTCCAGATGATGTCCCATATAACCCAGCTGTCATCATCGAAGGGTGGCCGTCTGTCTTCCGGCAATCCCGAGCATCTTGAGGAGGGAACGTCTATTGAGCAAAAAAGCGCTGATTGATCTCTCGCTGCTCGTTTTGGTCATGGCCGCTATCTATATTGCCTCATCCATGCCCTACGAGCAGCAGGACTTGCGCAAAACGATCGCCAATCTGATTGACGAGGAATGGGTAGAAGAGAAGTGGGGAGCGGTTTCGTTTCCATACGGCTCCCGGGAGATCAGCGTCGCAGAGCACGGCGCCGCCGGCTTCATCGAGTTTTTTATTCGCAAGGGGGCTCATTTTTTTGGCTTTGCCCTGGTGGCATTTCTGTTGTACCGGGTGCTGAACTACTGGTTGCAGCGGCGGGCAGCGATGCTGTTGAGTGGATTTCTCGCTATCTGTACGGCCGCGCTGGATGAGTGGCACCAGACCTTCACTCCGAATCGCACGGGGATGGCCATTGATGTGGTGCTGGACGCGGCGGGTGTGCTGTTCACTCTTGTTCTGCTCTTGCTGGCGCACCGGAGAGCGTGATAAAATGCTGACAAAACATCCATCCTATACGTGACATATGAGACTGTTATCGATGAAAGTGACGGAACCGCTGTAGTCGTGAGCAACATGCCAAAAAAAACGGGCTTTTCATTCGTAATTCATGTCTGCTATACTATTGCAATGAGCCTGTAATCCGTAGGGGTTCTCGACACTTTTGTAAAAGCTAAAAGGAGTGCAAACTTGATGGCAGTAGAAGTGGGAAGCATCATTGAAGGAAAAGTGACGGCGATCAAACCGTTTGGGATGTTCGTAGCCGTGACTGACACCGAGCAGGGCTTGGTGCACATTTCCCAAGTAGCAAACGGTTATGTCAAAGACATTAACGATCACTTTTCTGTGGGGGACACCGTCAAGGTGAAGGTCCTCTCGGTTGATGATGCCGGCAAGATCTCACTCTCCGTCCGTGCTGCGTTGCCGCCTGAGGAGCAGACCGGGAGAGAAGGACGCAGGGGTGGAGGTCGCGGAGATCGGGGTTTCCAAAAGCGCGACAGTAATGCCACCTTTGAAGACAAGCTGAAAAAGTGGTTGAAACACAGTGAGGAGAACCTGGCTACGATTAACAAGAAGAACAACAGACGCGGCTACT
Organism: Brevibacillus humidisoli; assembly: GCF_020923435.1. Taxonomy (NCBI): domain Bacteria; kingdom Bacillati; phylum Bacillota; class Bacilli; order Caryophanales; family Paenibacillaceae; genus Brevibacillus; species Brevibacillus humidisoli. The sequence continues at coordinate 3,518,623 of NZ_CP087263.1, read as the reverse complement.
GAGCCGGGGCTTCACATATAGAAGATGCAGGAAGGGGAACGAACGGGTTCACCTTCTTTTTCTTTTTTCATGTGGAGGACGGATCGTGTTGTGAGCTGGAGGGTGGTTGAACATGGAGAACATATACCGCTCGGAACTGGTTTTAGACGTGGTGCAGGATGCAAGTCCCGTCGATAGCGTCTCGATGTTTACGGTTACCTATCAGAGCGAACGTTGGCTGGTAAAAGCCGCCCTTGCCGTACCGGACGGAAGCGGACCGTTTCCTGCGCTGCTGTACTGCCGCGGCGGCATTCGGAATGTTGGCCGTGTCCGTCCTGAACGGATCGCCCAACTGGCCTCCTTCGGATATGTGGTACTGGCGCCGCACTACCGTGGAAACGAGGGTGGAGAGGGGCGAGACGAGTTCGGCGGTGCCGACCGTCACGATGTGTATCAGGCGGACGAGCTTCTCCGTCAGCTGCCGATTGTAGATCCCCATCGCATCAGTCTGTTCGGGTTTTCACGTGGTGGCATGATGGCATTGCTGGCTGCGATCGAACGACCAGGTTTTCAGTCGGTCATCTTTTGGAATGGTGTATGCGATCTGTTTCTCACCTATGAAGAACGGGTCGATCTGCGCCGCATGCTGCGACGCGTTGTAGGGCATCCACAAAAAAATCGGGAAGCGTATCTGATCCGCTCCCCAGTCTTCCATATTGATGGCATCGCCTGTCCTGTCTTAATCATCCACGGGGTCCGCGATGAGAACGTCAGTGTAGAACACGCCTATCGTCTCTCGCGTGCACTCACACAGCATCGAAAACCTCATGACGTCTGGCTGGTAGAGGAGGCAACTCACCTGTTTGACAGCGTTCAGATCGAGAAGTATACGCGTCAGATGTTTGCCTGGCTGGCAGAGCAGCCACAAGTCCCGCCCAGGGATCAGTGCAGAGACTGAACCGTTCCAGCGGGTTGCAGAGGCAGGGAGATCTGAATCGAGGTTCCTCTGTTTACCTGACTGTAAACGTTCAGATCGCCACCGTGGTTTTTCACCATCCGCATCGTAATCGGCAGCCCAAGTCCAGTTCCTTCTTCTTTTAACGAGAAAAAGGGGTCAAAGATACGGCTGAGATCTTCACTAGAAATGCCAACACCAGTATCGGTAACGGAGAGATAAAGCTTGTCTTGATCGCACCTGCCCTCGATGGTAAGAGTTCCACCGTTTGGCATGGCTTCAATCGCGTTTTTCATCAGATTCAGCAGGATTTGCTTACATTGTTCTACATCGACCAGCAGCTTTGTCTCTTTCTCGTACGACTCGACAATCTCGATATTGTGAAGTCGGGCTTCTCCCTTCATCAGCGGAATGATCGAGGAGAGGACGTCATCTAATGTCACTTCCCGGTAATTGGGACGCGACGGCTTGGAGAGCAGCAGCAGCTCGGTTACGATCTGGTTGACACGCTCGATTTCCTTTAGGATCAGCGGCAGATGATATTCTTGCTGATCCTGCTCCGACAGTTTTCCCTCAAGCAACTGCATGAAGCCGTAGATAACGGTGAGCGGATTGCGGATTTCGTGAGCTGCTCCTGCGGCCAACTGGCCTGCTAATGCCAGTTTTTCCGATTGATTAATGTACTCTTGCACCTTTTCCTGTTCCGTGATGTCAGATAAGACGACCATCCAGCCTACCTCTTGACGATGCTGGTCCAACAATGGGACGTAGGAGACAAGGGCTGGAAACGGTTCGCCGTTTTTGTTGCATACTTGAATCTTGCGGTTTTCGAACCATCTGCCATTCTCATCAGTGGAGTCACTCTGCCAGAACAAATCATCCGGTGATCGGGGAAGAAATGTGGTCGGCTCGAGCTGCACCAACTCTCTTGCCTTGGCGTTGATGTGGACATCTGAAGTGGGATTGTGACGAGTAATAACAGCAACCGGCAGTGAATCGAGAATCTGCTCCCGCACGCGCTTTTCCGCCTCGAGGATTTGGTTTTGCTGCTGCCATTTTCCAAAGATTTCTGCGATGTTAAGGGACATTTTGTTAAACTCTTTGGCTAACTCAAAAAATTCATCCTTTACACTGTAGTTAACCTGTTCCCCGAATGTTCCGGAAGAAACGATCCGCACCTGGCGTATCAGAGACTGGATCGGCCGCAGCATTTCCCGTCTGAAGTAAAAGACGCAGAACAGGCTGAATAAGATCGCCAGTACGGAGACGGTATACGTCACAATGAGAGAGAGCCGCAAACTTTTGGTTCGATTGTTCAGTTCCTCCTGGGTCTGCTGCTCCATCAGCACGAGTGACAGGCTTAGTTCCCGTTCCAACTGCTCCAGTCGGGGATCGACTTCGTTATCCAGCACAAAGGTGACAGCGGCCACGTTGTGCGCCTGCAGCAGCGGATCGATCTGGTCGAGATAGATGTGATCCAACTCCTTGATCAACTGAATCACCCTGATGAGCTGGGCGTTTTCCTCCGTTTTCCTGAGTGCAGGCAGTTGATCTTTTTGGCTCAGCGCCATGTAGTAATCGTCCAGATAGGACGGCTCGCGTGTCGAGATGTACATCTTGAGCGCGTACATCTTTGTGTACAACTGGTTTTTTACTTCCAGCAGGGCAGTCTTTTGCGGCATCACGTGTTGGGAGACGTACATTTCCTCCTCGGTGATCTTGGTCATCTGGTAGCTGAATAAAAGGACGACACAGCCGATCAGCAGGATCATGACGAAGTAGCTAAGCATCATTTTCTTTTGAAAGCCCATCGTACGAAACAAAGACATCTGTTTACTGCCCCCTGGATCTGCGTTTGAGTTGGCGCTGCGGCTCTTGGATGAGGTGTTCCAACTCCTGATAGATTCGGTTTTTTACGGTCTCCGGCACCATCGGTCCAAACGGTCCCAACCGATTTACCCCTTCAGTAAGTCCATATGAGACTTCGCCAGTGGGCAGTTCCCCGGCCAGATATTGGCTGATCATGGTGGCGTACACTTTCCCGACATCCTGGATGAGGGAAGAAATGACATGCTGGGGTGCCATGTAGCGCTGATCGGCGATGTAGCCGATCGCGTAGATATTGGCGCGCTGTGCTTCCGTAATCACGTTGAGATTAAAGCTGTCACCAGTGGTATAAAGGACATCAACACCCTCGGAGATCATGCCGCGCGCCGCCAACAGAGCTGACTCCTTGTCATTGAAATCTGGAACTTTTTCTATAGATATGGATGTCTCGGGACTAACCGCCGTTACGCCTTCACGAAACCCCTCCACCTGAAGGTACTCAGTAGGTTTGTCAACCATGATGTAGCCCACTTTTTGGGACTCACTCATCAGCGCCGCCAACATGCCAACGAGATAGCCGGCCGATCTCATCTCGTAACGGACGTTCGTTTGATTCGGGTGGATCGCTTTGCCGTTAAACGTGACAAACCGCGTATCGGGATAGTTGGGAGCAACTTCAATAAATGGCTTGGAGAAAGCCACTCCGTGACCAAATACCAGATCATAGCCCTGCTGACCGAGAGACGACGCTGTTTTGGCGATATCAGCCACTTGCAGATTATCAGCTACAAACAGGGTGAAGCCGTGAATCTCTTTCAGCTGGTGCAGCGATTCCCATGCGCTGCTGTTCCGCCCTTGGTCATAGGTGGGCCCCTCCAGCAGGAGAGCGATACGGTATTCTGATGTTCGCCCCGTCTGTTTGTTTATCGTCTGCAGCATGTTAGACAAGAACTGTATCGTCAAAAAGAGAACAAGTATGAAGACAAATATGCCAATAAATAAGGGAAGCCTCTTTAATCGTATGTTCACGAGCGCTCCCCCCTCTTTCATTCGTGCAAGTTTATCAAGCATGCCCTGTGATTATTCTACGAACATTGTCGAATTCTTGCAAGAAGGTGTGTATGGCGTAAATTGGCTATTGACTTTGGGTTGAGAGGATGATATATTACTTTTTGTCACTGTACGAAACACATCATGCTCATGCGGTCGTGGCGGAATTGGCAGACGCGCTAGATTCAGGTTCTAGTGGTGGCAACACCGTGGAGGTTCAAGTCCTCTCGACCGCACCATTTCTATTATTATAATACGTTTGCCCCGTGATTGGGATCCGTTGCCCCTATAGTTAAACGGTATAACAGATCACTCGTAATGATCAGTTCGTGGTTCGATTCCGCGTGGGGGCACCATTGCTGCTCATTTGTGACAAATACAATCCCCGTTTCCCCCTGTATCGAGTGGGTGAACGGGGATTTTTATTTTTGTTACTTTATTTGCAACCTCTTTTTGCGGCTATATACCAGATACAACATGATCCCCGCGAGTGGTATACCAACCCACCAGCACCAGCCAAACGGGGAGATCACTTCTCTCAACCCGTAGGCCTGCGGCAAGCCGTCTGGACGGTTGGAAGGGAGCACCTCACAGATCGTGTGGTACCCATAGATTCGCCCGACGACGTACCAGCAAGCCACCAGGCTGACACCCATCAATCCTCGGACGATCAGATGAACCGTCGGTTTTCCGTTTTGCTCGCTCATCCCCAGGTTCGTCCGCCTTGCTCCTCAGACGGTTTGCTTCCACTTGATATTGCAACCAATGCTTGGCTTCTGCTCAACAGTAACCGATTCTCCCGCTAACAGTTGATTGAGTGCGTCCCGGATGTAACGGCCTGTAACCGGAATGTCGTTACCCGGCCGGGAATCATCCAGTTGGCCACGGTAGACACAGCGCAACAGGCCGTCGAAGATGTAAAAATCGGGCGTGCAGGCTGCTTGATACGCCTTGGCTACCTCTTGTGTCTCGTCGTACAGGTAAGGGAAGGGATAGCCCAACGCTTGTGCCACCTCTTTCATTTTTTGCGGCGAATCATCCGGGTACTGTTCTGCGTCATTAGCGCTGATCGCAATAAAAGAGATGCCCTTCGGCAGATAGTCGTTGGCCAGTTCGATCAGTTGGTTCTGCACGTGCTTGACGTATGGACAATGGTTGCAGATAAACATGATGACCGTTGCTTTGGAAGAGCGTAGTTGTTCTAAAGAAACGGTTTCTCCCGATACGACGTTAGGGAGCGAAAAAGTAGGGGCAATGGTGCCTAGTGGAAACATGTTCGATTCCGTCAATGCCATGGCTATACCTCTCCTTTCTACCAGTTAAAAATATGGTTTATCTATACTGTATCACATTGTCAACCTCACTTCACGGTGATGGAGGCGATTCTTGCCCATCATCCACAGACAGGTTCAGGCTGCCTTCGTTGCCGCCCGATTTTGACGAACCGTGGTTGAGCAGGGGCATAGTTGTCGAAGCCTGTCGGAGAGATGTGCTTGTTGTCATGGGCCATGTTTACTATGCTGAAAGGGAATGTAAGGTTTTGTCAAGGAATCCATTAGGGGGCGGAAACGGATGAAGCGGGATCGACCGGTAGACGTTGTAGAGTGCATCAGTGCCGGACTGGGTCAGGATAGCCAGCGTCCGTGCCTTGAGGAGAAGCTGCGCTGTGTTCAGGAAGATTTCAGGGAAGTGGTCAGGCAGCAGCAAGGAATGATTTTTGCCTTTCGAAAGGAAGGGGATCGCTTCGTCCATACGATTTGTGACGGTGAACTCCTGTACCGGATGGAAATGACGCCGGAACAAGTAGTGGGCAAAGAATTACATGATTTTCTTCCTAAACACCTTGTGGACGAAAAATTACCGTACTATGAACGGGCGTGGCAAGGGGAAGATGTGGTCTACGAGGTGAGTGCAGGAAATGGAATCCAGCTTCGTGCCTCCTTAAAACCAATCAAGCGAGACGGTCGGGTAATCGAGGTGATTGCCTCCTGCGTCGACATCACGGAGTGGAGAAGAACGGAGCGGCGGCTCAAGGAGGAGGAACAGCGCTACAAATCGCTGTTTGAGCACAATCTTGACCTGGTATGTTCGCTTGATCTGCAGGGCCGGTTGGTTTCGGCCAACAACGCATTTTACCGGATTACCGGATACCGCCCGGAAGAGGTGAATCACAAACCGCTGGATTCTTTGGTCGTAGACGAAGATAAAGCAAGGCGATTATTCGGGTTGGCCAAACAAGGCGTTCGGCAGAGCGACGAGTTTGCGATCAGAGACCGACATGATTGGAGGATCGAGTTGAACGTCACCAATGTTCCGATCATTGTTGACGAGGCGATAGTCGGAGTGTACCTGATCGCCAAAGACGTCACGGAACAGAAGCGAGCAGAGGAGAGCCTGCAGGAGAGTGAACAGCAGCTGCGCACCCTGATCAACGCGATGCCTGATTTCATCTGTCTCAAGGATGGTCAGGGGAGATGGCTGGACGCCAACGAATTCGCTGTTCAGTTGTTTCAATTGGAAGGTGTAGATTACAAAGGCAAAAAAGATTCAGAACTGGCTGAATATAGCAAATCCTTCCGGGGAGCATTGAAATCTTGCGAGGCCTCTGACGAGCAAGCGTGGGCGGCTGGTCATGCGGTTCGGATCGAAGAAATGATTGCGCAGCCAGATGGCTCGGTACGAACGTTTGATGTGAGCAAGGTCCCTATCTTTCATGCTTCCGGCAAGCGTCAGGCGCTTGTAGTGATCGGGCGGGACATCGCCGACCGCAAAAAGACGGAAGATCTGCTGCGCAAGTCGGACAAGCTGTCTGCTGTAGGAGAATTGGCGGCGGGGGTTGCCCATGAGATCCGCAATCCTCTAACCGCGCTGAAGGGATTTATCCAGCTGTTGAGATCGTCGGAGAGCAAGCATGATCACTATTTTGAGATTATGTTGTCCGAATTGGATCGGATTAACTCGATTGTTGGCGAACTGCTGCTTCTGGCCAAACCACAGGTGTTTACGTTTGAACAAAAAAACGTAATCAGCCTGCTCAAAAACGTGATCTCCCTGCTCGATACCCAGGCGATCATGCGGAAAGTAGAGATTCGCACGGCATTCGAAGTGGAGGAGCTGCCCATCTTGTGTGTCGAAAACCAGTTGAAGCAGGTATTTATCAACTTGCTGAAGAACGCTCTTGAAGCCATGCCGCAAAGCGGAGGGGAGATTATGATCCGTGTCGGCTGTCAGGAAGCGGATCGCGTCATTATTAGTATAATCGACCAGGGATGCGGTATTCCGGAGGATCGTCTGCCCAGATTGGGCGAGCCATTCTATACGACAAAAGAAAAGGGAACGGGACTTGGATTAATGGTCAGTTATAAAATTATCCAGGATCATCAAGGGACTATTTCGTTTTCCAGCCAGATTGGAAAGGGAACGAAAGTAGATATTGTGCTGCCCATCTCCTGATCGTCATTGATAAACCTGTCTTGCTTGGGAAACCCTAAGCTGCGTACACCAAAACGCTAGGAGGGAGACCCATGGAAAAACATGTGCCGGAAATACCGCAGATCGACATACCCGATGAAGTCACACACGTGAACCGTCCTGAGATCGAGGAGACGACACCGCACCCGACATCACCAAATCCACAGGCTGAGCAGCGAACCAGCACGGCAGCAGACCTGTCCGCAGACGGAGTGAAAGTAGAGCTCCCACCGATTGGATTTAAACCGTAAAGCACCGGCAGCGGTGCTTTTTTCTATTTGGAAGAAATCATGGACAATTGACGATTTTTTTGCAAGAGTAAAACTAGAAAGTGATCATGCGGGATGGAGGAGGTATCGGGGTGGCCCGAGTGTTGATCGTGGAGGATACGGCCTTTATGCGGAAGATACTAATCGAGATGCTGGAAGGCGAACACGAAGTGTGCGGTGAAGCTGGCAATGGCAGGGAAGCGATCCGGTTGTACAAGGAACTCTCTCCAGACATTGTGACGATGGATGTGACCATGCCAGATATACAAGGGATCGATGCGTTACGGGAGATCATCGCCCACGACCCGGATGCCAAAATCCTGATGTGTTCGGCAATGGGACAGCGACAGATTGTCCTGGAGGCGATGAAGCTGGGGGCGAAAGATTTCATCGTCAAGCCGTTTCAAAAAGAGCGTCTGCTTGATGCCATCTCCCGCTGGGTATAAGGCTGTCCATCTGAATGTTCCTGTCAAAAAGCCGTAGCTGGACGTCAGATAAAAAGGGTGTGAGGTAGTGGCTGCTGATAAAGGCTATTTTGACCAATTCCAACATGCGGACATCGATGAGTTGGCGGACGCGATCGGTGAACTGCTGGAGAATCCGATTACGATAGAAGATGTAGACCATAAGCTCATTGCCTACAGCTCGCATGGTGAAAGTACCGATCATGCACGTTGGTCAACGATTATGGGCCGTCGTGTGCCGGAGCGGGTGCTGACCCGGCTGTGGAAGGACGGCGTGTTTCAACTGTTATGGACACACGATTATCCGGTGCATGTACCGGCCAAGGATGAGGTGGGACTGGGCAATCGGGTCGCCATCGCCATTCGCAAAGGGGCGGATGTGCTGGGCTACATCTGGGCGCAAGAGGTGAATCGCCCTTTTACTCCCGAAGATGATGAGATTCTGCGACAGGCAGCCCGGGTGGCCGTCTCCCGGCTGCTTGAACGTCAAGGGAAACGGCGGGCAGAGGATCAGCGGAGAAAAGAGTTTTTTTGGGAACTGCTGCTGGGCAACCACAGCAGCGAAACGGCCATCCGACGAAAGCAGGAGAGTCTGCAGCTCCACCTGCCCAATCCGTACATCGTCTGCATCATTGAGTCCGCCGCTCCACGGCTGGAACAATTTCTCTATCCGCTGCTGCAGCGTGACAAGATGCTCTGGGTGGCAGATGGAACCCAGATGGTGATCCTGGTTGGCCTGCCCGCTGTGGCCGCATCCGAGGGGATGTCGCTGCCGCAGTACGTGGAGCACTTCCTGTCCGAATCGGCCGGCAAGGTACAGGAGCGGTTTCGCGAAGAGCAGACGCTTGGCGTGTACGGACGGATGTATCACATGTTTACCGATGTGGCCCGAAGCTATCGCGAAGCGCTGCAGGTACTGCAGGTAAAACGACTCTTTCCCGATGAAACACGAAATGTACGAGGCTACTCCGAACTAGGCATCTACCGCTTTCTTCCGCAGTTAAAAAAATGGGCCGATGCCGAAGGATACGAAAATGAACGATTGATTCGCTTGAAGCAGTATGACGACGAAAATCAGACCAACCTGCTGCTTACCCTGGAGACGTTTCTCGACACGGTGGGGAAGGTAAACATCACCTCCAGGAAACTGCATATCCACATCAATACACTGAGCTATCGACTGCGCCGCATTGAAGAGATTATTGGCGTTGATCTGGATGATGCCAATCAGCGAACCAGTCTCTATCTGGACTTAAAGATGGCCAAGATTGGAAAGGAGCCTGGCAAATAGCCGGGCTTTTCTCTTTGTGGATTTTCACAAATGGAGTCTGTTCAACTCAAAGGAATCGCCAATGAGATTCGGTTCAAATCGCTGTAAAATGGAACTAAGCAAACAATTGCGGTGATGGAAAAAAGGAGGGCGCTTAACTGATGATCGTAGGGATTCCAAAAGAGATTAAGAACAATGAGAACCGTGTGGCGATTACTCCTGCTGGTGTGACCGCATTGGTGCAGAACGGACACGAGGTGCGGATCGAGACCAATGCCGGCCTCGGCAGTGGATTTACCGATCTAGACTATCAAGCGGTAGGAGCGACCATTGTTCCAGATGCGGCAGACGCCTGGAATGTCGACATGGTGATGAAGGTAAAGGAACCACTTCCTTCCGAGTACCGTTTTTTCCGTGAAGAGCAGATCCTGTTCACCTATCTGCATCTCGCACCGGAGCCGGAACTGACCCGTGCCCTGATGGAGAAAAAAGTAGTTGCCATCGCCTATGAGACGATCCAGTTGGACAACGGTGCACTGCCGCTGCTCACGCCGATGAGTGAAGTAGCGGGACGGATGGCTGTACAGATCGGGGCTCAATTCCTGGAGAAGCAGTACGGCGGCAAAGGAGTTCTGCTGGGTGGTGTCCCAGGGGTGCAGAAGGGCGAAGTTGTCGTAGTCGGCGGGGGAATCGTCGGCACCAATGCAGCCAAGATGGCAGTCGGTTTGGGAGCCAACGTGACGATCCTCGATATTAGTGCGGATCGACTGCGTCAGCTGGATGATCTGTTCCAGGGGCGCGCGCAGACGCTGATGTCCAACAGCTTCAACATCGCCAATGCGGTGCAAAAGGCAGACCTGGTGGTGGGGGCTGTCCTGATTCCTGGAGCACGTGCCCCGCGTCTGGTGACCGAAGAGATGGTCAAGTCGATGACGCCTGGCTCGGTGATCGTGGACGTGGCGATCGACCAGGGCGGTTCAATCGAGACGATTGACCGGATCACGACGCACGATAACCCGACCTATGTAAAGCACGGCGTGATCCACTATGCCGTAGCCAACATGCCGGGCGCTGTGGCCCGCACCTCTACGCTGGCACTGACCAACGTAACCGTTCCGTATGCGCTGCAGCTGGCGAACAAAGGCTATCAGGCGGCGATTCGAGACAATCGGGTGCTGGCCAAAGGGGTAAACGTGATCGGCGGCAAGGTGAGCTACCGTGCCGTTGCCGAAGCCCACGGGCTGCCGTACGTCCCGATTGAGGATATTTTGCTGGTGAAAAACTAAAACCCGGTGGTAAAAACACTGAGGTCAACCAGATACGATACTGGAGGAAGAACCTGCTCGTCAGGTTCTTTCAGTCTGTATACAAAGGGGAGCGGCGCAGGGGAGAGTAGCTCTTTTCCTCCAGTCGCGCCGTTGCCAACCTGCGAGGAAGCGGAACTGTCCGATGTGCCAGTCCAAAGCGGTCGGGCGCAAAAGTGGTGCTGCTACAAAGTATCTCAGAGTTGCGCCCGAAAGCCTCCGCTTCGGACTGGCTCCGCTGGGCTGGTCGGCAAAAGTTGCTCCTTCCGGAAAAGAGCTACTCTCCGCCTATACCGAGATTTTGTCTGGGGGACATAGTCCCCCCTCTTAGATTTTTATATTAATAGTTAATAGAGTTTTGATTTAAACAATCTTCAGCAATTGCTGGGTTTGCGAGATATAACCACTCATACCAGTAATCAGAAAAGTTCGCTACCCTTGAATTATACATCGCCTCATAAATATTGGAGAACGCATAGGTGTGCGTGTCTTGTCCATCGTTATTAGAATCGTACATATCCCAAAGGGAACCAGCAATTCTGCCTTCTACTGTATCACCTAAATCAAAACTACTTGTATTCTCCATATCAATAGCAGATCCATTAGGGAATCTAAAATACGGATCGTTTTTTATAACAAGCGGTAAAAAATCCGCCCACCCTTCTTTCCATGCGCATTCCGCATTTGAGGCTTTCGTTATATAGTGTGGCTTTGGGCAACTGTCACTTGGAAACCAGCTGTCATATACATCCCACATGTAACTGTGAGCAGCTTCATGCATTACCACTGAACTGCCATTATCCGCGCTATCATGACTTAAATAAATTGTGTGATTATAGCCATCGAAGTAAGCAACTCTTGAAGTAGAGATATCCCATTCTACATATGCTTTTCTAAGCGGTACATTTGTACTAGTATCATAGTTATCTAATTTTCTATACACGCTATCTATTTGATGCATAATCCATATTGCACGTTTATTATCATCTTGAATATAGTACGTTCCAATCGAACCGGAATATACATTGGCGACTGCGGGAGTTTGCCATCTGTATGTAATTGAGCTATCATCCTCAACGTCAACAGAAGAATTTGTAAGTGAGTAAAGTACTGCATAAACCGTTAAAGAATCACTGGAGATAGAGTCTGAGGGAATTGTAACATCATTGAGTTCCCATTCCCCATAACTATCGGTGTAATCACTATCTAAGAAGTTCCAAGTGTAATATTTAGTTTTATCATATACTTTTACATGAGCGCCGTTTACTTCGTCTGATCTGCCGTTTTCGTCATAGTACTTAAACACCCCACTAATATCCGTACTAGTGCTTATTGATTGTTCATTAGTTGTTGGCTGGTCACGTGATGTTGTCTCGTTCGCTGAGGTTTTTTCGTCATCCTCATCAGGAGGTTCAGGTAATTCCTCATCTAAGATCTGTATATTGGGGCTGCCAGAATTCGGTTCGTACTCAGCCCGTCCGGGTTTCTGTTTTCTTTTTTCCCAACCGTCCTTAATTGTTTCTTCAGTAACCGTAAAATGTATTGTTTTTGATGCTCCCCAAGTGATATGTTCATTTTGTTTAGAAGTAGCTTGTAATGTAACCATGTACTCAGCAGGCTTTAAGTTATCAAACGGTACATTTATTTTTTTATGTTCATTCACTTTTACATGATCTTTGAACAAAGTTTCTTCTGCAATGGGTTCGAGATAACGATCATCTTGCCACTCAAATAAGCTGTAGGTTAAATGAATGTCCGCCTTGGTTTCTTTTGTCACGTTGAGAGTGATTTTTACCTTTCCCTTTCCTTTCTTCTCATTTACGATTGCATCCTCAAGTTTCGCATCCAGTTCAAGGTACCCTACCCCCGGTGAGCTAGTGCTTTGGCTGTCCACGTTGTCAGATTCTAGAGAACATCCATAAAACAAAAACAGAGATAAGAGGATTAGTGTAAACTTGTTCAAAAAATCACCTCATTTGGGCATTTTTGTTAAAATGCTTATCCACACAATATCATAATATTCTCTTTATATCAAATGTTGATTCTTTTTTTCTTTAGCAATCGTGGGTAAGTCAATCACCGTTCGCCCTGCTATGCCTGTCCACATAAAATATGCTATGCTCGTAGGCAGAGTATGTTTGCAGGGAGTGGCCATATGTACCAGTTGATGAAGAGATTTTTATTCCGATTAGACCCCGAAGCGGCCCATGAGCAGGTGACCGGAGCGCTTCGTTTTGCTTCTCGTGCACCAGGCGGAAAACAGGTGCTCCAACTGATGTACGGTTATCATGATAAACGGCTGGAGACGCGGCTGTGGGGCACCCGCTTTCCCAATCCGGTAGGGCTGGCCGCCGGCTTTGACAAAAATGCGGAAGTGTACCATGCCCTGGCAGCACTTGGATTTGGGTTTGTCGAGGTCGGTACGATTACACCTGTCGCTCAGCAGGGCAACGAACGTCCTCGCCTGTTTCGGCTGATCGAGGATGAGGCAGTGATTAACCGGATGGGCTTTAACAACCTGGGAGCCGACCATGCGGCCCAGAACTTGAGCCGCTATGCTGCCGCCAATGTGCCGATCGGGATCAACATCGGGAAAAACAAGCATACTCCCAATGAGGAAGCGGCGCGTGATTATGAAACATGCTTGGATACACTATATCCATATGGCCATTACTTTGTGGTCAACGTGAGTTCTCCCAACACACCTAATCTTCGCGATTTGCAGCAGACGGAGAGTTTGCGCAAGCTGCTGGAAGCGATCAAGATCAAAAAGGATGAATGGGTGCAAAGAGGGGAACCCTCCAAGCCGATCCTCCTGAAAGTAGCACCGGACATGACCGACGAGCAGATGCGGGATGTGATCCAGGTGGCACTGGACGTCGGATTGGACGGAATCGTCGCCACCAATACGACCTTGTCGCGGGAAGGGCTGCGGGATGCGGAAACCAGCCGACAGGCAGGTGGGCTAAGCGGGCGTCCGCTCACAGCCCGTTCAACCGAATGGATTCGGGAGATTCGGCAGGAGGTAGGCGACAAGCTGCCGATCATCGGAGTAGGCGGCATCTTTGACGGCGATGACGCGTATGCGAAGATTCGCGCGGGCGCCGATCTGGTGCAGGTCTACACGGGTATGATCTATCAGGGACCCGGCATCGTCCAGGCGATCAACAAACGACTCATCCAACTGCTGGAACGCGACGGTTTTTCCTCTGTCGAGCAGGCTGTGGGGGCGGATGCCCGATAGCAGCACCGATGCAGTCGGATGCTTTTGGCTGCGGATGATTTCGTGTACAATAGCTACATGAGAGAAACAGAAAAATCGAACGGCCAGGAGGGGATTGGCATGCGAGTGCTGGTGCTGGGTGCAGGGGCAGTTGGGGGTTACTTTGGGGGGAGACTGGCAGAGAAGGGGGCGGACGTCACCTTTTTGGTGCGGGAAAAGCGACGTCAACAGCTTGCCGCACGCGGTCTGCGGATTCACAGTGTTCACGGAGATGCCCATATCCAACCGAAACTGATCGTCTCAAGCGAGCCAGCGGGTCCGTTTGACCTGGTAATCTTGACGATGAAGGCGTACCACTTGGACGAAGGGATTGAGAGCATTCGACCCTACGTCGGGGAGCAGACTACGGTACTGCCGCTTTTAAACGGTTTTGCCCATATGGAAAGATTGCAAGAGCAGTTTGGTTCGCATCGTGTACTCGGGGGCATGTGCTTTATCGAATCCACTCTCGATGAGAACGGAGACGTGCGGCAAACCAGTAAAACGCATGAAGTGAAGTACGGCGAGTGGGACGGCAGCCGCACCAGCCGGATTGAGGCGCTGCAGGAGTTGTTTGCTGGTGCAAAGGCGACGTATACGCCTAGTGATCATATCATCGAAGAGATGTGGAACAAATACTTGTTTATTGTCACGTTGTCGGGGATGACGACACTGATGAATGCGCCGGTCGGGCCGATCCGCGATGCCGAGTACGGGTTGGAGCTGTCGCGTCAGCTGTTTACGGAAGCGGCAGAGGTGATGAAAGCAGCAGGTGCCCCTATGGCTGCTGATATCGTCGACCGGCAGATGAAGGTGTTTGAAGCCCAGGGGTACAAGATGAAGTCCTCGATGCTGCGCGATATGGAAAAAGGCCTGCCGGTAGAAGCGGACCATCTACAAGGCTACCTGCTTCGGCTGGCTGAGGCGAAACAAGTGAACGTACCTTTACTGCGGGTCGTTTACCACAATCTCAAGGTGTACGAATTGAAACGGATGCAGCAGATCTAGCTTGATCTAACAGAATCCACACAGAATGGAAGGAGGGCGAACCATGGAGGTAGTCAAAATCTCACCGCGCGGCTATTGTTATGGTGTCGTGGACGCTATGGTGTTGGCTGTGACGACGGCAAAAAACTTTGATCTGCCCAGACCGATCTACATCCTGGGGATGATCGTCCACAACGCCCATGTCGTTGAAGCCTTTAAGGAGCAGGGGATTATCACGCTGGACGGTGAGGATCGTCTCTCCCTGCTGGAGCAAATCGACGAGGGGACGGTCATCTTCACAGCGCATGGCGTTTCGCCGGAAGTGCGCAAGCGAGCTAGTGAGAAGGGCCTGACGATCGTTGACGCCACTTGCCCAGACGTAACCAAGACGCACGATTTGATTCGCGACAAGCTGAAAGAGGGCTATGACGTGATCTACATCGGCAAGAAAGGGCATCCAGAGCCGGAAGGGGCGATTGGGATTGCGCCGGAGCGGGTTCACCTCGTGCAAACGCAGGAAGACGTAGAAAAACTGGAACTGGACGGAAAAAAACTGATCGTCACCAACCAGACGACGATGAGTCAATGGGATGTCAAACACTTGATGGACGCGATTGTCCGCCGCTATCCACATGTGGAGATTCACAATGAGATCTGCCTCGCGACACAAGTCCGTCAGGAAGCGGTCGCCGAGCAGGCCAAGCAAGCAGAGCTATGTATTGTGGTCGGCGATCCGCGCAGCAACAACTCCAACCGATTGGCGCAGGTAGCGGAGGAGATTTCCGGGGTTCCGGCTTACCGCATTGCTGATCTGAGTGAGCTCGATCTCAATTGGCTGCACGGCAAGCAAAGAGTAGCGGTTACCTCCGGTGCTTCTACGCCAACGCCACTGACCAAAGAAGTGATTGCATTTTTGGAACAGTACGATGAAAACAACCCGGCTACCTGGGAGAAAAACCGTACGGTCAACATGAGGAAGATCCTGCCGGCTGTAAAAGGATAGGGGATACGAATAGAAACGGGGAAAGACCATGCCAGATACAGAAACGAACGTACTGCTGCAGGGACGTCGCAGCGATGCAGTCCGCGCCTACTTCTCCATTAGCGGACTGTATTTGTTTATCTACTATGGATTGGGAGCCTTTTACCCGCTCATCTCGCAGTACTACCAGTCCATCCAATTGACAGGAACGCAGATCGGGACCGTCAGCTCGATAACACCGATCATCTCGATCATCGCACAACCTCTGTGGGGAATGGTTTGCGACCGCTACCAGATTCGCAAACCCATTTTGGTTCTTACTCTGCTGGCCACTGCCGGGATCTCGCTGTTGTTTACGATGGTCAGTACCTACGCGTGGATTCTCGTGTTGATTACAGTGCTTTCGCTCTTTCAGTGTGCCCTTGTGCCGATCTCCGACAGTCTAGGGCTGACGTACGCAATCAAGCAAAAGATGCAGTTCGGCAACTTGCGTCTGTGGGGAGCGGTCGGCTTTGCCGTGGCCGTGTTTTTCACCGGATTGGGCGTGCAGGCGTGGGGGCCACATGTGATTTTCTACTTCTTTGCAGCGGCTCTCGTGATGGCCGTTTTCTTTTTGCGCGGGATTCCCGACGGAGGGACGCAGATGAGCGTCAACGTCTTTCGGGGATTAGGGGAACTGATCCGACTGCCTCGTTTTGTCCTGTTTTTGGTCAGTTCATTCTTCATCTTTGGGGCAATCAACGCCAATAACATCTGGTTTGCGATCTACTATCAGCACATTGGCGGTACGGTTGCAGGGATCGGGCTTGCTTTTCTGCTGTTCGCCGGCAGTGAAGCCCCGTTTATGAAGGTATCGTCATATTTCGTCCGCCGCTATGGTTTGGAGCTGACTATCTTGTTGGCGGGCACCGTTTCTGCCCTGCGTTGGTTTTGGTATGGAACGGCACCAAGTACGACGATGGTGATTGCCCTCTTCTTTATTCAGGGGATCTCCGTCGGGTTTTACCTGGCTTCGGCTGCCCAGTACGTTCGTGAAAATACACCAGACTCCCTGCAGGTGACCGCATTGGCGATCTTTACCTCCATCGGACACGGGCTGGGCTCCATGACCTGCAACCTGTTGGGTGGAGTGATCATGGACTATGCCGGTATTCTTGCGACCTACTACTTCTTTGGTACAGCTTCGATTCTCGGATTGATCCCGCTTGTTCTAATCTGCTTCGGACCGTATCGAAAATGAGGTTGAATGGGGGCTGGAACCATTCTGGATGAGCGTAACTTCTTCCGCTTTTCGTTTTGCCGGCGCTGAGGATGGGCCGGCTGACAGTCCGCTGTACAGAGCCAACAGTGTCAGAATCATCAGCAGGGCAAAGATCGGGTAGCGCATATGGTATAGACGGTGAAACATGGCTGATCAACTCCCTTTTGTTGTGATGTGCAACGTAGGCAGCAGATTTTCCATTTTGTAATTCCTAGTATGGATCAACCATGTGCGTCCTATTACAGATTTTTGTAACGACAAGAAGACCCGCTTCCCCTTTTGGGTAAGCGGGTTTTTCCATTTCCCACTAGGCAGCTATTCTGTCTGTACTTCTAGTGAAACGATCGTGAAGTCGATACTGGACGGCAAGATGCTGAAGCAGTAGTCCAGTTCTTCGTACAGGGCCTGCTGAATGGTCATGGTGCAGGTGGGAATCGAGGCGCCAAACGGCAAGCGCAGACTGATCGAAACATGAAGCCGGGGCAGATCGGCAAACAGATACTTCGTCTTGTGCACCTGTGCGACCTGTGGAAATCGGCAGCATACGTGCTGTACGATCTTTTTTAACACTTGTTCGTAGATCTGGATGCGGCCACCGGAAAACGGAGGATAAACAACGGTGGACTCGCCGATAATCTCTTTCCGGGGGGATAAGATCTGCTGGGCGGAGTGGATTAGCCGCTGCAGGAAATCTTTCTCCACTTCAACACGAGGGATGGGAATCACGTGCTTTCCCTGGGTCTCCCGGACAAAACGGGCTGCCTTGATCTCGTCCTCCGGTTTGATCGATTCAATCGAGATATTGTGACTGACAGGAGGCAGTCCCAATGCGTCAACAATCCGGCTGATCATCCGCTGGGAAGTCGCCAATATGAGAAGTCGCTCGATCGGCAGCGTGCGCAGCGCCTGGCGCACATCTTCGGCTTGGTCATGATAAAAAAAGATCGCTCGCTTCACGGCCTGTATTTTTGTTTTTTCATACTTGGCAGACGCTCCGGCTGCCTTACGCCCCTGATAAATCAGGATGCCATCATCGATGATCGCGTCAATCTTGTAGCGGTGAGCCAGTTCGAGCGCGCTGGAGCTTTTTCCGGTGCCGCTTGAGCCAAACAGAGCGTAAATCTCCATACATACCCCTCCCTCGGCTGACTGCCAGCCGGCAAAGGCTTGGCCTGTGGTTTTTCTTTTTCCAGTATACCACGTTGGGTCACCGTGGAGACGGTTTTAGATAAGCAGCTCCCAATTCACGGGAGCGTTCGGCGGCACGCAGAACAGCGGCAGAGACTGCTTGTTGGAAGTGATACGACTGTAAGGCCTCCAGGCCGGCTTGGGTGGTGCCCCCGGGACTGGTCACTTTTTGACGCAGAGTAGCTGGCTCTTCATTGGTCTGGATCAGCATCTGAGCAGCGCCGAGCAGGGTTTGCACGGTGAGCTGGCGGGCGATCTCAGGAGATAGTCCTGCTTGGATCGCCGCTCCTTCCATCGCTTCGACCAGGTAGTAGATGTAGGCAGGACCGCTCCCGGTCAATCCGGTCAAGATGTCCAGTTCATCTTCCGAGACGGCGTAGACGGAACCGATCGCTTCAAACAAGCGGAGCGCTACTTCCAGATGCGATTCGCTGGTGTGGCGGCCGCGGGCGATCCCTGTAACCGAGTGACCGACGGCGGAGGATGTGTTGGGCATCGTGCGAATGACCGGACAGTCAACACCCAACCAGTTTTGTATGCATTCAGTGGAGACACCGGCGATGACCGAGATCACCAACTGATCAGGGCGGATCTGGCCATGCAGGCATTGACACGCTTCTGCCGCATCCTTTGGCTTGATGGCCAGGATCAGAATATCGCTTTGCTCCACCAAGAGAGTCTTGTCCGTAGCAGTCTGCACACCATACTTTGCGGACAAGTGGGTTAAACGCTGTCCGCCGCTGCGGTTGACAACGGTGATTCGCTCAGCGGGAAGCAGGTTGTTCTGCAGGATTCCACCTAGCATCGCTTCGACGATCGAACCTGCACCGAGGAATCCGATGCGAACATGGGCAAGTACGTCGTGTTGAGCAGTCATACGCATGAAGATCCTCCTCTGTCAGCGGATTTGTCCTGTGCCGAGAATCTGATACTTGGTAGAAGTGAGTGCGCGCAGCCCCATTGGACCGCGAGCGTGAATCTTTTGGGTACTGATGCCGATTTCCGCACCGAATCCGAACTGACCGCCATCGGTAAATCGGGTGGAAGCGTTGTGGTATACGGCAGCGGCGTCAACGGCAGCGAGAAAACGGCGTGCATTCGCTTCCGTTTCCGTAATGATCGCCTCCGAGTGAGCGGAGCCGTACTGCTCGATGTGACTAAGCGCTGTCTCCAGGCTGTCGACTGTACGAACCGACATGATCAGCTCCAGGTATTCCGTATGCCAGTCTTCTTCCGTAGCTGGCTTTAAGGCGTCAGCCAGTTCAGGACAGTTGGAACGGGTGAGCTCGCAAGCGCGCAGTTCGACTCCGGCTTCCACTAGTCGCTGCAGCAGGGAGAGCGTCTGTTCACGCGGCCATTTGCTGTGGATCAGCAGCGTCTCTGCTGCATTGCAGACGGACGGACGGCTCGTTTTGGCATTCAGCACGATCGCTTCTGCCATCTCGTAGAGCGCGCTTTCATCAACAAACAGATGGCAGTTGCCGACGCCGGTTTCCAGTACCGGCACCGTTGACTTGCGCACCACCCGCTGAATCAATTCAGCGCCACCGCGAGGAATAATCACGTCGATGAACTCGTTCAACGTACAGAGCGCATCGACTGATTCGTGCTGGTCGGCGAGCAGGTACTGAATCGCTTCGTGCGGCATCTGAAGCGACTGCAGCGCGTCTTGCATGCTGTTGGCCAGCGCCAGATTGGATCGCTTTGCCGAGCGGCTGCCGCGCAGTACGATAGCATTGCCTGTCTTCAGTGCAATACCTGCTGCATCCACGGTTACATTGGGGCGCGCCTCATAGACCATGCCAATCACCCCTAAAGGCACACGTACCGACTGGATGACAAGTCCGTTTGGCTGTGTCCAGCGTTCCGTTACTTCCCCGATCGGATCAGGCAGGTCAGCCAGGGCCTCCACACTTTCTACCAGTTCGTCGATTCGCTTCGGTGTGAGGCGGAGGCGATCCAGATAACTCTCCGGCCGACCTTCCGCTTCCGCTGCCATGATATCCTCTCGATTGGCAGCTAAAATCTCTGTTTCATCCTGCTTGAGGCGGCGGGCAATGGCACGCAGCGCGTCATCCTTTTCCTCCTGTGTAAACAAGGCCCACCGACGTGATGCCTGTTTGGCCAGGCGGGCCTGATCAGCAACACTGGCTCCAACATCTACCTGATGGCTCATACTCCAACGCTCCTCTCTCCATTTTGTTGGTGCTTATTTGTTAGTGGTAATCAAACTGCATGCTCAATACTAACGTGCGTTTTGTGCTTGCTGCACATTAACGGGTCCAATCGGTCCTCCGGTGATCACATTGTCTGTTCCGTCACAGCAGTAGGCAGCATCGCCCATTGATCTCGGTGAATCACCTCATTCGTCCGGTTGGTTTGTCTGTCAGATGTCAGTGCATGCCTCAGTTCACTGGCCGAGTAGCGGCTGACACCGCGACCGATCAGCCGATCGCCTGTGTACACTTCTACTACATCACCCGCCGCAAAGCTGCCCTTCACGCCGGTGACTCCAGCCAGCAGCAAACTGCGGCTGTGGTGGAGCAGCGCTTCGGCAGCCCCATCGTCGATGACGATTTGCCCGTTGACGGGGGAGTGCAAGGCGATCCACTGTTTGCGGGTAGGGATGTTTACTTTTTCCAAAGAATCACTGTACGCTCCCACATAGGTACCGTCACCTTGACCAGCCAGAATCTGCAGCAGCGAATCCTCCTGATCGGCCATGCCGATAAAACTGGGGAGACCGAGCTGCTGAGCCGTCTTGGCAGCCAGCAGTTTGGAGCGCATCCCGCCAGTGCCGAGCGCACCGGCGCTGCCGGCTCTCTCCTCCCACTCTGAGGTGACTACCTCCAGGCGACTGATCCGTTTGGCGTCTCGATGTCTGCGCGGATCTTTGTCATACAGTCCGTTGGTATCGGTCAGCATCACGTAGAGATCAGCGTGGGTCAGCCCCGCAACCAATGCCCCCAGCATGTCGTTGTCACCAAAGGTGAGTTCTGCGACGGAGACGGTGTCATTTTCGTTGATCACGGGGATGACACCCCGGCTCAACAGCAAGGAGATCGTCTGGAAGGCGTGCTGATACCGCTCCCGGTTGGAAAAGTCATCCCGTGTCAGCAAAATCTGCGCTACCGTGTAGCCGTACTGATGAAACAGCGCTGAATACTGCTGCATCAACATGCTTTGCCCGATCGCTGCTGCTGCCTGCTTGGCTGCCAATGTACGGGGGCGCTGCTGGTAGCCGAGCCCCACGTACCCGCTGGCCACCGCTCCGGATGAGACCAGTAGCGTTTCGTGTCCGGCCTGACGCAGGCGGGCGAGCGCCGACACCAGCAAGCTTAGCTTGCCTGGATCGCAGCCACCACGCGGCGAGGCGAGAGAACTGCTGCCTACTTTTACGACGATTCGCTTCCTTGACGTCTTCATCCAACGCCCATCCTTCCATCATCAAAATAAAAAACCCTTTCGTCCGGATAAGGACGAAAGGGATTCTTTCGCGGTACCACCTTATTTGATGACTTGTCAACGCACGGCGCCGACAGCCATCCAGCTTTTCACCGATCAACTGCTGCCGTCTGGCAGAGATCGATCAGTGCTTTCCTTGATAACAGGAGAAAGTGATCCTGTCCAGGTCACCCCTGGCCGCTCCGGGATGGGTTCAAACCGTGTCATGGGCGAAACCTCTCAGCCGCTGGATTCCGCTCTCTGAACCAGATGGACGATCCTACTATTTCCCTTCACTGCGTTCACCGTTTGATTTGTACATAATTATGCCCCTGCTCGTATAAAAATGTCAAGGAGAAACGACAACTTCATTGAAACATCTTGCTGCCGTACGAACCTTCTCGCCGTACGATCTCAAGCTGTCCGGTGCGTTTGTCTCTCTCCAGGCGGTAGGAAACGGTGGGCTGACCACTGCGGTCAGGCAACCCTGCGTTTTGGACGACCACTGTTACGCCGTTTAGATCAGAGGAGATCGTCGTGTTTTGCTGCGAGATCAGTACGGGATCATCTTGGTCGGGAATCCGCAGATAAAGTCTGCCGTTCACGATTTTGGTGTCCAGATTGTCGTACATCTGAACAGCCAATGGGCGGCTCCAGTAGCGGGAAAAGAAAGCGATCACCTTTTCCCTGCTGGAAAAGCGTGGCGGAAGCTGCCGATACAGCAGTCCGTCGTCGCGCTGTATCTTCCCGCCTGGCATGCTTGAGGCGGCGTAGTACAGTTCCTCAAACACGTGTTCGGCACGATTGATAAATAGAACCAAATCTTGCTTATTTGTCTGGGGATGACGGGAGAGGGCTTTTGCTTTTGAGTCAGCCTCGTTTCGCTGTTGGACACGGGCTGTTTTGGTGTCATCATTCTCATTGCCTTTCGATTCCTGCTCGTCCTTGTCTCCGCAGCCGACGATAGCGAGACAGAGGGCCAGTAGTGCGAGCCATTTTTTCATCTTGTGATACCCCCTGTTGGACAAACCATTTTTTATAGTTTGCGGTTGGGCAGAGGATCATAATCGCGTCAACTTTTTCCTTGCGGCAGAGTAGGGGTTGTCTGGCGGCAGGTTTCCCTCTATGATAGAGGACAGGAATAATCATTTGGGGTGATGGCATGTTCGGGTTTGGCAAGAAAGCAAAAAAAATGGACGGAATTGACATTTTGCTGATCAAGACGGAGGAAGGCAAAAATCGCACCTTTTATCAGGTAGCGTTTCCCAGCGTAGTGGCAAATGATGTGATCAGCATGTTTCGCAAACTGCAGAAGTCTCCCTTTAACAAACAAGAGTACCTGGGAGACATCGGCGGCTTCCGCATGATTACCCATTTGGAAGCACTGACTGCGGTACAAGTTCTCGACGATGTGGATATGGAGGCGCATCCGGTTCAGATCCAGGACTTCGCCAACACACTGCTGCGCCGCTTGGAAGGGCTGCAGGAGAGCGGACAGTTTGAGGAATCGGAAGACTTTGCCTTTTTGATCGGTGAACTGACGATGCTTCGTGACGGCAGCTTCGTGCCGCAGATGTGATAGGTATGTCCAGCGCCGTGACGGGTAGAGGCTGCGATCTCGTACAACGATCGGCGGGATGGACAGAGAGAAAATCCGATTGCAACCGTTTCCTTTTTGCATTACAATAAAAATGGATCAGGAAACAACACTAAAATGCATCCCCATACTGCGTGATTGGCCATGCGAAGAGCGGCAGCGGTCACTTCCGTAACGGAGGATGTTTTTTTAGAGCAACATAATGAATGAGTATTCATTCAAGATGTTGCCGGAAGGACATCGAGCAGTGTCCATACTCATACGTATGAAACAGGGAAGATGGGAGGATCGCAGCGACAGACGTTTCGCTCTTGCTAGGGACAATCTACGCAATATCGCGAATAAGAGGGAGGGTTATGTAATGCAACGAAACATTCGCAAAGCAGCGGTTCTGGGCGCAGGCGTTATGGGAGCAGGGATTGCCGCCCACCTGGCTAATGTCGGCATCCCGACGTATCTGCTGGATATCGTTCCGCGCGAATTGACGGACGATGAAGGGAAGAAGGGACTGACGCTGGAGGACCGAAGTGTTCGCAACCGCTTCGCTGAGGCGGGCAAGCAGCGGCTGCTCAAAGAGAAACCAGCGCCTCTGTATGACAAGGCGGATATCGATCTGATTACGGTGGGCAACCTGGAGGACGACCTGCACAGACTGGCTGAAGTGGATTGGATCATCGAGGTTGTCGTGGAAAATCTGGATGTAAAGCGGCAGGTTTTCGCCAAGATTGAAGAGTACCGCAAGCCCGGTACGATTGTTTCCTCCAACACATCTGGCGTATCAATCAACGAGATGTGCGAGGGTCGTTCTGATGAGTTCCGGGAGCATTTCCTCGGCACCCACTTTTTTAATCCTCCGCGATATCTGAAACTTCTGGAGATCATCCCTGGGCGGGATACCAAGCCGGAGATCGTCCAGTTTATGATGCAGTTCGGCCAGTTTTCGCTGGGGAAAGGAACCGTCCTGTGCAAAGATACGCCCAACTTTATCGCCAACCGGGTGGGCACATACGGACTGCAGGTCTCCATACAGGAGATGGTGAAGCTGGGTCTTGGCGTCGACGAAGTGGACGCGCTGACCGGTCCGGTCATCGGCCGTCCCAAAAGCGCGACTTTCCGCACGCTTGATGTCGTCGGTCTTGATACGTACGTTCATGTTGCCAACAATGTAAAACTGAAAAGCGAGGATGCCGAAGAGAAAGCCGTCTTTGAAGTGCCAGACTTTGTCCTGCAGATGGTAGAAAAGCGCTGGATCGGACAAAAGAGCGGGCAGGGCTTCTTCAAACAGGAACGGACAGCAGCAGGGAAAGAGATTCTGGCATTGGATTACGAACAGCTTATCTACCGGCCGCGTGTAAAAGCCTCCTTTCCTTCCCTGGACGCAGCCAAAGCAGCCAAAACACTGCCGCAAAAGCTGCAGGCGCTGGCATACGGCAAAGACAAAGGAAGCCAGTTTGTCTGGAACGTACTGAAGAAAGTGCTGCTCTACTCCGCCGCCAAAGTGCCGGAGATTGCCGATGATATCGTCTCGGTTGATCAGGCCATGAAGTGGGGCTTTGGCTGGGAACTAGGGCCGTTCGAGACCTGGGATGCAATCGGTGTAGAGAAATCAGTCGCCCGGATGCGTGAAGAGGGAGAAACGATGCCGCCACTTGTTGAGGAACTCCTCGCCACCGGCAAAACCTCATTTTATGAGCGAAAGGAAGGTCGTACAGCCGCCTTCGCTATCGGTGGAGCGTATCGAGACGTAGAAGAGAAAAAAGAGATCATCAACCTGGCCCAGTTAAAAGAGCAGGGCCGCCTGATCAAGAAAAACGCTGGAGCAGCGCTGATTGATCTGGGAGACGGAGTAGCCTGCCTGGAGTTTACTTCACCGCACAACGCGCTTGGGATGGACGTGCTGCAGATGGCTGGCTATGCCGCAGAAGAGGTGAAGAAGAACTTCATCGGCCTGGTGATCGGCAATCAGGGGAAAAACTTCTGTGTCGGCATGAACCTGGCGATGGCGCTGATGGAAGCACAGGATGAAAACTGGTTTGAGTTGGAGATGCTGATCAAGAACTTCCACAAGATAGGCGATACCTTTCGAGCCATCAACCGTCCGGTGGTAGCAGCGCCGTTCGGGATGACGCTGGGTGGTGGCGTGGAAGTATGTTATCTCGCTGACCAAGTGCAGGCGGCTCCGGAGACCTATCTCGGTCTGGTGGAAGTAGGCGTCGGTCTGCTGCCGGGGGGCGGCGGTACCAAGGAAATGCTGTTCCGTGCGATGGAAAACGTACCGGAAGGCGGCAGCATGCCGGTCGATCCACTCCCGTATGTGGCCCGTGCGTTTGAGACCATCGCGATGGCCAAAGTCTCCACCAGTGGCAAAGAAGCGATCAAACTAGGGTATCTCCGCCCCACTGACCGGATCAGCATCAATGGCGACCACCTGCTCTACGATGCCAAACAGTTGGTCCTGGAGATGGACCAAAAAGGCTATGCGCCGCGTAAACCGCGCAAGATCCGGGTCATCGGCGAAGCCGGCTACGCGACGCTTCGCCAGAATGTTCACGCGATGCAGATCAGCGGCATGATCAGCGAACACGATGAGCTGATCGCCAGCAAGATCGCATACGTGATGTCAGGTGGCAGTGTTCCGGCGGGAACGGAAGTAAACGAACAGTATATTTTGGAACTGGAACGCCAGGCCTTCATGGAGTTGATCAAGACTCCGAAGACACAGCAGCGGATGCAGCATATGGTTACCAAGAACAAACCGCTGCGCAATTAGTGTGAGTGTTGGCTCAAAGCAAGGAAGTGAATTCGACGTAGGATTTCGCCATATAGAGGGAGGAGAGACGATGAGGGAAGCAGTGATTGTGGCCGGCTCTCGTACAGCGGTCGGTAAAGCCAAGCGGGGCAGCTTGAAAGATGTCCATCCAGTGGATATGGGGGCTGCCGTGGTCGAAGATCTGCTGCGACGATTACCCGCTCTCGATCCGGCAGAGATTGAGGATGTGGTGATCGGCAACGCTGTTCCGGAAGCGGAACAGGGGATGAACATGGCCCGACTGATCGGGCTAAGAGCCGGACTGCCGACCAATGTGTCGGGCATTACCATTAATCGTTTTTGTTCGTCAGGACTGCAGACGATCGCTTATGCGGCACAGCAGATCATGGTCGGAGGGGCCGATGTGATTGTCGCCGGCGGAGTTGAGAGTATGAGTCTCGTGCCGATGCTCGGCAATAAAGTAGCGTTGAACCCGACACTGGTGGATACCATGCCCGATGCCTACATGAGCATGGGACACACAGCCGAACAGGTGGCCAGTCGCTACCATATCACCCGAGAAGAGCAGGATGCCTTTTCGCTGGAGAGTCACCGGCGGGCAGGGACAGCGATTAAAGAAGGCAAGTTCCGTGAAGAAATCGTACCGATCACAGTAAAACGGCATCACGTGGACGAAGCTGGAAAGCTTCACGTAACCGAATCGATCTTCGATACGGACGAAGGCGTCCGCTACGACACCTCGCTTGAAGGCTTGGCCAAACTGAAGCCGGTGTTTCACGTCAAAGGGACGGTCACAGCAGGCAACGCCTCGCAGACAAGTGACGGCGCAGCCGCCGTCGTCGTAATGTCTGCAGAAAAAGCAGCAGCCCTCAACCTGAAGCCCATTGCAGCGTTCCGTTCTTTTGCGGTCGGCGGGGTTGACCCTGATGTGATGGGTATCGGACCGGTGGTGGCGATTCCGAAAGCACTAAAAATGGCTGGCGTCTCATTGGGCGACATCGATTTGATCGAGTTGAACGAAGCGTTCGCTTCACAGTCGCTGGCCGTCATCCGCGAGTTGGGGTTGGATCATGAGAAGGTAAATGTAAACGGCGGGGCAATCGCCCTTGGTCACCCTCTCGGATGCACAGGTGCAAAGCTGACGGTCACCTTGCTTCACGAGATGAAGCGTCGCGGTGGACGCTATGGTGTGGTTACGATGTGTATTGGCGGTGGCATGGGAGCAGCTGGCGTGTTTGAAATGCTGTAAGGCGGATTGACCTGACCATGAAAAAGGAGCGATGAACATGGCTGAAACAAAAAAACTGGTACGAGGCGGCAGTTTTCTGATTGATGCCGGATCACCCGAAGATGTTTTTACGCCTGAAGAGTTTACTGAAGAGCACAAGATGATTGCCAAGACGACAGAAGATTTTGTCGTCGGAGAGGTACGCCCTCATTTGGAAGAAATCGAGCAGCACCAGTTTGACATTTCGGTACGTCTCCTGAAAGAAGCGGGACAACTGGGCCTGCTTGGCGCGGATGTACCGGAAAAATACGAAGGGCTTGGTCTTGACAAGATCAGCTCGGCGCTGATCGGAGAGAAGTTTGCGCTGGCACGCGGGTTTGCCCTCAGCTATGGAGCGCATGTGGGGATCGGGTCGCTGCCAATCGTCTACTTCGGCAATGAAGACCAGAAGCGGCGCTATCTCCCTGATCTCGCATCCGGCAAGCGGCTGGCCGCTTACTGTCTGACAGAACCGGGCTCCGGTTCGGATGCGCTTGGCGCCAAGACGACTGCCCGCTTGTCGGAGGACGGCAAGCACTACCTTCTCAATGGAGAAAAGCAGTGGATCACGAACGCCGGTTTTGCTGATGTGTTTGTCGTCTATGCCAAGATTGATGGCGAACAGTTTACAGCCTTCATCGTTGAGCGTGATTTCCCGGGTGTCTCGTTCGGACCGGAAGAGAAGAAGATGGGGATCAAAGGCTCCTCGACACGTACCGTCATCCTGGAGGATGTGCCGGTACCGGTAGAAAACCTGTTGGGTGAACCGGGCAGGGGACATGTCATTGCCTTTAACATTCTTAACGTGGGTCGGTACAAACTGGCCGTTGGCACGGTGGGCTCGGCGAAACAGGCGCTTCATCTGGCAACTACCTATGCCAAGGAGCGGAAACAGTTTAAGACACCGATTGCCAACTTCACGCTGATCAAAAACAAGCTGGCCAACATGGCGGCAAAGATATACGCGGCAGAAAGCTCTGTCTACAGAACCGTCGGATTGTTCGATACGTCTCTTTCGCTGCTGGGAGAAAAGGCGGACGACGGACGGGAGGTAGCCAAAGCGATTGCCGATTACGCCATTGAGTGCTCGATCAACAAAGTATTCAGTTCGGAAGTGCTCGATTACTGTGTCGATGAAGGGGTACAAATCCACGGCGGATACGGCTTCATGTCCGAATACGAGATTGAGAACATGTACCGTGACTCCCGCATCAACCGGATCTTTGAAGGAACCAATGAAATCAACCGTCTGTTGATTCCTGACATGCTGGTGAAAAAAGCGATGAAGGGCGAACTGCCTCTGATGCAGGCAGCAGCCGGTCTGCAGGAAGAGCTGATGAGCTACTATCCGGAGGAAATCGAAGAGGCGCCATTGGCGGTGGAGAAGCATCTGTTGGACATGACGCGCAAGATAATCCTAATGGTGGCCGGGTCGGCACTGATGAAATATCAGCAGGCGATCTCCAAAGAACAGGAACTGCTGGCGATTGCCGCTGATATGCTGATCGAACTGTATGCGATGGACAGCGTCGTCAAGCGTACGGAGAAAGCACTGGCGCAAAACGGTCTGGAAAAGGAACAGCAGAAGCTTGATTTGACTGCGGTCTATGTGCACGATGCATTTGACCGGATCGAGTCTTGGGCCAAGGAAGCGTTGGCGGCGATGGAAGATGGGGACGATTTGCGACTCCGTTTGTCCATCCTCAAGAAGCTGACCCGGCGCAACCCGCTCAATACGATCCATCTGAAGCGCACCATTGCCGATCGGGTGATTGAGGCGGACGGTTATGTGGTCTGACAAATAAAAGAGCGCTGCATGCTCTGATGGGTTTGATCGCTGGCTGCAGCAAGCTGTTAGCTTTGCAACATGACCATCAGAAGAGAAGCTGGGGACGGAGTATTTCCAGCTTCTTTTCTGTACTTGTGTCTATTTGCTTTTTTACCCAATGCGATGGACTAGGGAGGGATGGAGGATGAACGGGTCACGTGTATTGCAGTCAAACATGAACGATGTAAACCGGCTGCTGCTTAGAGTAAGCGCAGTCGGGATCACCTTGCTGTACGGACTTTGTTTTGGCCTCATTCAATACGGCTTGTTGGAGATGGAGTGGCCTCGCTATTGGCTGGCTGTAGGAGTCACCTATGCGATATTCGGTCTCACCCTGCTGCTGTACCGCATCTCCCGGCTACGACGACTATTTCATTACATCTTCCCAGTGGAAATCTACCTGACGGTGGGGATTGGCGTCTATTTGTTCGGTTCCCCGGCTTCTGTGCACTTTATCTGGCTTATTCCTGTTATCTATGCCGGGCTGTATGCCATCCGGGGGCCGATCTTGTTTCTCTCTGCACTGGTGCTGGTTACTTCGGCTGTTGAAGCGTTGTTGGTGCGACCGGGAGGCTGGCAGCAAAATCTGGGTGATGTGCTGACGGCCAGTGTGATCATGCTGATTGTGATGATGCGGATCATCTCTCTCGTCAACCGCTCGCGCGCGATGATCGAACAGACGGAGGAGGAGATGAACCACAACGCTGAGCTGAAAATGCAGAACGAGCGGCTCTTGCATGAAGTGTCGGCAACTGTATCGGAGATGGGAACGGTGGTCAGACAGTTAACCGAAATGTCAGAAGGGATGCGCGTCTCCATCAATCAAATCGCTTCCGGCAGCGAACAGATTGTGTCGAGCAGTCAGCAATCGCAGCAGGTGATGAGGCAAAATCGGCAACTTTCCCAAGCACAGCAGGAGGAAGCAGAGAAGGTGGGAGAAGCGGTTCGCAGCAGCGTTGACTTTGCGGGGACTGTACAGAAGCAGGCGGTGAGCGGAGAGGAAGTAGTGGAACGGATCGCGGTTGTGATTGACCGGATTGATCATCAGTCGTCCGAAACCGCAACGCTTACAGAACGGTTGTTTGGGCGCACCGATGAAATCACTGACTGCAGTCAAGCGATTACGTCGATCGCGAAAAATGTGGGTGTCGTCGCGATCAACGCTTCGATTGAGGCAGCGAGAGCAGGTGCGGCAGGACGCACCTTTCAGGTGGTCGCCGAGCAGGTTCAGATGCTCGCTCGACAGGCGGAACAAGCTGCCAGTGCGATCGGAGAACTAGCCGAACGGGTGCGGGCTGATCTGGATCAGATACGTACCAATATGCAGGAGAGCAGAAACGTCGTCCGACAAGGAGTAAGTGTTGCACAAGAAGCGAGGGAAAAACTGCGTATGATCGGATCGGCAGTGGACGACATCCACCTGCTGCTGAGCGAAGTGGCAAACATTGCAGCCCGTCAGCTGCAATCATCCGCAACCTTGACGACCGGGATGGAGACACTTTACGGGCAAACAGAACTTTCGCTGCGCCAGTTGGACGAGACCGCTGCTGCAACAGAAGAAACGGCAGCGATTATGGATGAATTCGCCGTTGTGGTTCGGCGACTGCGTGAACGGGCCAACAGGCTGGAACAGTTGTTTGACAAAAAGATACAGTCTACATAAAGAATGTTGTACGGTAGACCATACATACACTATGTATGGTTCTTTTTTTCAATTAGAAGATTGTTGACATCCATAGGCAAAGTACTTATACTCTATAAATGTTAAGCATCTTAACTATTCATATTTTGAACCTTTATTTTTGTCCGTATTAGAGAGGGGAATCCCCGTTGGATTACTTGGATCAACTTGATGAGGTATTCCGCCAGGTCTTTCAAAGGATGACGGTAGAGCGGAACAAGATGCATACTCGTGAGTTTTCCGCTTCTCAGGCTTATATCCTGGAGTGGCTGGAGTGCCGCGGGCCGCAAAAGGTCTCTGATCTGGCTGAAGCGCTCGGCACTACGCTGAGTGCAGTCACGGCATTGGTAGACAAACTGCTTGTCTGTGGCTACGCCGTTCGGAAACGCTCCGATGAAGATCGGCGAGTGGTGTACGTCAACATCACGGACAAAGGGAGCGAGCTGTTGAAGGTGCTTAGGGAGCAGCGGCGAATCGTGCTGGAACGCTTTTACCGCGGTCTGTCGGATGAGGATCTTCAGCATTTAATCCGTATTTATCGGCAGGTGTTAAAAAATATGCAAACAGACAAGGGGAAATGATAATGGAGCATTTGGATCAGCGACGCAAGATTACCATTATTGTCGCCATTATGGCGGCAATGTTGTTTGCGGCTTTAAACCAGACGATCGTGGGAACTGCTCTGCCGCGGATTATCGCAGACTTGGGCGGCATGGAGTATTTTAGCTGGGTGTTTACTAGCTTTATGCTGACATCCAGTATTACCGCGATTTTGGTTGGGAAATTATCCGATATCTACGGTCGGAAACCGTTTATCTTGATTGGTATCGGGATCTTTATCATCGGGACGTTTCTCTGTGGATTGTCACAGACGATTATCCAGTTGATCATCTATCGCGGGATTCAAGGGTTCGGTGGAGGGATGATCATGTCCACAGCATTTGCTGCCGTCGGTGACCTGTTTTCTCCGCGTGAGCGCGGGCGCTGGCAGGGGCTGATGGGAGCTGTTTTTGGTCTGGCCAGTGTATTTGGCCCCACCTTGGGAGGTTATATTGTCGATAATGCGGATTGGCATTGGATTTTCTGGGTATTCCTTCCTTTTGGAGTGATCGCTTTTGCGCTGATCTGGACGTTGTTCCCTTCTGTCACACGAAATGAGGGTGAAGCAGTTGACTACCTTGGAGCTGTGCTGTTGACACTGACAATGGTGCCGATGCTGCTTGCCTTTTCTATGGGCGGCAGTCAGTACGCCTGGGGTTCGACAGAGATCATCGGGTTGCTGCTGGCAACCGTGATCGCCCTTGTGCTGTTTATTGCTGCCGAAAGACGGGCAAAAAGCCCCGTGCTGCCCTTGTCGATGTTTGGCAACAGTGTGTTTACCTTGTCAAACCTGGTTGGTTTCACCATGGGGGCAGGCATGTTCGGAACGATCATGTATATGCCGTTTTTCGTTCAGGGAGTAATCGGCACCTCAGCTACCGCTTCCGGATTTGTGATGATGCCGATGACACTCAGCATGGTGGCTGCCAGCGCGATCAGCGGTCAGTTCATCACAAAAACGGGCAAGTATAAAGGATTGGCGCTGGCTGGTCTGCTGATCATGACAGCCGGGATGGCTTCTATGGTCTTCATGAGTACGGAGACAACCAATCTTATTGCCGTGATCAACATGATTATCGTGGGTACGGGTCTCGGCATCGCCTTTCCGATCTTTACGCTTACGGTCCAGAATGCAGTAGAGCACAAACTGCTGGGCGTAGCGACCGCTTCCTCCCAGTTGTTCCGACAGCTTGGCGGGACGATTGGAGTCGCTTTGATGGGGACCGTGATGGGACAGCGGATGAATACGGAGATGCAGAATCGCATCACAGAGGCTGGCCTGGATCAACAGGGCGGCGCCATCGATCCCGCAGTTGCCGAACGGCTGACTCAACTGCAGGATCCACAGATGTTGATGGACCCGCAGCAGTTGGAACAGATCCGGCGTTCGCTGCCAGAGGCTGCTCAGGAGCTGTTTGCTCAAATCGTGCTGATCATGCGAGAAGCATTGAGTGCTTCCTTGTCTACCGTCTTTCTTGTCGGTGCGCTTGTGGTTTTTTCCGCTTTTGTTATGACGCTGTTTTTGCGGGAGATTCCACTGCGGACATCTAATCGCCAACAGCCAGCGGATACGGTGGAAGCGGATCAGCAGGAGATCGTGAACACGGCCAGACAACCGCAGCCCAATAGCCGATAGCAAGCAGCGCCACCGTTTTTCGGTGGCGCTGTTTTTTTGAGGGCAAGTATCGTGGAGACTCTGTTTTTCTTCAAAAAATAAGCGCCTCCATGTCTCGATATTTAGGTAAGAAATGATGATGAGATTAAAAAGTGATAACAGACGAAACCGATAGCTCATCTTTTTGAAAATTCCTAACATAAAAAGGGATTTTACATGCGTTTGCAGAATCATATAGAAAATAATTCAAATTTACGCAATAAATGTATGAAATGTTGTGGTCAGCTTGATGCAGCTAATCAATTCTAAAAGGAGGGTTGCCCCCATCCAGATGAAATCAAATGTAACGTCATTGGATTACAAAAATTTTTTGGAGGGATTGAATTGATAAAGAAAACAGGAAAAGTAATGGTGGTTAGTTTGCTAACTACATTCTTGTTCTCTTCGGTTGCGTTTGCGGCAGATCTTGGCACCCTGAACTATTGGTACTCAGATAAGGATATTATTAACAGATGGGGATATAAATCCATGTCTATTTGGTCAGGGTCGATAGACGGGTTTTCGACTTCCAAGTTTGCCAGTTATGTAAGCCATGCCATAAGTCAATGGAATAGTGCAGGATTTAGTCTATCTGGAGAGGATGACGAAACTGATTCTGTTATCAGGATCTATGGAGGAACATACAATACATTGAAAGAAATGGAGCCGAGTTTAAAAACATCAAATACGGGTCTGACATCCTATGATGGAGGGACAAAGTATGAGGGCGAATGGATCTATAGCGGCTCAGAAAAGAGTAGTTACAAGATAAGTTCTCCAGTCAATGTGTATATCGTTTATAAAAGCGGCAGAAGTGATAGTGGTTTTAAAAAGACCTCAACTCATGAATTGGGTCATGCACTTGGTTGGAGAGGTCATTCCAGCAGGTCGTCCGACGTTATGTATGGAAGTGCATCAGAAGTGACTCAATTAACCAGTAGAGACAAAAATCATTTACTGCAAGTGTATTGATTAACTTTAAATAGTGTGTTTATTCAAACGATTATGGGGAGGAATGCTGCATGAAATGGCTAAATACTATTTCTCTGTTGCTTCTTGTAGCGGCTTTTGTTGCTAGCGGTTGCACGAACAGTGATAGTTCAATTCCTGTTTCGAAACATCCTGTAAGGGAAGGAGAAACATTGATCGAATATAAAGACGTAAATGACTTGGTTCAACACGCCGACAATATTGTGATTGGTACGGTAACCCAGGCGGATGCCTTTAAGGGTGACGCTACCTACGTCTATACGATAAAAGTAGACAACCGCTTAAAAGGGGTTAGCGAACAATCGATCGACGTTTACGAGCAGAAAGGGAGTTTACAGATAGGAAGTCAGTATCTCTTGTTTCTTGAATACTGGGAGAATGAATTATATCCGCGGCCGGTTTACACCTCCGTCGGAGATGAATCCATCATCGAAGTTGCCGAGGGTGGTTTAAAGGGGAATGAGAAGTATACAGCAGGAAAGAAATTAAACAACCTGCTAGCAGATATCTCCCGGTCGCCAGGGTTAAAGGCGGCGAAAGAGAAGACGTTTCATATCAAGGAAAAGCCGAACAATCATAAAGATTTAATCGAATCTGCCGATCATATTCTTGTTTTAACTCCCACACACGTTATTGATGAAAACAAATACGTCAAAACGGTGGAAGTGCAGGTTGTCAACAGTTTGAAAGGAAGCGCGAAAGAAAGGACATTCTTTAACCTGCCCTCAGATGTAGAGACCGGAAAAGAGTATCTAGTATTCCTAAAAGATGAAGATGGTGGTGGCGTAACGTTAGCTACAAGAAAAGGCAGCATCATCGCAAAAGATACAAATCCATGGGATGAAGTAATGCAAGAATTGAACAAAAGGATGTAAGAAATAGAACAAAAAAGCGGAGCGACCGCCATATGGTCCTCCGCTTTTTGTGTTACATGTCAGTTAACGCATCCCAGCAAGTGGCCAGACCCGTTTACGCTGTAGGCTCTTCGTAAATCGCCTGCCAGCCGGCCGGGGTGATAAAGAGACGGATCGCTTTGATCTTACGGTCGTCCATCAAGGTAAAGTAGTGCCGGTAGTAGGACGGAACGGAGATCAGATCGCCGGGCTCCAGCTCCACATCAAAGTAGCGGCCGTCCTTTCCTTTGATCGCAAAGATTCCATGCCCGTCGACGCAGAAACGAACTTCATCGTCGGTATGATGATGTTCATCTTTAAACTTTTCCAATAGTTCGTCAAGATTGGGTGTTTTGTCGGAAAGCATCACCAAGTCAGCGGTGGTGTAGCCGCGACGTTCACTGATATCGTCAATCTCTTTACGGAAAGCTTCAACGATTTGGTTTTTCTCTTCGTCCGACAGATCATAGTCATCGCGAAGACGATCGCTCAACCGGTCGACACCCCAGTGTTCGTAGATGATTTCCTGGCTATCGAGGAATGTTTGTACTTCTTGTCCGGTGATGTACTCGTTGTTGTCATGAAAACGTACTTTTGCCATTTTCCTTCCTCCTTATTAGTGGTAGTTATCTTGACACTGCTGCCTGGCGCAGCTGCAGCCAGCGCAGATGGTATTCAAACAAAAACTCAAATGATTCCAGGTGTCGCTTTGCCTCAAAGTCGTTGGCTCCCCAGGCGTAAATGCCATGGTTGCGAATCAGCACACCAGGTATCTCAGGTGTGATTACCTCTTCAATAGCGGCCGCCAGTTGAGGAATATCAGCAAAGTTCTCAACAATCGGAACGGAAATCCGGGCGTTTTCCTCCCAGATACCGAGTCCCTTGATCAGTTCTTGCCCCTGAATGGAGAAAGCGGTCTCTTGAAAGTAGAGCTCAGAAACCAGGTTGTTGGCTATGGTGTGAACGTGGAAGCAGGCGCCCGCTGTCGGGATTTTTTTATACACCACGGCGTGAATCATCGTCTCAGCCGAAGGCTTCAACGACGTCGCCTCGACCGGGCGCGAGTCCCCATCGACGATCAGATAGTCTTCCGGGGAAAGTTTTGTCTTGTCCTTGCCGCTGGCGGTTACCGCAAACTGCAGCGGTTCACCGCTTAGCTTGATCGACAAGTTGCCGCTGGTACCAGGGAACCAGTCTCGTTTGGCAAAGGTGAGTTTTGCCTCATCAAGCCTGCGAAACGCATCCATGCGCTGCTCCAGTGTGATGGTCACGGTGTGATCACTTCCTGTTCCGTTAAAAGCGTATTTAATGATTCGATTACATCGTAGAAGGTGGCAAACGGGCGGTACCGCAGTCCCAGTTCTTCGCATTTCTGCTCCAGCAGCGAGCGGGCAATCACGAAGTCGGCGATTTTGGCTCCGGCCAGATCCGTTATGCTGTCGCCAATCACGACGCGGAAGTAGCGCTCCGGATCGTAGCGGCGGATAATCGATGTCTTGCACATGCCGCAGTCGTTGTCGCAGTTTTCGTCACAATGGTGCGGCCAGGTAATCGTGATCGTTTCGCCGGAAAAGTCGCTGCCATTGCAATAGACCTGGTTTTTGAGTCGAAACGGTGCCAGGATCGGTTCGACAAAAAAGTCGATACCGCCACTGGTGATCAGCAGTTCGATCTGTTTCTCCTCACAGAATCGGACAAACTCGGCAAAACCGGGACGGATCGCGGCTTCCTCAACGATGTAGTCGACGATCTCCTGTTTGCGCGAGGAGGGCAGCATCGCGAACAGCTTACCCACCCCTTCACGGACGCTAATCTGTTGGCTGAGGATCTGCTTGGTCAACCCTTCCCACTCTGGCGGGGCGAACTTGCGCATGATGGCGACGATATTATCCTTTTCGGTAATGGTGCCGTCGAAGTCACAGAAAAGTACCAGTTGTTTGCTCATCTTGGGCCTCCCCACTTGGCCAGGGCCGCAGCCAACGGTTGGGACGATTGGGCCGCTTCGTCCAGTGTCTGACCAGCTACGACAGCATCTATTGCCGCCCGGAAGGCACGTCCGCCATCTGCAGCGCCGCCGGGATGACCGTGGATGCCGCCGCCTGCATTGACGACCTGCTGCAGGCCAAAATCTTCGTACAACTGTGGCACCAGTCCAGGGTGAATTCCAGCCGAAGGAACAGGAAAAGCCTGCTTGACCGGCACAGCG
Source organism: Brevibacillus humidisoli (assembly GCF_020923435.1). Lineage (NCBI taxonomy): Bacteria > Bacillati > Bacillota > Bacilli > Caryophanales > Paenibacillaceae > Brevibacillus > Brevibacillus humidisoli. Next base: position 3,481,424 of record NZ_CP087263.1, on the reverse strand, counting down.
CTATCTGTCAGGTTGGCTGCCACCTGTAGGGCTTCCTGCTTGTCTAGGGCCACACTGCCGTATGGGGACGGGAAGAGAACAAGGTCTGCCCCGGCCAGGCGCATCAGTTTGCCCAGCAGCAGTGGTGTCGCAATGCCGTAGTCAGGCGACGGGTAATACGCGCCGGCGAGGGCGGGATGCGCCATCAAAGGGATGGTGATATCGGGATCGGCGGCGAGACGATGCAGGGCGTCATACCCATATGCCAACACGTTAAACAGCAGGCATTGCGCCCCTGCCTCTACAGCCCGCTTGGCCCGCTCGTTCAGCTCATGGACGGGGCCGGTCAGGTTGGCGGCATAGAGGATCGGCTTGCCTGTTTGCTGTGCCACTTCATCGGCGATTTTCCCGAATTCCCGGATCCGGTCCAGGAACGGGGCTTTGTCGTCGACAAAGAAGATTTCATCGTCTTTTACCAGGTCGACACCACCGAGAGCTTGCGCTCGAAACTGAGTTTTCAAGTCGTCAAAGGGAAGTCCCAGACATGACTTGAAGATGCTCATCAGCAGCGGCCGGTCGTGAACCCCCAGTTTTTGGCAAATGCCATCGATGCCAAACTGCGGTCCGGGAAAAGCTTGGACGAATGATTCGGGCAGTTTGATATCGATCAGTTTAATCTTGCCGTCCATGGACAGCTTGCCGAACACGCCGGTCAATAGCGAGGCTATGTCAGGCGTGAAGTTGCCTGCGGGATAGTCGATGCGGATGAGTCCACGCTTATGTCCATCCGGCAGTTCTTCCAAGGTCTCGGAAGATACAGCTTCCCCTAGATACGGATGCAGCTCAGCTTGTTTGGCGGCAGGCAGGTCGGTCCAGGAACCAACGGTCATGCCAACGGCGATAGCTTCCGCTTTTTTATCCAGATCTTTTGCTTGCGTCAGATAGGTGACGCGGATTCGATCTCCACTCACGAACGATTGTCCTCCTTTTAACAAAAAAACCTCCTTCGCGAAGGAGGAGGCAGTCATGCTGGTTTACTCCTCTCATCTTTCAGGACTGCCTTGCAGCACCTGCAGGATTTAGCACCGTCTCGCGCCTGGACTTTCAGCGCGTCGGTTGCCGGGCTTCATCGGGCCAGTCCCTCTGCCTTCTCTCGATAAGAGCATTCTCATATCCGTTTGATTTGATTGGTTCCAGCAGCGCCCCTGCTGGTTTGATACACACATCATAAGCGCTTTTCGCTCCGTAGTCAACCCGTAGGGTACCGCAAGACGGCTTGCGGTCAAGATGGTCTTTTTTCCCATGGCTCCAACTGGCCGACCACGCTATCCTGCTTCCCGGAGGAGATCGCCCGTATCACGCCTTCTGCGATCTCACTGTTGGTCAGCCAGCGGCTTCCCCTATCTTCCAGCACAAACCCCAGGATTACCTGATGGTAGCAACAATGCTCCGGTAGGTCGGGACGCTGCGGGGATCGGTATGCTCTGCTGCCGCAGATGTGAAACAGCCTCCAGGAACTGGTCGCTGCCCCTGCCAGTTCTTCTATACATATGGGCAAGGCGCGGGGAGCGTTAGAATGTATCCAGGCGACAGCCAGTTCGATCGGACCGTTTTTCTCCATTGTTGTACGCAGTTGACGGCGCAGAGCTTGCTCATCAGTATAATCGAGGACAAGCGAGGTGATGCTGTTTGGTCTTTCCGCCCGCTCCACAAGCGCGGCCAACCTCTCCCGGTTTCTGGCAATGACCGACACATGATAGTCCTCCCTCTCTAGCCACAAGCAGACATCGGCCAACATGCCGGTACCCCCAACAACCAATGCGTGTCCTGGCATCTTCCAATCTCCTCTCGTTCGTGGGGCTGCTGCATGTTCATCTGAAGTTGTGTGATCTTCCCCCTGCCCCTGTTCTTCCCCATCATAGCACAGGATACCGATCGGTAACTCTGCAACTTCCGTGCTGCAATCGGACGTGATGAAACGAAAAAACCCCTCATACAAGAGGGGGGCTGAACATGCGACAGCAGATTAATCGTCGGCTTCCCCGACAATGACCAGCAAAATGAACAGCACCAGAGCCAATGCGAAGCCATTGCCGTTAAAGATTCCGCTCACTGCACATCCCTCCTTTTTGGGTATCACCCTTACGAGCAGGGTATGTAACCGAGGGGATATGTGCATGGGGCATCGTGCAGAAGAAGGAAAAGATGGGCACTGCGGGTAAGGGCGCTACTGACAGGAGGAAACAGGAAGCAATCAAACCAATTGACACCTTTTACAAGAGTGTGTAAGATAGATGCCATACATTTATTATCTATGGTATTCTGGAAGAACAACTGAAGAAACAATGGATTCCTTATCCAGAGACGGTGGAGGGACTGGCCCGATGAAACCCAGCAACCGACATGCCCTAGTGGCGTGCACGGTGCTAATTCCTGCAGAAGCGAAGAATTCTGGAAGATAAGGGGGAGACGACACGTATTGTAATCGATGCGTACACAACCTCTTTTCTCCGGAAAAGAGGTTTTTTTATTGTCATAACGTGACCAAATCGATCTGAAAGGGGTATGCATGATGGCTTATCGGGCATTATCGGAGCAGGAAGCTGTCGAGTACGTTCGTGCGCTTCCTGGATTGTTTGCACAAGGCGCAGAGCTTGTCAGCAGAGAGATCGGAGACGGTAACCTGAATTTGGTGTTCCATATTTGTGACAACAAGGGCGGCAAAAGTGTTATTGTTAAACAAGCACTTCCTTATGCGAGAGTAGTCGGTGAATCATGGCCGCTTACCCTGGATCGTGCCCGCATCGAGAGTGAAGCGTTGAGGATCCAGTACAAATACGCTCCGGATCTGGTGCCGGAAGTTTATCATTATGACGAGGAACTGGCTTTGACGGTGATGGAGGATCTAAGCGATCACATCATAATGCGGAAAGGGCTGATTGAGGGGAACCGCTACCCGTTGTTTGCCAAGCATATTGGCCGTTTTTTGGCTCACACCTTGTTTTTTACCTCTGATTTGGGGGCCCATCCATATGAGAAAAAGGCGCTGCTTGGCAACTTTATCAATCCCGAATTGTGCAAAATAACGGAGGATTTGGTGTTCACTGATCCGTATGAAGATGCGGATACGAATGACTTCAATCCGTTGATTCGCAGCGATGTGGAAGCAATCTGGGGCAATGTATTGCTCAAGCGGGAAATCGCCCATCTCAAGTTTGGCTTTCTGACTCGTGCAGAGGCATTGTTGCATGGCGACCTGCACACGGGCAGTATTTTTGTTACCGAACAAAGTACCAAAGTGATCGACCCTGAGTTTGCTTACTATGGCCCGATGGGATTTGATATCGGCGCGGTGATTGCCAACTTGCTGCTCAATTACGCCGGCCAGCACGGACTGCAGCAGGACCCCGCCAAGCGGGCAGATTACCGCAGTTATCTGCTGGAGACGGTGGAGAACGTCTGGACGCAGTTTGTCTCTGAATTCGTGAAACTGTGGCATCAAAAGGTGAAAGAGCGTAGTGCCAACGTAGAAGGGTTCTGGCAGGACTACGTGGAAAACCTGCTGCAGGATGCTGCGGGGTACGCCGGCTGCAAAATGCTGCGCCGGGTGATCGGGTTGGCGGGTGTTGCTGATTTGAACACGATTGAGGATGCCCAGATCCGCGCCGAAGCAGAACGCCTGGCGCTTCAGATCGGTCAGGCGCTCATCCTGAAGCGCAGAACGGTCAAGGAAGGAGCCGATCTTACCGCACTGGTTGAGGAAGTTGCGAATACGTTTTACCAGGAGGCAGCAGTATGACAACATCAACTCACCTCGCTCCCGTAGCGTGGGCAGAGGAGCACCTGCGGTTGCTGGATCAGACACGCCTGCCAGTGGAAACCGTCTATCTGGAAGTAACGACGATCGAACAGGTATGGGAGGCGATCCGCAGTTTGCAGGTCCGAGGCGCTCCGGCGATCGGAATGGCAGCCGCCTACGGTCTCTACCTCGGGGTACGCAGCAGTTCTGCCACTTCGTACGATGCCCTTTGGACGGATTTGACCAACCAGGCTGATTACCTGGCCACCTCACGCCCCACGGCCATCAACCTGTTTTGGGCACTGGACCGGGTCAAAGCACGAGTACAGGCAGAAGCGGCCCAACCAATCGAAGCAATCAAAGCGGCTGTTCTTGATGAAGCGATCAAGATTCAGCAGGAGGACGAACAAGTCTGCCGCCGAATCGGTGAGTTCTTGCTGACACAACTGCACGATGGGATGGGGATTCTCACACACTGCAATCCAGGCGCTCTCGCTACGGCCGCCTACGGTACGGCAACAGCGCCACTCTACTTGGCAAAAGAGATGGGCTGGAACCTGAAAGTGTACGCCGACGAGACACGGCCTGTCTTGCAGGGATCCCGTCTAACCGCCTACGAACTGCAAAAAGCGGGCATTGACGTCACGTTGATCTGCGACAATATGGCGGCGATGGTGATGGCCCAAAAGAAAGTACAGGCCGTCATCGTGGGAACGGACCGGGTAGCCCGTAATGGCGATGTTGCCAACAAGATCGGCACGTATGGCGTTGCCGTCCTGGCCAAGGCACACAATATTCCGTTTTATGTGGCCGCGCCCTTCTCTTCGATCGACTTTAACACCCCGACAGGGGCAGAGATACCGATTGAAGAACGGCCAGCGGAGGAGATCACGCATGGCCTCGGCAAGCAAGTGGCGCCAGATGGGATCAAGGTATACAACCCGGCATTTGACATCACACCGGCTGATCTGATTACGGCTATCGTAACCGAAACAGGGGTTTACAAGCCTGAAGAGATTCAGTTGCTGAACAAGTAGCTCGGTGTCGCTTTGCCCACAGCGCCGTTGCGTCTGGCGGGCTATCAACAAGGCTCGCTCAACGTGATGCCGCATTAGATGAACAAACATAACGCATCCCGGCTCCTCTTTTAAAGAGAAAAAGAGGACGGGATGCTTTTCTTTTGGTGTTTAGGTGTGAGTCTTTCCACTTTGTTGTTGCGGGGAGTCACTACAGGATGAGATGTTTGGTTCCTTTGTGCTTCAGATAGGCAGACAACGCATAAAGCAAACAACTTCCCGCGTACCAGAGCAGTCCGGAACTGAACAACAAATAATAGCTGAACGGAAGCATACAGATGAAAGGGATAGCGATAACTGGTGCATGGACGAAGGATAAAACAAGGGCAAAAAATACCCTGAACTGCATAGTTTCATCACGGTGTCATAACCTTTTCCATTTTACGCATTTTTTATCTTGCTGCAAGAAGGGGAATATGCTAGATTTAATCAACACTGTATGGGAGGAAAAATATGTATGGAGGAGATCGCTCTATCTGCGAATGCTTCCCTGCGGCGGCTGGAACTGACTGATGCCGCTGAGGTTTTTGCGGTCATCGACGCCAATCGCACCCATCTGCGACAGTGGTTGCCATGGGTTGACGACACGGCATCAGTGGATGATTCCGCAGCCTTTATCAAGACAACCATCTCTGGGCGTGAGCAAAACCAGGGATTGACCTTCGGGATCAGGCTTGCCGACAAGCTCGTCGGAACCATCTCCGTCCATGGGATTAACTGGGCCGATCGCAAAACTACGCTCGGCTACTGGCTGGCTGCCGATGCTCAGGGTATGGGGTTGATGACCGCTTCTGTGAGAGCTTACCTGGATCATCTGGTGTTCGGCGAATGGCAGTTAAACAGGGTGCAGATTGCTGCAGCGGTAGAGAACCAGAAAAGCAGGGCAATCCCGGAACGATTGGGATTTCGCCTGGAAGGAATTTTTCGCCAAAACCAGCTGCTTTATAACCGATATGTAGATCATTCGATGTACGCCATCCTTGCCGAGGAATGGTTGGAAATACGGGGGAAAAATCTCAATTGACAAAAAATTTTCCCTCCACTACGATGGAGTAAGCTTCGAGCGATGGGATGCGTCAGCATCCCCTTTTTCCTTCATAAATAAGTAATGTTATAGAGCGCATGAACAGTTGAACAACCCGTGTTGCGTTTTTTGTATGGTAGAGGAGGAACGGTTAAACATGTACACCTTTCGCCAACTAACCTGGTTTTTCCGCAGGTATTGGAAGAGATACACACTTGGCATTCTGATGCTGTTGATCATCAACGTATTGATGCTGGTCCCGCCTCGTCTGATCGGCGGTGCTGTCGATCATATGCGGATGGGCACCATGACCCAGGCGAAACTGATGGAGATATTGGCGATCCTGATTGGTCTGGGACTGCTGTTTTACGTGCTCCGTTTTCTCTGGCGCCATCTGTTGTTTGGCGGCTCGTTGACGCTTGAAAAACTGCTTCGTCAGCGGTATTTTGCCCACCTCACGCGGATGACCCCGTCCTTTTATCAGCGACGGCGCACCGGCGATGTGATGGCGATTGCGACCAATGACATTCCGGCGATTGAGCTGACTGCGGGAGAAGGGGTGCTGACGCTGGTCGATTCGCTGTTTATGACACTGCTGGCCCTGACGACGATGCTGGTGACGATTGATTGGAAGCTCACCTTGGCCGCGCTTTTGCCAATGCCGTTTCTCGCTTGGGCTACCGCTTACTATGGGAGACTGCTGCATGAACGCTTTTATCTCGCTCAGGAAGCGTTCGGGCGGATGAACGATCACGTGCAGGAGTCTTTTTCCGGCTTGCGTGTGCTGCGTGCCTTCGTACAGGAAGAGAAAGATGTGGAAGCGTTCCGTCAGGTGAGTGAGCATACTCTGCGCCGCAACGTAGCCGTGGCCCGGGTGGATGCTTTGTTTGACCCGACCATCTCGGTCATTATCAACTTCAGCTTTCTGATCGGCCTGGGGTACGGCTCTCTGCTTGTCTTCAACGGAGAGATCTCACTGGGCGATCTGGTTGCCTTTAACCTGTACCTCGGCTTGTTGATCTGGCCGATGTTCGCATTTGGCTTCTTGATGAACATCATCCAGCGGGGGAGCGCCTCCCTTAAACGATTGCAGGAAGTCTTCGCAGAAGAAGCAGATGTGACAGAGACCCCGAATGCGCGGGATACGGTGGAGCCGGGCGATGTGGAAGCAGTCAATCTGAGCTTTCGTTATCCGGGCAGTGAACAGCCTGCCCTGACTGATATCTCCTTTCGGCTGAAGCAGGGTGAGACTCTTGGTGTTGTCGGGCGTACCGGAAGCGGCAAAACGACCCTCTGCCGCTTGCTGCTGCATCAGTATCCGGTACCGGAGGACACGTTCTATCTGTCCGGGGTGCCGATTGAGAGATACCGTTTGTCTGCTCTGCGGCAGATGATCGCCTATGTCCCGCAGGAGCATCTGTTGTTCTCGCGGACGATCCAGGAAAACGTTGCCTTTGGCAATCCGCAGGCTGACGAACAGGAGATCGTAAACGCCCTTCGCCTGGCCGAGATGATGGACGATATCGCTCACCTGCCGAACGGACTTGAGACACTGGTGGGAGAGAAGGGCGTGATGCTCTCAGGTGGTCAGAAGCAGCGTATCTCGATTGCCCGAGCGCTGCTTGCGGATGCACCCGTGTTGATCCTCGACGACTCACTGTCAGCGGTGGATGCACGTACAGAAGAAAACATCCTCCGCCATCTGCGTCAGCAGAGAGCGGGGAAAACGACGTTGATCGCCGCTCATCGCCTGTCGGCGGTACAGCATGCCGACCAGATCCTCGTCCTTGATGAAGGGAAAATCGTCGAACGGGGGACGCATGATCAGTTGATGGCACGAAACGGCTGGTATGCCGAACAATACCGGCGTCAGCAGTTGGAGCAGCTGATTGAAGGCGCACAGGGAGGAGGCAAGCGATGAAGCAACCGAGCGTGATCAAGCGGCTGGTCAACTATGCCAAACCGTTTCAGAAGCGGATCTGGCTGGCTCTGCTGCTGCTGATTCTGGCAACGGCTGCGGAACTCTCCGGTCCCTTTATCGCCAAGGTGGCGATTGATGATCATATCTTAAGTGTTCAGAAAGAATGGTACCGTTACGACGCGGTTCCCACTGCATCAGGAGAGCAGCTCCGTTACAGCAGGATTGCTGATTCCTATCTGGTGCGCGAGGATTGGCTTCCTCCAGGAGGTGGTATCTCCCGGGGAGAGGAGAGCCAGATTATCAGCGAGGGAACGGACTATTACCTCGCTTTCAGCCCGATCGAAATGGAAGGTGCACGGACGTTTACTCCATTGGATGCGACTGACCAAGGACGTGGCCGCTACCAGCTGACGATCAGCCGGGGAGACCAGACGCAGTCAGTAGAGGTGCTCCAGCTGACCGCCGATGAGGTAAAGTCGCTTTATCAACATGACGTATCACCACTGCTATGGTTAGTCGGCGCATACGCCGTTTTGATTATTGTATCTGCCGGTTTGAACTATGTTCAGCTGCTGTCCCTGCAGACCACGGCACAGCGAATCATCCAGCAGATGCGGATCGATCTGTTTCGTCATCTGCAGAAGCTGCCTGTATCGTTCTTTGACCGGACGCCGATCGGCTCACTGGTTTCTCGCGTCAGCAACGATACGGAAGCGGTGCGGGAGTTGTATGTGAGCGTGCTGGCTACGTTCGTGCAGAACGGCGTCTATCTGCTGGGCATTCTGGTTGCCTTGTTTATCCTACAGCCTGAACTGGCTCTGCTCTATTGCATTTTGATCCCGTTTCTGCTGCTGTTGGTGATCGTATACCGGCGCTACAGTTCCCGGGTTTATGCGACGGTTCGCCAGCGCCTGAGTGAGATGAATGCGACGATTAACGAAATGGTGCAAAACATGACCGTTGTACAGGCATTTCGTCAAGAAAGGCGTGTACAAGAGGAGTTTGCCGGTCTGAATGAGGAGTACTACAAAGGACGGATGCGGGAAACCCATCTGCGAGCCCTGCTGCTGCGGCCTGCTGTCGATCTGCTGGAAAAACTGGCCCTCACCTTGGTTATTTGGTACTTTGGTTCCCATGCCCTGCAGGGGGGGCTGATCTCGTTCGGGATTTTGTACGCCTTCGTCGACTATCTCAGCCGGTTTTTCGAACCGGTCAACATGATCATGGATCGGCTCTCTCAACTGCAGCAGGCGGTGACAGCGGCCGGTAGAGTGTTTGAACTGCAGGACACTCCAGAGATGGAGGCTGGGGGAAAACAGGAAATCAGGCGCCCCGCAGGCAGAGTAGAGGTAGAGAATCTCTGGTTCGCCTATCAGGGAGAGGAGTACGTCTTAAAAGACGTATCGTTTACGGTTGAGCCTGGTCAGACGGTTGCCTTAGTCGGCCACACCGGCTCGGGAAAAAGTTCGCTGATGAACCTGCTGCTCGGCTTCTATCCATTGACAAAAGGGACGATCACCATAGACGGCGTGAACGTTGACGAGATCGATCCGAAAGCCTTGCGTCGTCACGTAGGGTTGGTCTTGCAGGATCCGTTTCTGTTCGCTGGTGATATCCGATTCAACATCCGTTTGTATGACCAGACGATCAGCGAACAGCGTGTCGTAGAGGCAGCAAAAGCGGTGCGGGCACATGACTTTATCACGCGCCTGCCGGCACAGTATGCGGAACAGGTAGTAGAGCGGGGGGCCACTCTCTCAGCCGGACAGCGGCAACTGCTCTCATTTGCCAGGGCCTTGGCTGCCGATCCTGCGATACTGATTCTGGATGAAGCGACCGCATCGATTGACAGCGAGACGGAGTCGACCATCCAAAAAGCGCTGCATGTGCTGTCAAGCGGCAGGACTACTTTTATGATTGCCCACCGATTGTCAACCATCCAGCATGCCGACCTGATTCTCGTCTTGTCACGCGGAGAGATCGTGGAACGCGGCACACATGAGCAGTTGATGGAGTTGGAGGGACTCTACCATAAAATGTACCTGCTGCAGCAGGGGAGAACCCCCGTCGTTTCCGCCGAGGCGGAGACAGGAACAACCATTTGACATCCGCCCGGGGGAAGGCTGTACGATGGGAGTGGAAAGGAGTATACAGAGCAATGCCTTCTTCACGGTTTACGATATGGACATTGATTGTGGTGGTTGCGGTTGCCGGGGCCAATCAGGGGCTAACGCTGCCTCTGTTGGCCATCCTGCTGGAGGAACAAGGGGTTTCATCAGTAGCCAACGGGTTGAATGCAGCCGCCATGTACATCGGGATTTTATTGGTCGCTCCGTGGTGGGAGGCGCCATTGCGCCGGTGGGGGTACCGGTCGCTTATCGTGTTTGGTTTGGTGCTGGTGACGGTCAGCACGCTGCTGCTCCCGTTTTTTGATGGACTGATCATCTGGTTTCTGCTGCGGCTGGTGATGGGGATCGGGGATTCAGGCCTTCATTATGCCAGCCAGTTGTGGATTACAGAAGTATCGCCCCCGGAGCGGCGGGGACGGGACATCTCGTTGTACGGATTGGCCTATGGCGTGGGGTTTAGCATCGGTCCGCTTGGCATTAACCTGCTGGGGATCGGAAGATGGGCACCGTTTTTCGCCGTCAGTTTGCTCTATCTGGTAGCGTTCGTGATGATTGCCCGCCTCCCCAACGCCCATCCGCAGCCGATCGCGATGACAGGAGAGAAACGGCAGAACAGGTACGTTGTGGTCACTCGCCTGGCCTGGCTGGCTCTGCTCCCGCCCTTTCTGTACGGATACATGGAAGCCTCGCTCAACGGCAACTTCCCCGTATACGCACTGCGGACCGGTGTCTCGGCAGAATGGGTCTCGATCATCTTGCCTTCTTTTGTCGTCGGCAGTCTGTTCCTGCAGCTGCCGCTCGGTACTCTGAGCGACCGGGTGGGCAGGAGACAGGTGATGATGGGTTGCGGCATTGTGGGGGCGATCTCGTTCAGCCTGTTTCCGCTGGTGGGCGATTCCACCTGGCTGATGATGGTCTTGCTCGCAGCGGCAGGCGCTGCCGTCGGCTCCTTTTACTCATTGGGCATGGCTTATGCCGCTGACCTGCTGCCGCTAGGGATGGTGCCGACAGCCGGGATCATCGCAGGGATCAACTTCAGCGTCGCCAGTATCATCGGCCCCAACGTAAATGGGTACCTGATCGAGTATCTCTCGCCGGGGCTGATGTTCTGGGTGATGGCGGCGATGCTGGCCGCCTTCGCAGCTTCCTGTCTGTTGTTCCGATCACCTCGGGCGGCGCAGCAGGTCGACGGCATGGCGGCCGCTGAAGAGGATGGGCATAGCATCACCGCAGACGGGAAATGCTAAGGACAGCATGCTCGATGCTCGAAAGGCAGGTGGCACTCGTGCTGACACCGTGCATCAATCGGCGGGCAGTCATCTGGATCCTGTTTTTCGTCATCAGCTTCTTTACCGTACAACTGTGGGACGGGGAAGAAGCAACACCCGATCCAACACAGGTCGTGCAAAAAGAGCAGAAGAGAGGGTGAGCGAGCTGCTCATCCTTTTTTATATGTTGCTTTTCCTGAAACGCCGAAACAAGCAGTCCGTCTAACCATGTAGAAACATGTTGTAAACGACTGCTTATAGCCTTTTCACCATTCTTCCAGCGGAGAGGATAATCATGCGCAAAAGGATGCTGTCCCTTGCCCTGCTCCTTTTTTTGGCCGCAGGCTGCAGTGAAACTGCTGCACCGTCTGACGTCTCCACATCCCCCAGTCCAGCACCTGACCAGAATGAACCCAATCGAGTCCCGCTCTCCTTCGTGCCTGTGCCGCCCGAGGACATATCTGTTACAGACGCACCAGTCGAACTGGTAAAAGTAAAAAGCTTCGGGCTGCAGCGTATTTCGGGCAAAAAGAATGTGTTTGTTCACCTCTATGTCGATCCGCAGTTCCAGAACAAACCGGAACAAGGAGAAGTAATTGCCTATCTGCAGGACGGAGCTGATCTGTACAATCTGGGGATAGTGACCGATTACGGGATTGCCCAAGCCAGTGTACAAGCTGCCGATCTAAATGGTGACGGCCGATCCGAAATCGAGTTAAGCGGTCACCTCGGTTCCCATTATGAGGAAATCAGAGTGTTTGGCTTTGACTCGGAACAGGGGAAGTGGTTGCGGTATCTGCAGACAGGCTCGCCGCTGAAAAAAGATCTCGATGGCGACGGCAGGGCTGAACTGCTAGCGGTCTCACAAGGGACGATTCCCAGCTATCTCTGGATCTTCCGCTGGGAGAATGGCCAATTCTCCCAGGCCGACGTAGCGACAGCTGTGGACGGCGAATACGCCCGGTTGATCGATGGGGAACCTCAGCCCCTAATCGATACCGGCAGTGCTGATGACTCCCGCTTGTTCCGCTATCAGCAGGGCGATCTGGTGGAATGGGAAAAACAATCTAAATAAGTATCGGGAAGAGTGGACGGAGATAAGCGCCTCTTCAGACAGATTTCGCGAAAACGAATGCTTTTTACCCATGGTTTCGTTACAATAGAATGCAGATATCTATCACTCGTCATGAAGAGGGGGTTCTTCAGTCGTGATTATACAAGTGAACGATCTGCATAAAAGCTATGGCAAACTAGAGGTACTCAAGGGTATCACTACCCAGGTCGCCGAAAAGGAAGTCGTCTGTGTGATCGGTCCATCCGGCTCGGGCAAAAGTACCTTTCTACGCTGTCTCAATCAATTGGAGCCGGTTACCAGTGGCCAAATCATTATCGATGGTTACGATGTCACCGACCCCCGCACTGATATTAACAAAGTTCGCGAAGAAGTAGGCATGGTGTTTCAGCGGTTCAATCTGTTCCCGCACAAGACGGTGCTGGACAATGTCACGTTGGCACCAGTCAAGGTCAAAAAGGTATCGGTGGAAGAGGCGCGCCAACGGGGGATGGAACTGCTGCAAAAAGTGGGACTGGCTGACAAAGCCGACGTCTACCCGGAACGTCTCTCCGGCGGGCAGATGCAGCGCGTCGCAATCGCCCGTGCACTGGCGATGAATCCCAAAATCATGCTGTTTGATGAGCCGACCTCCGCACTCGATCCGGAACTTGTCGGCGAGGTGCTGGCCGTGATGAAAGACTTGGCTGGTGAAGGGATGACCATGGTCGTCGTCACCCACGAGATGGGATTTGCCCGGGAGGTCAGTGATCGGGTCATCTTTATGGATCAGGGTGTCATCGCCGAAGATGGGACACCGCAAGATCTGCTGGTCAACCCACAAAACGAACGCTTACGCACGTTTCTTCGCAATACCGTTGGCTAGACTGTTCAATTGGACGCTTCACTCAGCAGCTGGCTGATGGTGACAAACTTGTACCCTTGAGAACGCAGATCCGTGATCAACTGCTGCAAAGCTGCCAGTGTCTGCTTTTGATTTAAGCCTCCATCGTGGAACAGGACGATGTCGCCGGGCGTGACGTTTTGCTTGACACTATTGATGATGACGGACGCCGTCCGTTTGAGTGACCAGTCGCGTGGATCAACCGACCAGTAAATCATGTCGTAACCGGACGACTGAACGGCATTTCGCACATCATGGGTAATCACTCCGCCGGGTGGACGGTAGTATTGGGTAAACACGCCTGCCTTCTGCAGTACCGCCCGTTCGGTACGTTTGATTTCATCATACACTTGTTGTTCGGTCAGTTTATTGAGGTCATGGTGCTCATATCCGTGATTTCCGATCTCATGTCCCGCTTTTCGCATCCATTGGAGGATCGAGGGATATTTGTCTACTTGAGAACCCAGGACAAAAAACGTTGCCGGAACACCGTTTTTGTGCAGCGTTTCCAGAATCAGCGGGGTATAGGTAGGGTCGGGGCCATCATCAAACGTGAGCGCCACGATCTTTTTTTGTGTGTCGATCCGATGAATCGGCTCGTCAAACGCGGTTTTACCAAGACTGGATAAAGGCATAAGCCAAACGGCGGCGACAAGAACACAGCATACCCACCAGCGGTGCAAGCCAACCAGCTCCTTTCTGTTGGAACGTCTGTCTGACGCCGCTGCTTATAGGTTCACCGCTATCCGCAAAAACATGCTGTCAATCTGCGTAGGACAAGCCGCAATATCTGCCAGTCCGGTTGGGCGGAAGCAGATTGACTCTGTGGTAAAATGGAAACAAAAAAGCAATGAAAGGGGAGAAACCAGCGTGGTAGAACTTCAGGGCACGCTGCGTGGGTTGGTCCACAGTTATCATGGGAAGGATCAACCAGTCGATTATTATCTGCAGCTAGATGGGGAAAAGCTGCCGTTAAACGAGTGGATGGGCAATCATGTTACCCTTTCGTTTCTCGGGCAGAAGAACTGTATCGCTTGTGGGCGGCGGACAAACAAAACGTTTAACAGTGGATACTGCTACCCCTGTTTTACCAGACTGCCGGAGAATGATCTGTGTATCGTCAAACCACACGAGTGCCACTTTGATCAAGGGACCTGTCGAGATGAGAGCTTTGGAGAAACATACTGCATGATTCCCCATTACGTCTACCTGGCCTTATCCAGTGACGTAAAAGTTGGACTCACCCGCAAACACAATCAGTTGAAACGCTGGGTAGACCAGGGGGCGATTCGGGCTATTCCGATCGCTGAACTGCCGACGCGGCGGATGGCTGGCGAACTGGAGTTTCACCTGAGTCAATATCTGCCGGACAAGACCAACTGGCGCAAGATGCTGAAGGGAGAAGTGGCGGAACGCGATCTGCTTGAGATTCGTGACGAAGTGTACGGCTACTTCCCGGAAACGTTCAAACCATTTCAAATCAAGGAAGACGAGTGGGTGGAGATCACCTATCCCATGCTGGAGACGCTGGACAAGATCACCTCTCTCTCCCTGGACAAGCAGGAAGAGGTACACGGCAGGCTGCTTGGCATCAAAGCACAGTACCTGGTACTGGAGGGGGGCGTGTTTCATACCAAAAAACATGCTGGTTACCAGGTAAAGGTTTCGGTTGGGTAGGTTTGAGCACCCTTGTCCTGACATGGTATGCTGACAGAAAGAAAAAAGGTGGGAATGATGGCAAATGACCTTGAAGGCGTATGTGTACGATAAGTGCGGTACGTGCCGCAAAGCGAAACAGTGGTTGAGCAAAGAGGAGATCTCCTATGAAGCGATTCCGATCGTCGAGCAGCCGCCCAGCAAAGAGGAACTGCGCCGCATGTGGCAGCAAAGCGGTCTTGACTTGAAGAAATTTTTCAACACGAGCGGCCAGCTCTACCGTGAACTGAATCTGAAGGAGCGGCTCCCAGCGATGAGTGAAGACGAGATGCTCGATCTCCTCTCGCAAAACGGCAAGCTGATCAAACGTCCGCTAATCACGGACGGCAGCCGGGTGACCGTCGGTTTCAGAGAAGATGAGATGGAGCAGTGGAGGCCAGTTCGATGAACCGCCCTCAGCCATCGCGCAGAGTGCAGAAGCTGACTTCTGCGATTTTTACTGAGATGGCCCAGCGAAAAAAAGAGGCGGCACGTACCGTCAGGGTGATCGATCTGGGCATCGGCAGTCCCGATCAACCGCCTGCCCCTCATCTGGTGGAAGCATTGACAGCGGCTGTACAGCGGCCCGATGTATATGGTTATCCGATGTCAGAAGGATCCCCCCACTTTCGGCAGGCAGTGGCCGAGTGGTATACATATCGGTTTGGCGTAGAGCTTGATCCCGACCAGGAGGTACATGCCCTGATGGGCTCCCAGGACGGATTGGCCCACGTGGCGATGGCTTGGGTCGATCCGGGTGAAATCGTTCTGGTTCCTGACCCCGGCTACCCGATCTACGCCGGAAGTGTCCATCTGGCCGGTGCCGAGATGTATCCGATGCCGCTCCGAGAGGAAAACGGCTATCTGCCCGATCTGGAGGCGATACCGGAGGAGGTGCGGAAGCGTGCCAAACTGATGATCCTGAACTATCCCAACAATCCGGTTTCAGCCGTCGCACCGCTTTCTTTTTTCGAGCAGGTTGTTCGGTTTGCCAGGCAGTACGGGATCATGGTGGTTCACGATCTGGCTTATTCGGAGATGGCCTTTGACGGGTATCGGCCGCCCAGCTTCCTGCAGGTGGCAGGAGCAAAAGATGTGGCGATCGAATTCAATTCGTTTTCGAAAAGTTTTAACATGGCGGGCTGCCGGATCGCTTATGTGGTCGGCAATGCGGAGCTGATACAACCACTCGCCATGATCAAATCCAACATTGACTATGGTGTGTTCTACCCTGTACAGGAGATGGCGATTGCCGCACTGCGAGGAGACATGTCCGGCCACTTTCCCAATACGATAGGCCCTCTCTATCAGGAACGGCGCGATGTGCTGTTGACGGGACTCAATCAGATTGGCTGGACGATCCCGGCTCCGAAAGCGACGATGTTCGTCTGGGCATCGATACCACGAGGATGGTCGTCTCGTCAGTTTGCCTTTCGGTTGCTGGAACAGGCGGGTGTAGTAGTCATACCAGGCAGTGCATTTGGCGCAGAGGGAGAAGGATACGTGCGCATCGCATTGGTGAAGAAGCCAGACGAGCTGTTGGAGGCCGTTGGACGCATTGAGCAATCCGGCATTCTCCATCAGGTGCCGCAGCAATAGTCGCTTCTTGGAGCGCGCAAAACATTGACACAAGTTTTCCTTACGAGCGGTATAAATCAGGTGTATGTGGGCATCCTTTTTAACGGTGTTGTCCAAGGCTGGCAGAACTTGGCTTACTAAAAAATGAACCAACTGTTCAAAGGAGGCCACGATAAAATGGCACAACGTTTGGTAGGTTTGCCGGCACCTGATTTCACGATGGAAACAGCGCTGGGTAATGGGAAGGACTTTGGCAAGGTTTCGCTGTCTGACTACAAAGGCAAATGGCTGGTGATGTTCTTCTACCCGCTTGACTTCACATTTGTCTGCCCAACCGAGATCATTGCGCTTAGTGATTCGATGGAAGACTTCAAAGATCTCGATGCAGAGGTACTTGGGGTTTCGGTTGACTCCATCCACTCCCACCGTGCATGGATCAACACGCCTCGCGACAAAAACGGTTTGGGCGGTCTCAATTACCCACTAGCTTCCGACTTCTTGAAAACAGTCGCACGCGACTACGGCGTGCTGGATGAAGAAGATGGCGTTGCATTCCGCGGTCTGTTCATCATTGATCCGGAAGGCGTGCTGCGCTATCAAGTCGTCACCGATCTGAACATCGGCCGCTCCGTGGATGAGACTCTGCGAGTGCTGCAAGCACTGCAATCGGGTGGTCTCTGCCCGGCTAATTGGCGTCCGGGTGAGGAGCACCTTGTCAAAAGTTAAGCACAACGGGGTGTATGAAACGACTGTTCCAAAAAGGTAGCGTGCAGACAAAGCCTCGGTACAGGCGGAGAGCTATCTCCCCCGCGCCGCTCCCTTTTGTCTTCGGTCAGAAAGGTCTAACTGATTTCTGTTAGACCTTTTTTTAACGAAACGACAAGTGGAGCATAGGTTTTTCGTGCTATGGCAGAATAGGGTATGAGGAAAAACTGCTGTTACACACGCAACGTAGGTCTACATATGGAAAGGGGTTGGAAACAGTGAGGTTACGTGAAGAGTTGCCCGATTTTCCCGGGATTACCGAATGGGTGAATGGTCAGGTGAGCAAGGATGATCTGGCGGGCAAGCCGGTGTTGATTCATTTCTGGTCGGTCAGCTGCCACATGTGCAAAGAATCGATGCCGCAAATCAACGAATGGCGGGATAAGTATGCCCAACAAGGCCTGCAGATGGTAGGCATCCACATGCCGCGATCGGAAGCAGATACGGATATTGCGGTGATTAAAGAGACCATTGCCGAGCACAACTTGACCCACCCCATCGCGATCGATAATCGGATGACCACGACCGATGCGTTCCAGAACGAGTACGTTCCAGCCTACTATCTGTTTGATGAGTCCCTCCAGCTTCGTCACTTCCAGGCAGGGGAAAAAGGGTTGAACCTGGTCAAAAAACGGTTGTTCCGAATTCTCGGCATCGAAGAGGAATCGTAAGATCTTTGTCCAATAGTAGTAGCGATAGACAATGATTAAGATCAATAGGAGGAGTAACGCAGATGGATTATCCAAAAGAGCTTAAGTACAGCGAAGAGCACGAGTGGGTACGCGTAGAGGGGAACAAAGCGTATATCGGCATTACGTCGTTTGCACAATCGGAATTGGGCGATATCGTATTTGTGGAGCTTCCCGAGGTGGGAGCAGCGATCAAGCAAGATGAGCCATTCGGCAGTGTCGAGTCGGTTAAAACCGTATCCGAGCTGTACGCACCGATCAGCGGTAAGGTGCTGGAAGTGAATGGGGAGCTGGAAGACTCGCCTGAATTGGTCAACTCCTCACCGTATGATCAAGCGTGGATGATCGTAGTAGAAATCTCCGATCCCAGCGAGTTGGATAAACTGATGGACGCAGAGAAGTACGAAGCGATGGTGAAGGAGTAGTCCAAGACTGCTTTCACAACCTTGTGCGGGCTTCCTCTTTGCTTTGCAGGCGAAAGCAAAGGGGGAGCCTTTTTTCTGATCGCCGCTTGTGGGTGCGATTGCTTACTCCGGCCATGGTTTTCAGATGTGGCTGTCAGAAGAAAAGTTTCTTGCAAGTTTCCAGATTAGTCTGAATATGATAGATGAAAGGATCGATTCAACTCGATTGCTGCACTCGCCGCCTGCCGATATCAACTGGATAAACTGGTATGATTTTAGGCTTGGTAGAGAGGAGTGAGGTGAGTTACAATCGAATAAAGATAGACTATGACAAGACGCGCCTATACGCGTGCGTCAGGAGGGGATAGAGTATGAGTTTTTGTTGTGGAGCGGGTATGATTGGCTCATTTGGTACGGTTCGTCACCAAAAGACGCTGGTTCACAACGTTCCGATCATGTTCTGCCCTGTTTGCAACCGAATGGATGTTCATCCCGCCATTGAAGGGGAATTCGAAATACTTGTAGAATATGCACAAGGCGATAATGCTCGGGAAGTCGATTTCAGCGATTTTGTAACGGTTGACAATCTGCCGGATTTGTTCGAGAATTGTACGATGACTGATGATGGCAATTATGCCGAAGTACTAAAGCAGCAGATTGACATCGCCCTTGATCTGTTGGGCATTGCCAAAGGGCTTGAGGATGACGAATGGCGAGATGCGTTGAAAGTGCGACTGCAGCATTTGAGTGAGCGTCTCAGGAACTACAACAAGCGAAAAGAGATGTCACGGTATACCGCGTAATATTTTTTCGTCATGTGTGCATCATTATGGAAGAGATCGCTTGCCGTTTTGGGAGGATTGCACAAATGCTATACTTGCAAGGTGTTCATCACATTGGACTCAACTGTCGGAACCCGCTGAAAACAGCCGAATTCTTTAAAGAAATTCTTGAGGTTCCGTTACCGTTGGATGATGTCGATGAGAGTCAGCCCATCTACTTTACACTGGGTTCCCACGTGAGGATTGGCCTTCATCAACATGACATGGATGGGCAGAATGGTGTTGGTCAGGTGGACCATATTGCTTTTTCCGTAGCCACTCGAGCGGAACTGGACTACCTGGTTGACAAGCTGGAAGTGCAAAATATCCCCTATCGCGGACCAATCGAGCGCCCGAAGAGTTATAATCTTTATTTCGAATCTCCAGACGGACACCACTTGGAAGTAAGGGTAGAAAAAGATGAGCAGGACGAAATCTGATCATTATGTACCGGATAAGTCCCGGAGGTACAGCTGATGGTCGCCCCGTACAGGGCAGGCCATCAGTTTTTTTGTTTTTGTCGAGAGGTTTTACGACAGCGCGACAGGAGACGACAAGGCTTCTCTCCCCTCGCCAAAGGATTCGACGCAGCCCATCCAGAAGCTGTTTTTGCAGATGGCAGGTTGCGGAAAGGGTGGGATTGTGGCAGGGTTGTCAAACAGCTTGACCGTATTTCAGAAACGACTGGCGGAAAAAACATTTCTTCGACCGCTGATCAGAGGATGGGAGCGGCGGATTGGACTGGTTGTAGAGGATAGAGCGTTGAGGATGATGCTCTCCTTTTCGGGACAGGAGTGCCAGTTTGGTGATTGGCCACAGGGAATGAAAGCCGATTTCACTCTCTGTGGGCGTGAGCGAGATCTGCTTCGCCTGTTTTCAGGTGACGAGCTGTCTTACCTGCATGCCCGCCAGTTCATTCGGCAGACAGGAGCGCTGCGAGATCAACTGAAGTTAGATGCATTGCTTCGACTCACTTTGCAGGAGTCCAGGTAAAAGGTCCGTACCGGCGATGTCGATGTGCAGACAGGCAATCCTGTCCGCTCCAGCCTGTGGTATAATGGCAGGCAGGAGTTGGTGAGAAATGAAGAACATACGGCTTGGCAGAACCAATCTCACGGTTTCGCAGCTTGGCTTTGGCGCGATGCATTTGCCAAAGCTGGATCAGACAGAGGCTGATCGCGTGATGAACCACGCATTAGATCGGGGAATCACCTATATCGATACGGCCGCAGCGTACGGCGACAGTCAAGAGAAACTGGGCAAGGCAATTGCTTCCCGCCGCCACGAGTACGTATTGGCGACGAAGACCCAGAAGCGCTCATACACGGAGGCCAAAGAGGAGATCGAGAACAGCCTCAAGCTGCTTCATACGGACTACATCGATATATTGCAGATACACTATGTCAACTATGTCAGCGAATACCGGGAGGTCAAATCACCCGATGGCGCGCTGCGCGCCGCTGTAGAGATGAAAGAAAAAGGCTATATCGGCCACATCGGCATCACCGGTCATCGTCCGGAACTGCTGGCTCGTTGGCTAAAGGATTATCCGTTCGATACGGTGCTGTTTCACCTGAGTATGGTACAGCCGTTTGCCGAGCGGGATCTGATGCCGACAGCGATCGATCTTGATGTTGGGATGATCGCGATGAAGCCGCTGTCCGGACCGTTTTTATCGCGAACCGAAGAGGCGATTCGCTACACGGGCGGATCTGCAGCACACGTCGTGCTATCCGGGATGAAAAGCATCGCTGAAGTGGACAGTAATCTGGCGGCACTAGAGCATGAAGTGACCGCAGAGGAAAGAAGCCAGTTGGTGCAAATGGCGGAAGGGTTGGACGAGCACGGCTGCCGCCGCTGCAACTACTGTTCCTGTCCTCTCGGCATCCGCATCCCCGATACACTGATCCCGTCCCGCTATCGGAACCGATACGGACTGCTTCCAGCCGGCGAAGAATTGTGGAACAAGTCAGAAGAGAAGTTCTCTCAATGTCTCACTTACGAGCCGTGCCGCGACCGTCCTTTGTGTGAGCGCGCATGCCCCTACCACTTGCCGATTCAGGATGAGATTCGCCGATTGACAATGAACAGCACACCCGCCCGTTCAAGCTGATCAAAAAGTGTTGCCATAAAAAGCGGTTCCGTTGCAGAGCCAAATAGTGGTATACTTTTGATATGTAATATAGTCGTCCCACAGATCCTAGGGTCTGGTTATGAATGAAGGAAAGCCCTTCGTCATAACCAGGCCCTTATTGTTTTTTTAGGGGCTGGAAAAGGGGAGTGGTCTATGGAACCTTTGTCAGCTACATAGGATCAAAAGGAGTGACGACAAAGTGCGAGAGGTTTTTGAGGATCGTACGTTTCGCAAACTATTTTTTTCGAACCTGTTTTCCGGTTTTGGCCAGGGGATGACCATGATTGGCGTCTCCTGGCATTTGGTGGAAACCACGGGCTCCGCCAAACTTCTTGGCTCTACGATGCTTGTCTCTTCTATTTTCGTGTTTCTGATCGGACCTTTTATCGGGACATGGATCGACCGCTTTTCCCGCAAGGCCATCTTGCAGCTGGAACAGGCAGGAGGGTTCACCGTACTGGCGCTCATGGCGATGTGGGGGTTTGGGGGTGCGTACCAGGGGTGGATGCTGATGCTCATTTTTTTGGCGACTACCTTCATCTTGCAGCTCCACTATCCAGCACTGTCTGCCTTTGTCCAGGAAACATTTGACCGCAAGCAGTACAACCAGATCAACTCGTTGCTGGAAGTGGAGAACCAAACTGCTCTGGTTCTGGCCGGTGCTTGCTCTGGCCTGCTTTTGGAACCGGTCGGCCTTCATGTGCTACTGCTGCTTAACGCATTGACGTATCTGATTGCCTTTGTCATGCTGTTAGGCATCGACTACGTTTTTACAGTGGAAAAGCAAGCCGAGAAGGATGTCCGAACACCCTGGGGAGAGTCGCTCCGCCAGGGTTGGCTCTATCTGAGGGAAAGACGAGGCTTTATGATATTCGGAGTTTCTGCTCTAGTCCCCTTCCTTACGGTCACGTTGGTGAACTTGCTTAACCCAGTCTTTGTGAGTCAAACGTTGTCAGAAGATGTGAGCATCTTCTCATTTGGCGAGGTTGCGTACTCCGTCGGTGCAATGGCGGCAGGTATCCTTTTTGCCTGGATCAGTCGAATAGGCGGTGCGTTTTCTTCCATGGTGTTTTATTACCTGTTGATGGTGCTTGCTTTCGTGTTGACAGTCGCTGTTCCAAAAGCATGGATGTTTGTCCTCATGTCAGCATTTATAGGTTGGTGCAACGTTTCAACACGGCTGATTCGACAGAACGTTTACATGGAGGTGCTGCCCAACCGTTTCATGGGCAGGGTGATGAGTTTCTTCCAATCGATCGGTACGCTGCTGCGGATGCTGCTGCTCTCTTTGTTCACTGTCATGATTGACACCACTGGTGTAGAAGGTGGCTACTTCGTCTTGGCAGGACTTTTACTGGTTGCAGCGCTGGGGATTATCGTCTCCATGCGCCATCTGTCATCCTAATCAGACGAGCCTTCACATTTTTTTCACACAACTCCGCAAAATCATGTGGCTTAATTTGATAAATGTGATATACTATTTATCAACGAACAGCGTAAACAGATAATCACAATGTGGAATGTGTGGGAAGGAGATCGTTCACATGAAAATCAAGACAGTCAAAACACTGAATGAGGTGCTCGCGAACTCCGACGTAAAATACAATCTGTCCGTACCACAGCTCGTTGAGGCCGCAGTAAAGCGGGGCGAGGGTGTGCTGACTGATCAGGGAGCGCTCAACACCCTAACGGGCAAGTATACCGGGCGTTCTCCCAAAGATAAATTTTTCGTGGATGAGGAGTCGGTTCGGGAAAAGATAAACTGGGGTCCCGGCAATCAGCCGATTGCTGTCGATCAATTCGAACGGCTCTACACGGACGTGCTTGACTATTTACATGAGAAAGAACTGTTTGTATTCGACGGGTTTGCCGGTGCCGATCAGGATTATCGACTGTCGCTTCGCGTCGTCAACGAGTATGCTTGGCACAACCTGTTTGCGCGGCAGCTGTTCATTCGCCCTACGGCAGTAGAACTGGCTGCGCATTCGCCGGAGTTCACGATTATCTCTGCACCGGGCTTTAAAGCAGATCCGGCCGTACATGGCACTCATTCGGAGACGTTTATCATCATCAGCTTTGAACGCAAGACGGTGCTCATCGGCGGAACCGAATACGCTGGCGAGATGAAGAAATCAATCTTTACTGTGATGAATTACCTGCTGCCGGAGGCCAACGTCCTTTCCATGCATTGTTCGGCCAATGTGGGCAAAGACGAGAAAGTGGCTCTCTTCTTCGGCCTGTCGGGAACGGGGAAAACCACGTTGTCAGCCGACCCCGACCGCTTCCTGATCGGGGATGACGAACACGGCTGGTCAGACAACGGCGTCTTCAATATTGAAGGAGGCTGCTACGCCAAATGCATTCGGCTGTCGGAAAAGGGAGAACCGCAGATCTGGCAGGCAATCAGCTTCGGTACGGTGCTGGAGAATGTCGATGTCGATCCGCTGACCAGAAAAGCTGATTACGATAGTGATACGTATACGGAGAACACTCGTGCCGCCTATCCGGTGGAGAAGATCCCTGGCGCGGTGATCCCTGGTGTTGGCGGTCATCCGGACGTGATCATTTTTCTTACCGCTGACTCGTTTGGGGTGATCCCGCCGATCTCCAAGCTGACAAAAGAACAGGCGATGTACCACTTCCTCTCCGGCTATACCAGTAAGATGGCAGGAACAGAGCGGGGAGTCACGACACCTCAAACCGAGTTCTCCACCTGCTTCGGAGCCCCCTTCCTGCCGCTTGATCCGGTGGTGTACGCGGAAATGCTCGGCAAAAAGATCGTCCAAAACAATGTGCGTGTCTACCTGGTCAACACCGGCTGGACTGGCGGCCCTGTAGGTGTCGGAAAGCGGATGGAGCTGGCCTATACGAGGGCGATGGTCACCGCAGCCATTCAGGGAGAGCTGGAAAACGCACAGTTTGTCATCGATCCGGTCTTCGGTGTAGAGGTGCCGACCAACTGCCCGGGGGTGCCCTCAGAGGTGCTTCAGCCGCGCAACACCTGGACGGACAAGGAAGCTTACGACCGTCAGGCAAGAGAATTGGCCAGCCGCTTCGCGGAAAACTTCAGCAAAAAGTTTCCAAATGCGGTCGAGATCGCACAGCAAGGACCACGAATCCGATAGCCCACCCTTTTCTCCGCTCTCATCCTCTCTCATGGATGAGGGCTTTTTCTTTGCAGTTGGCGGAGATTTTGCTAAACTGAGGAAAGCATAAGGATGGTGGAAAATCCCTGCCGCATGATCCTTACATAACGAAGCGGTGTCGGTGATACAGTCGACACCTGTAGAGAAGGGTATTGAAAGGAGTTGTTCGTGATCATGATCACCGCCATACAGCCTGCGTCGACCCTTTCCCTAAAAGAATGGGCCGTCGCAGTAAAAGCTCTAGGAGAAGGGAAGCAGATCATCACCGTTCGCAAGGGAGGACTCTATGAGGAGACACGAGAATTCGTTCTCGAGCATGATACCTTTTACCTCTATCCGACCTATGAACATCAAAAACCGGAGATGGTAAAACCAGCGTACCATGCTGACCTGGAAGCGACACTGGAAGGATGGAGCCCTGATCAGCCAACAGTGCCGATCCGATACTTCGCTCATATCACCGATGATGTGGAGCTGCTTGATGAAGCAAAACTGAGAGCACTCAACCCGTATCACATCTGGACGGACAACTTTGCGGACGTCCGACTGCACTGGAAGAAGAAAAAGCCGCTGCATATCCTGTTTGCCCGCGTCTATCGGCTGCACCAGGCCATCGAGCTGCCCATCGCGGAGGAGTACAAGGGCTGCAAATCATGGCACCATCTGCTGCAGGAGATTCCGCAGACCGATTTCACGCCCGTCCTCACGGATGAGGAATATCAGGCGAAACGGGCAGAAATCATGGATGTGCTGCGATAAGGCAAAGTTTTTGCCACACCCCACACATACTAAACATTTATATTTAAAAAATACAGGAATAGTTGTAACGTTGCTTTATAATAATTCTTATTATACAATGGTAATTGAGAACGGATTGAGAATGAATAACTGCTTGTGTGGAAATGACTGGTAGATACATAAGCAGTTTGTTTTCCTGCAATCCAGATTACTGACAAATGGAGGAATGATGGATGTCTGGCGTACCGCACCTGCAGATAAAAAATCTTCGTGCGAAGGTGGAAGATAAGGAGATCCTGAAAGGTCTTTCTCTGGAAATCAAGGGCGGAGAAGTGCACGCGATCATGGGCCCGAACGGAACAGGGAAATCCACGCTTGCTTCTGCGCTGATGGGTCACCCGAAGTATGAGGTGACGGACGGAGAGGTGACGTTTAACGGCGAGGACCTGTTGGAGATGGAAGTGGATGAGCGGGCTCGTGCCGGTTTGTTCCTGGCGATGCAGTATCCATCCGAGATAACCGGTGTGACCAACGCAGACTTTATCCGCTCTGCGATCAACGCACGCCGTGGAGAAGGAAACGAGATCTCGCTGATGAAGTTTATCCGCGAAATGGATAAGCAGATGGGCTTGTTGGAAATGGATGAGGCGTTTGCCCACCGCTATCTCAATGAAGGTTTTTCCGGTGGTGAAAAGAAACGCAATGAGATCCTGCAAATGTTGCTGCTGCAACCCAACTTCTGTATTCTTGACGAGATCGATTCCGGTCTTGACATTGACGCCTTGAAGGTGGTCGCCAAGGGTGTCAACGAGATGCGTTCGGCAGAGCGTGCTTTTTTGATTATTACCCACTATCAGCGACTGCTGAATTACATTACGCCTGACTTTGTTCACGTGATGATGCAGGGACGGATCGTCAAATCGGGCGGGCCTGAACTGGCAGAGCGTCTGGAAGCAGAAGGGTACGATTGGATCAAAGAAGAGCTCGGCATCGAAGACGAAACGGTTAACGCCGGTGTGTAAGCGAAAGGGAGGTGTAATCGAATGAGTGTAGATACACAACTTCGCTTTCGCAACGAATCGATCGCCGCATATTCCAAAGCAAATCAGGAGCCGGACTGGTTTCTCGAAAAACGTCTGTCCAGCTTGAACGCGGCCGGAGTTCTTCCTTTGCCGGCCCTGGAGAAGACAAAGATTGACAAATGGAATATCGACCAGTTTGCGCCGTTTCAGACGGAAGCGAAAGCGGATGGAATAGAGAGTTTGGATAATGTGGTAAAAGAACAGATCGGCGAAGGTGCAGTAAATAACCTGATCGTGCAAAAGAATGCCTCGACGATCTTTACAGCCGTCTCTGAGGAACTGACGGCACAGGGTGTGATCTTTACGGACCTGGCCAGCGCCCTGCGCGAGCACGGCGATCTGGTGCAGCAGTATTATCTGAAGGCGGTCGGTTTTGACGAACATAAACTGACAGCTCTGCACACCGCTCTGGTCAATGGCGGGGTGTTTCTCTATGTGCCGAAAAACGTGGAGATTTCGGAACCGCTGCAGGCGGTATTTGAAGTGGCCGGGGATGAAGCGTTTCTCTGCCCCCATATTCTCGTGGTAGCAGAAGCGAACAGCAGAGTGGCTTACGTTGATACGTTTGTGTCTGCCGCAGGCAAGCAGATGGTCGCAAACAGCATCGTGGAGGTGTTTGTCGGAGCGGGAGCCAAGGTGCAGGTAGCATCTGTGCGTACTCTCTCCGGCGAGGTGCATGACTATACGTTCCGCCGTGCTGTCGTCGAACGGGACGGGCGGATGGAATGGGTACTGGGCGAGATGAACGACGGCAACTGCGTCGCCAACAATACAACCGTACTCAAAGGAACCGGTTCGTTTGCCGACACCAAGACAATCAATGTCGGCACCGGCAGCCAGCGGCAAAACCTGACCTCACAGGTGCAGCATATCGGCACACATTCCGAATCCGACATGCTGAGCAAAGCCGTCATGCGAGACGAAGCAGTGACGATCTTGAACGGGATAACCAAGATCGAAAAGGGTGCAGAAAAGACGAACGGCGCACAGGCTGAAAACATCCTGATGCTTAGTGAGAAAGCACGCGGCGATGCCAACCCGATCCTGCTGATTGACGAAGACGACGTAAAAGCAGGCCATGCCGCTTCTGTCGGGAAGATCAGTGAAGAGAGCATCTACTACCTGATGTCCCGCGGCGTCACCCGCAAGGAAGCGGAGCGGCTGATCATCCTGGGCTTCCTGGAGCCGGTTGTCGCGGAAATCCCGCTGGAGGAAGTGAAATCCCGCCTTCGTCAGGCGCTGGAAAGGAAGTTGGGTCGATGATCAATGCCAGGGAGATCCGTAAGTACTTCCCAATTCTCGATCAGCAGGTGAACGGTCACCCGCTGGTATACCTCGACAGTTCGGCTACCTCGCAGAAACCGGTGCAAGTGATCGAAGCGGTGGATGCTTACTACAAGGAGTACAATTCCAATGTTCACCGCGGTGTTCACACACTTGGAAGCAAAGCGACGGATGCCTACGAGGGAGCACGGGAAAAGGTACGCTCGTTCATCAATGCCAGGGAGGCTAACGAGGTGGTGTTCTTGCGTGGAACCACCTCTGCGCTCAACCTGGTGGCCAACAGTTACGTACGCCCTCGTTTGCAAGAGGGAGACGAGATTGTGACCACGATTGCGGAACACCACAGCAACTTTATTCCTTGGCAGCAGGTGGCGAAAGCGACCGGAGCCACTTTTACGTTTATACCATTGACGGAAGATGGTACAATAACGGTAGAGGCCGTGAGAAAGACGGTGACTCCGAAGACAAAGGTTGTCGCCATCCGTCACATGTCCAATGTGCTGGGCGATGTGACGCCAATCAAGGAGATTGCCGAGATCGCGCATCAGAACGGGGCGGTGCTCATCGTCGACGGTGCCCAATCCGCGCCCCATATAAAGGTGGACGTACAGGAGATGGGCTGTGATTTCTTCACCTTTTCCGCTCACAAGATGTGCGGTCCCACCGGCATCGGTGTTCTGTACGGCAGGCGCGAACTGCTGGAGCAGATGGAACCGGTTGAATTCGGCGGGGAGATGATCGATTACGTGGAC
This sequence comes from Brevibacillus humidisoli, assembly GCF_020923435.1. NCBI lineage: Bacteria > Bacillati > Bacillota > Bacilli > Caryophanales > Paenibacillaceae > Brevibacillus > Brevibacillus humidisoli. Next base: position 3,453,185 of record NZ_CP087263.1, on the reverse strand, counting down.
CTGTACGATTCGACCTGGAAAGAGGTGCCGTGGAGGTTTGAAGGGGGCACCCCGATTATCGCCGGTGCAGTTGGCCTGGCGGCGGCAATCGACTTCCTGACGGAGATCGGCATGGATGAGATTGAGCGACACGACAGACATCTGGTTCGCTACGCACTGGAGCAGATGCAGCAGGTAGAAGGCCTGAACATTTACGGGCCGCGCGAAGATCGAACCGGCTTAATTACTTTCAACCTGGCTGATGTCCACCCGCATGATGCGGCCACTGTGCTAGACTCGCATGGGATTGCGGTACGCGCCGGCCACCACTGTGCACAGCCGTTGATGCGCTGGCTGCAGGTGACGGCAACGGCACGGGCCAGCTTCTATCTGTACAACACGGAAGAAGACGTCGATGCGCTGGTCAGCGGGTTGAAAAAGACGAAGGAGTACTTTGGCAATGTCTTCTCTTGATGATCTGTATCGCCGCGTCATCATGGATCATTATCAAAAACCGCGCAACCGAGGAAAGCTGGAAGAACCGGCAGGGTTGGTTGTCAACCTGAACAATCCAACCTGCGGGGACAGCATCTCGCTGTCACTCAAAGTGGAGGATGGCAGAGTGACCGACGCCAAGTTTCTCGGCGAAGGATGCTCGATCAGCATGTCTTCTGCTTCGATGATGACAGAAGCGGTCAAGGGCAAAACGGTTGACGAAGCGGTCAAACTGGCACAGATCTTTTCAGACATGATGCAGGGGAAAGAGGTTGACGACTCAGTTGACTTAGGAGATATTGAAGCGCTGCAGGGCGTGGCCAAGTTCCCTGCCCGTATCAAATGTGCCACGCTGGCTTGGAAAGCACTGGAGCAGGGAATCCAACAAGCGGGCAAATAATCCCGCTCGATAAAGGAGTGAAGCAGTTATGGCAAAAAAAGCCCCTGAACTGCAGGAATACCAGTACGGCTTTCACGATCCGGACGTATCCGTATTTCGGACCAAGAAGGGCCTGACGCGAGAAATCGTCGAAGAGATCTCCCGCATCAAAGGTGAACCGGAATGGATGCTGGAGTTCCGCCTGAAAGCCCTCGAAATCTTTCAGAGAATGCCGATGCCCACGTGGGGCGGCAAGCTGGACGATCTCAACTTTGACAACATCACCTATTACGTCAAACCGTCTGAGAAACAGGGACGCAGTTGGGATGAAGTGCCGGAAGAAATCAAGGCAACGTTTGACAAACTGGGTATCCCGGAGGCGGAGCAGAAGTTCCTCGCCGGTGTCTCTGCCCAGTACGAGTCAGAAGTGGTATACCACAACATGAAAGAAGACCTGGAGAAGCTGGGCGTCATCTTTTGTGATATGGACACGGCTGTCCGCGAATACCCTGACCTGGTGAAAGAATACTTCGCCACGGTGATTCCGGCAGCCGACAACAAGTTTGCCGCACTTAACTCGGCAGTTTGGTCTGGTGGTTCGTTTATCTACGTACCAAAAGGGGTAAAAGTGGAGACGCCGCTGCAGGCCTACTTCCGGATCAACTCGGAAAACATGGGGCAGTTTGAGCGTACGCTGATCATCGCGGACGAAGACAGCTTCGTCCATTATGTGGAAGGCTGTACCGCACCGATTTACAGTACGGATTCGCTCCACTCGGCTGTGGTTGAGATCATCGTTAAGGACCGGGCACGCTGCCGCTATACGACGATCCAAAACTGGTCCAACAACGTTTACAACCTGGTGACCAAGCGGGCGGTTGCGTACGCAGACGCCAACATGGAGTGGGTCGACGGGAACATCGGTTCCAAACTGACGATGAAATACCCGGCTGTCATCATGAAGGGTCCTCGTGCCAAAGGTACGGTTCTCTCCATCGCCGTCGCAGGCAAAGGGCAGCACCAGGATGCGGGTGCCAAGATGGTTCACCTCGCACCGGAATGCACCTCGACGATTGTCTCCAAGTCCCTGTCGCGCGAGGGCGGAAAAGTGACGTACCGCGGTCTCTCTTCGTTCGGGCGCAAATCGGAGGGCTCAAAGTCCAACATCAAGTGCGACACGCTGATCCTCGACAAGCTGTCCACATCGGATACGATTCCGTACAACGAGATCCTCAACGACAACGTCACGTTGGAGCATGAAGCAACGGTCTCCAAAGTATCGGAAGACCAGCTCTTCTACCTGATGAGCCGCGGATTGAGTGAAGCCGAAGCGACCCAAATGATCGTGATGGGCTTTATTGAGCCATTTACGAAAGAGCTGCCGATGGAGTATGCCGTTGAGATGAACCGCCTGATTAAGTTCGAGATGGAAGGTTCGATCGGTTAAACGAGGTAACATGAGGTAACATGCAGATACGTGTCCGCAGTGACTTTTCAGGCTTGCGTGCCTAAGTCGCTCGGGCACGTATTTTTATGTTCCTTTCCGTCAAAGAGTGGGAACCGCAAGCGTGTGTTTCGCATCATAAGGGTGAAGGGATGAAGGGAGGGAGATCAGTTTGCTTGATAAACAACTGGAAGCCTGGGTCGATTTATACGCACAACGCCTTATTCGTCTTGCTTATTCTTATGTGAGTAATCGAATAGATGCCGAAGATCTTGTGCAAGAAGCCATGATTAAAGGTTACAGACATCGAGATCAGCTTAACAACGAGAGTGATCCATTTCCTTGGCTTGCAAAAATTGTAATAAACGAGTGCAGAATGGCAAAGAGAAAAAGATGGAGAGAGGTTTTAATGCACTCCATCCCTGATGGAATGACAAGGAGCACCGAACAAAAATATGTTGAAAAGTTGACACACGAAAAGATCGATGATGTAGTTTCCTCTCTACCGGAAAAATATCGGACACCTATCATTTTGTATTATTTTGAAGAGTTAACGATTTCGGAGATAGCCAAGATTGTTGGTGTCAAAACAGGAACGATTAAATCTCGTCTAGCACGCGGACGAGAAGCGATGAAGAAACGGATTGGAGGAGATCGGAGTGGATTGGGATTTGAACAAAGCAAGACAACAATATGAGTTAGTTTCGACTGATCTTGAACTCTTTAAGGAAAAACTAAGTAACAGACTGGCAGAGAAGCAGCCACATATCCGAAGCACAATAAATACCAGCCAACAATCTCGGAAGATCGTGATCGGAATAGCTGGGGCGGTTTTTCTTTTATCTGCAACAGGAATTGCGGCTGTTCAGTATCATGAAATAGTGAATCAAAATGCGGCATATCAGTTAGAGAAAGCAGAATATCGTTGGGACGAAATACAGAATATTGTCGATATGAACTCTTCTTACGGTCAACGATTGGAACAAATAAAAAAGTCAATGGCGAATGGTACTGCTATGGTTGTGTATGATTCTTACAAAGATGACATCACGATACTCAGGAAACCCCTTGAAACAAGTGATTATTCATCTTTCCATCAAGTAGTGAACCTATACTTTCAGTTACCACCAACCTTATTAGAGGATTTCGATTTTACAAATGGCTCCATCCTATTTCGACCGGAAAGTGGAGAAAGATACAGACAAGAGTTAAAAGAACAAGCGAAGACAGCAAATAAGCAAATGGTGGTAAAAATATTGGCCCTTACCGATGAAATAGTGAAAGTGGATGCCGAATATCAAAGCAACCAAGGGAAGATCCATATTTCAGCTTCTCATGCAGGAAGTTACGATTTGAAAGAAACGATTCCGGCAGATGCCGTGGTTGAGTCGATTCGAGTAAATGATTTTGAAGCTTATTACTTAGTCTTGCGCGATAATGAGGGGAATGAACAAAAAAGGATACAGTACATGATTAAGATTCCTGGTACGAACAGAAATGTAAAGTATACTGTTTATTCGGATGTGAAGACCATATGCAAAAAAGATCTGGTTTCTGTCGTTCAATTATTGCAGAGTCTGTAAGATATTTTGTGTAAACTCCAAACCTCATATCTATTACAATAGACATATGAAAGGTTGGGAGAACACATGAGCCTCATGTCCAAAGAGCAATTGAAGCAGTGGATCAAGGAAAAGAACATGCAGTCTGTTGACGATGTCCAAGCGGCGCTGAAGGAACTTTTCGCCGAGACGATCCAGGAGATGCTGAACGCGGAGCTGGATACGTCCCTTGGTTACACCAAGCACGATGTGAAGAACAAACAGACGACCAACAGCCGCAATGGCTATAGCAAGAAGACGGTCCGTTCGGAGTACGGCGATGTCGACATCCAAGTTCCGCGCGATCGTAACGGTGAATTTGAGCCAACTATCGTGAAGAAGAATCAAAGCAATGTTACCGGTATTGAGGATCAGATTATCGCTATGTACGCCAAGGGCGTCTCGACCCGCGACATCCAAGACCATTTGCAGCAGCTCTACGGCATCGAGGTTTCCCCGACGCTCATTTCCAACGTCACCAACAAGATCATCCCGCTCATCAAGGAATGGCAGAACCGCCCGCTGCAAACCGTCTACGCAGTCATCTTCCTCGATGCGATCCACTTTAAGGTCAAGCAGGACGGCGCAATCGTCAACAAGGCCGCCTACATGGCCATCGGCATCGACCTCGAAGGGCATAAGGACGTGCTGGGCATCTGGATAGGCGAGAACGAGTCGGCGAAATTTTGGCTGCATGTGCTGAACGAAATGCGGAATCGAGGCGTGCAGGATATTCTCATCACCTGCGTGGACAACTTAACCGGTTTTAGCGACGCCATTTCGGCCTGCTATCCGAAGACCGAGATACAGAAGTGCGTGATCCATCAGATCCGTAACTCCGTCAAATACGTCTCCTACAAGGACATCAAGAAAATCACCAGCGCGCTGCAGCCCATCTACAAAGCGCCGACCGAACATGCGGCCTTGGAGGAGTTGGATCAGTTCGAGAAGACGTGGGGCGAGAAGTACCCGTTGATCATTCGCTCCTGGCGCAACAACTGGGACGAGATTGCCACGTTCTTTAAGTACTCGCCGGAGATTCGGAAGCTGATCTACACAACCAACGTGATCGAAAGCTACCACCGGCAGCTGCGTAAGGTCACGAAAGGCAAAGCGATCTTCCCCTCCGACGAAGCTCTGCTGAAAATGCTGTATCTGTCTACAATGGACGTCCTTCGGAAGTGGACAGGACGCGTTCAGCACTGGGGACAGATTCTCCTTCAGTTGTCGGTCTATTTCCCGGAACGGGTTCAACCGTACTTGCGCTAATCAGGGGGCCAGCCCCCCTTCCCCCGCACTCGCCGTGAGGCAGCCCCAGCAACAGCTGGGGAACATCGAGTGTGGGAGGTATGAACCGCCTGTCAAGGCGAAAAGGATTACCTTGACAGGCTTACATTGTTCGGTGGTAATTGGCGTTTACACAAAATTGTTGACAGACCCTTATTGCACCAATAACCCCTCTCAAGCAAGAGAGGGGCACACACTACCGATATTCACTCAATCACCGTACGAATAAACCCAACCTGAATATTCTACTCTCCAATTATATCGGTCTTCAGAGAAAATATCATCTGAACTACAGTCGAGCCAACCAACAAAGCCATCTTTCTCATAAAAGAATTCCCTTGGTATATCATCTTCTGTTGGATACTTCCACTTTGGATAAATGACATCATAATCTTTGATGTACTTGCTAGCATAAATACGGATGTCGTCAGTGGAGAGTTTTACATTACTTTGTTGAGGTGCCGCCTCGGCAGCTAATCCAACTGTTGGGGACACTAAGGTCAACACGGAAGCAATCGAAAACAAATGCATCAACATCTTTTTCTTCACACGATTTTCCTCCTCTGAAACTATTGTTAAAGGTGGCCAACCTTACATCATAAAAATTACCATAGTATATATTATTTGTAAATAAAGAAAATTTATGTTGTTCTATTGTTTTTTCTCTATGCCACATGAACAGAAATCGGCAACAAACCAGCACCAAGCATCGTCTGACCAGGTAAGAAGCCAAGAAGGGAGCAGATGGAATTGGAGCTTATCCGTCGTTATGTCTGCTAGTTATCGTCTCGGTTATTAGCTTGAGTTTCGGCTTGTTTGCCATCGTGCCCTCCCCATGCATAGCCTGCTCCTGCGTACCGCAGACACCTGAAGAGGCGTATGAGCAGGCAGATGGTGTGTTTCGGGCGAAAGTTGTCGACATCGAGCAACGTGCCGAAAACCTCGTGGTAACGTTGAAAGCGGATCGGAGCTGGAAAGGAGAGATTCCCTCACAAGTGATTGTGCATACAGCCCTTCATGAGGCCTCCTGTGGATTTGGGTTTGAAGAGGGTAAAGAATATCTGGTATATGCAACAAACGAAAAGGGACAGCAGTGGGAAACCAGTCTCTGTTCAAGAACGAGTGAGATAACCAACGCAGAGGAAGATCTCTCTTTCTTGGGGACAGGAACGGAGATGAAGGATGGTCAGACGGAAAAAGATCCTGCAGATGCCGGTCAGGAAGATGAGCCTGATCACGTGAGCAACAAGAATGAAAGCAGCACCCCTGCCCGGTTGTACGCTGCGTCGGGTATTCTCATCGCGGGAGTGCTTGTTGCTCTCATCATCATACTGCTGAGGCGAAACAGGAACGTTCCCTGACAGCTCTGCATCCCAACCGGCTCACGATGCTGTCTGTAGAGGAATATCAAACAGGATCAAAAGGGCCACCGCAATCACAAAGGAGAGTGGATAGGCGAGCACCGGATTGTGGTAGTGCAATCGCAGCATCGGAAACATGATGCAGTTAAACACGGCAGACCAGAACAGGTTCCAGCCCAACTGATAGAGAACCCGTCCCGTTAGCATCCCGATGAACTCCAGTCCAACATAGATGATAATCCACTTTACGGTGTGCAGGATCTTCCCTTTGCGGTCTGGTGGATCGTTGGAGAGAAACAAAAACGCGGACAGGGGGAAGATAATGAGGGTATAAATAACCTCCGTAATCACATGGGTAGGAAGCAGATCGGGCTGCAGCTTCCACAGCCAGTGATCCTTGGTCAGCATGTGGTACATCAGATTTCCCAATGCAATGTAGAGCATGGTTGCGTGGTAGCGTCTCCAATCGGCCCAATCCCCCCACTTCCACGCCGCGAAAACAATCCAACCGGCAATCAGAAAGTGCATAGTCCTTCTTCCTTTACTCAAAGAGACTGCATTCGTTGTTCGCGTACCATGAGCTTCTCTAAACGAGTCTCTTGCGATTCCGTTTTTTGGTAAAGATACTTTTATTATCTCTAAAAACTAGGGAAAACATAACCATATATTGCCATTAGGTCGACGGAATCTTCGTCAAACGGACTACAAACCCTCAACCCTTGTAATCGAGTATCACAACAAAATAACTGGAACCATTAGTTCAGAAATCCCTGTTTTTCAACCCACTGGCTAGCATAGAAGCGGGTTGCTTTCGTTCAAAGCCGCAATCGAAGAGAAATCCTAACTTCCATCATTTGTTACACTAAAGCTAAAGGAAAATGGTTAGGAGCAGCCGCTTTGATGCGATTGTGCAGGAGGAGGGTGACATGATCTCAATGACAGAATGGCTATTGGATGAGTTTACAGAAGAAGCCAGATCGACACGTCGCGTACTCAAGCGCATACCCGAAGACAAACTTTCTTGGAAGCCGCATCCCAAGTCAATGTCTTTAGGAGAGCTTGCTTTGCACGTGGCCGTGCTGCCAGGGGAACTGGCGGAATTTTTCAGCGAATCAGAGCGGAAGGTTCCAACCGTGCCACTGCCGGAAGCCTCCTCTCTCAACGAGATCCTTACGGCATTTGACAAAAGCGAATCCATCGCAAAGACAAAACTTTCTGCCTGGAAAGAGGACGACATGTTGGCCGAATGGAAGATGGTCCACGGGGAGGAAACAGTGATCTCCGCACCAAGATACATGATGGTGCGCTCAACCATGCTGAACCACTGGTATCATCATCGCGGACAGTTGGTCGTTTATCTGCGGCTTTTGGACATCCCTGTTCCGGCAGTATATGGTTCAAGTGCGGACGAAGAGTTAATTGGTAGTTGATTTGTTAGGAAGCGGCAACGTTCAACCGATCCACCTGCGCGACACGCTGCGAATGATTTATTTTAAGAGGAACCTCTCGGGGTTCCTCTTCTAATTCTCCATAGAAACAAACATCTGCCCTGTCTGCCTACCCAAGAAACGGCCTACAATATATCTCAGATTGCAAGTTGTTTACATCATCGGCACACATCCGATTGCTAGTGTAATCTTTATTTGATTACATATGTAATTAATAGGCAAGGAGAGTTGGATGAATGTGAAAATCCCACAAATATCAGAATCAGAATGGGAAGTGATGCGCGTGTTGTGGTCGAAATCGTCGCCTGCAACAGCGCAGGAAGTGATCGATCAACTTGCCTCTCCGAACAACTGGAGTCCACGGACGGTCAAGACGTTATTAAATCGCCTGCTGAAAAAGAATGCCATAACGTTTACGAAAGAAGGGAAAATGTACTACTATTCACCAGTTGTGACTGAAGAAGAATGTTGCAGAATGGAAAGGCGCAGTTTTTTACAACGAATCTATAACGGATCTCTGGCCCCAATGATCATTCATTTTTTGAAAGAAGAGAAGCTCACGAAGGATGAGATTGAAGAATTGAAGCAAATCCTGGATAACAAGGCACAGGATGCACCATGAGTTTATTTATGATTCCCGAGTCTGTATTTCATTTGGTGGTTATGATGTCGCCTGCTGCTACGATTGTGATCGTCCTGGTTTTATTGGCTCGGAGAATCTTAGGGAATAGACAGGATCCGAGGCTCTTCTACTTTTTATGGATTGCTCTGACGATCCGTCTGTTAATCCCATGGTTCCCATCAGGTGAATTCAACTTATGGAGCGATGTTCCTTACTTTGCAGACTATGGACCCTATCTTGCAGAGCAGGATCCGGCGCTGCTTCAATCGAATCCGCAGCAACCGGAACCAGCGCTATTTAAGGATGAATCACGATTTGATTGGTGGATAGCAGCTTATTGGGTTTGGCTGATTGGTGCGCTTGGCGTCGCCGTTTTTTTCCTGATTTCACACGTCACATTACATACATCATTAAAAAAACAATCCATACCGATCGACCGAGCGAATCAGGATTTGGCAGCCTGTCTAGATCGATGCAAGGAAAAACTGGGCATTCACTCTTCAATCGCATTGAGCATGACTACTCTCGTATCCTCTCCTGCCACATTTGGTTTGTATAAGCCCAAGATACTGATTCCATGCGATCTGGAAGGGAAACTGAACGATCAGGAATGGACATGCATCTTCATGCATGAGTTGATCCATATCCGCAGGAAGGATATCTTCTGGAATGGACTTATGATCGTGCTGGTCGTCATGCACTGGTTTAACCCATTTGTATGGAAGGCCTATTTCAAGATGAGGGAAGATCAGGAATTGTCTTGTGATTTTGCCCTGCAAAAGCACTTCACCCCTATTCAGTACGGACATACATTGACAAAAATGGTGGAGATCCGATCAGGCACAGGGAGTTATTCCGCCATTTCATTTATCTCAAGAAAAACGAACATGACAAAAAGGAGAGTTGAAATGTTATTTTCAAAGAAAAGAACCCTATTCAGCCTGTTGATCGTGACCTGCATTGCGATTGTCTCCGCTTTGATTTTTACCAATCCCAATATGCAGGCCCTTGCAGAGCGATCCGATCAAGAAGGTTCATTCATGGTTCCGGCTGATGGAACGGTTACGTCACGTTATGGAGAAAAGACCAAGCACAACGTCTATGCCGTATCGATTGCGAATCAAAAAGGCACGCCAGTGTATGCAACTGTGGACGGCATCATTCAGAAAGCTGGATATGAATCAGGTGACGGGAACCATATTGTGATTGTCCATTCTGATTCTTATGAATCTGTGTACAGTCACTTGGAAGAAATTATGGTTACAGAAGGAGAGCAGGTAAGCAAAGGTCAGCATATTGGAACCATCGGGTCAACGGGAAGAAGTACAGGTCCGCATCTATCATTTGAAATCGTGAAGGATGGTCAGTTGATCGATCCTGAAGCGGTGATCGATTTTCATGATTGACCCGCAAGGATATGGGGATGCCGCTCTTGCGTTCGAGTAGGCTTTCGTAGGCTGCAAAAGATCGTGCCTTCCGAGCACGATCTTTTCGCTTGGTTTAAACGACAAGTCCAGTCAACAAAATCCCGATAGTATTGCCCCAAATATCCCAGAATTGGCTAAATGGCAGCGGATTGACTCCTCTGCCCAATTCAACCGTAAAGCCCGGTCGGCGATACTCCTGGATAAACCAGTCTCTGTATCCTGCGTCGCTCTCTACATACCGGATCGGCAGATAGCCGCTCACGTCGGCAAAGCGGGAGACGATCGCTTCTGACTCTGCGGGCTCCAATCCCCGGTACCCCCAATAAATCACTTCCCCCTGTGTATGAAAGGCGATCACCAGGCGGAAGTCGTGCGCTTCTGTGAAGGCTGCCATCGCCTGCGATTCCGGTTCGGAGAGAGGAGCGGGACCTGGGTAGTCACGCGGTGCCGGGCTGTCTGGCGACCGGCGTGCCACTTCCTCGGCCCAGCGAGCAGGGAATTGGTCATTTAGATCGACCCCGCGTATATTTGCTTTCCAACCGCTGAAGTTGCGCGACCCTCCATTGATCACCAGCACCTCTTCAAAGTATGGATTGTCTGGTGTAATCCCTTCCAGAACCAATTCGACGCCGTCGGGATTCACCATGGGCACGATCCAGAGCGAAGTCTGATTGTAGAGGTCGGGAATAGAGAAGGTCCCGATGGAGCGATTTTCTTCGAACGCTTGCGCGTATTCCTCTATAAACTTCATCACAATAGGCGTGGTAATATACTCGTTGGCATGAAACGAAGCATTGTAGTGTACTTCCTTTGGACCGATTCCCAATCGGACTGCCGGGATGCTGCGGCCTAGCACGGACTGGCCGATTGTGGTCATCTCGATAAAAGGATAGCGGCGCGTCAGCGCGTCTAGGTCAGCCATCATTTCATCGTATCCATAATCTTCGCGTGGAATGACGATCTCTCGCTGAGGCGGTTCGGGTATCTCTAATATCTGGCCGATCCGCAGTTGGGTGGCGATCACACCAGGGTTAGCTTGCTGTAGTTGGCTGACAGGAACACCAAAGGAACGTGCAATCTTATACAATGTATCGCCCGGCTGTACGACATACTGTCGCATGGCTCGCCGCGGAATAAATACAATTTCTCCGGGGACGATCGATGCAGGATTTTCAATCTGCGGGTTGGCGGCCAGCAGGGAGGTCATGCTGACTCGAAACCGCTGCGCGATCCGGAACATGGTGTCACCGACGCGAACGACATAGCGAAAAGTTTGCGGAGGTTGAGCGGAAGATACCGGAATATCAATGACTTGACCGGGATAGATCAGATCCGGCTGCAAGATTTGCGGATTGGCCGCCAGCAGATCGCGGATCGTCAGGCCAAACCGTGCTGCGATGCTGTACAGGGTTTCACCCGCTTGAATCGTATAGGGCATTTTACTCCCCTCCTGGATCTGTTCTTGTTACCAGCCTATTCCGCAAATGTCCGACAAGTGATCAAAAGATACTTCATTTCTTCCCCTGGAGTGGGAATGATCCACTCGCTTGCCAGTATTCATCGCTTGAGGCGGCCTTTTGACCTATCTATAATGGGGAAGGAAAGGAGGAGGTCATGTGAAAAAAGTCTTGCTAATCCCTTTCTTCTTTTTCTTCCTAGCCGTCGGCATGCTGCTGCCGACCGAACAGGCCGAAGCTGCTCCGGTACTGCGAACAGGCAGTCAGAGCGGCGACGTATGGGATTTGCAGTTCCGTCTCGACCTGCTTGGGTTCTACAACCAGAAACTGGATGGAGTATTTGGCCAACAGACAGCCACCGCGGTAAGGCGGTTTCAATATCAGTATGGGCTTCCTGTCGACGGAATCGTAGGAGCTCGCACCTGGAGCATGCTCAAGAAAGTATCTGTCAACCAGCGTGAACTGGATATCCTAGCCCATGTCGTATACGGGGAAGCACGAGGGGAACCGTATACCGGACAGGTTGCCGTGGCCGCCGTTGTGATGAACCGCGTCCAATCTTCACAGTTTCCCAATACCGTTGCAGGCGTCGTCTTTCAACCGAGAGCGTTTACTGCCGTAGATGACGGACAGTACTGGCTTACTCCCAATGGAACAGCTTACAGGGCTGCGATGGAAGCCGTTCGCGGTTGGGACCCGACCGGGGGCGCCCTCTATTACTTCAACCCACGGACAGCAACGTCCGATTGGATTTGGTCACGAACACAAACGATGCGTGTGGGCAAACACATCTTTGCCGTGTAAAACCAGACAGATCCTCGGCATCTGCTTGCTCCCTATGCCTTTGACATCTAAACACTGAACCTACACCCCCTAAGTCGTGAAAGAGATCACAGGGGGTTTTTCTATAGTAAGGATACGATCAGTCTTGGAGACCGAAGAGTTCCCACCTTTGTTCCGCTTTCTTTTATGGTCGAGTGAGCGAGCCGAACATGATGCGGAGATGATGTTGGAAGACAGCAGCATCGGACTGCTTTCGTACCCAAGCAGTACCCAAGCATAGGAAGTACAATCGATCTGTTACAAGGGATTGCATGTATAGAAGGACGAGATTTCAGACGCACGCAAGGAAATGTTGCGCCCCCCACTTTGTTCGTCCAAAGCAAACCGATCTCCACGCTGTCTTCTCCCTGACCGTTATTCTCAAAGCAAACCGATCTCCACGCGGTCTTCTCCCTGACCGTTATTCTCAAAGCAAGCTTACCCAAAGTTAGGAAACAGCGGTGAAAAATGAAACTTTTTGTCGATCTAGGCGTACTACTTACTGGTAACAAAAAGGGAAGGAGGAAAGAGATTGGAGTGGCTGGATACGCTGTTTGTCGCCTGCATCGGCTTTGCTCTCCTATACGCTTTTATTACATTGTTTTTAGGAGATGTCGCCGGCGATTTTCTGGATAGCCTGGACATTCCGATGTTGCAGCCCTTGACCTTGATCAGCGGTATCGCAGCATTTGGCGGTACGGGTTTTCTGCTGAAGCGATTGACAGATTTCTCTGACTTGCTGATCATCGCACTGGCTGTGATCGGCGGGGCAGTGATTTCTCTGGCTGCTTATTTCATCTGGATTGAGCCGATGAAGGATGCGGAGACGTCTACCGGCTTTTCCATGGCTGATCTGATCGGACGTTCCGGTGAAGTCCTGACCACGATCCCAGCCGAGGGAGTAGGCGAGGTGCTGATCACGATGGTAAACGGGACTACGAACCATGTAGCAGCTTCCTTGCAGGGAGAGGCGATTGCGGAGGGTACGCAGATCAGGGTGGCAGAGGTTCAGGATCATGTCTTGTATGTCGTACCACATAAACAGGAAAAGGAGAGATTCAATTGACGGAACCATCGATTTTCATTACCGTTGTTGCGGTTGCGGCGATCATCGTCATACTGGGGATCGCCTTCTGGGCCCGCTACAAGACAGTGGGAGCAGACGAAGCGATGATTGTAACCGGGAGTTATTTGGGGACCAAAAACGTCCTAACTGACGAATCAGGCCGCAAGATGAAGATTGTCCGCGGCGGCGGCGCATTTATTTTGCCAATTTTTCAACAAGCCAATTTCCTCAGCTTGCTGTCGCATAAACTGGATGTATCCACACCGGAAGTCTACACCGAACAAGGCGTGCCGGTCATGGCCGACGGGGTGGCGATCATCAAGGTAGGCGGTACGATTGAGGATATCGCGACGGCTGCTGAACAATTTATGGGCAAGACGGATGACGCGCTCAAATCGGAAGCACAGGAAGTACTGGAAGGCTACTTGCGCGCGATCCTTGGCAGCATGACAGTCGAAGAAATCTATAAGAACCGCGAGCGCTTCGCCCAAGAGGTGCAGGCGGTGGCGGCAAAAGACTTGAAGAAAATGGGTCTTTCCGTGGTCAGCTTCACGATTAAAGACGTCAGGGACAAAAACGGTTACCTGGCTGCGCTGGGGATTCCGCAAATCGCAGCAGTGAAGCGGGACGCCACCATCTCTCAGGCAGAAGCGGATAAAGAGGCTCGGATCAAACAGGCCGTAGCAGAGCAAGAAGCGCGAAAAGCGGAGCTGCTGAAGGAGACGAATATCGCCGAGGCAGAAAAGGAAAAAGAATTGAAAGTAGCCGCCTTTAAACAGGAGCAGGATCGGGCCAAAGCTGCTGCGGATCAAGCCTACAAGCTGCAGGAAGCGGTCACCAAGCAGCAGGTGACAGAAGAAGAGATGAAAATCGACATCGTTCGCAAGCAGAAAGAAATCGAGCTGGAGGAAAAAGAGATTCTGCGCCGCGAACGCCAGTACGATGCGGAAGTGAAGAAAAAAGCGGATGCCGACCGCTACTCAGTGGAGCAGGCGGCTGAGGCGGAAAAGGCGAAGAAGATGCGCGAAGCGGATGCTGTAAAGTACCGGATCGAAGCAGAAGCAAAGGCGCAGGCCGAACAGAAACGACTCGATGGTCTGGCCATCGCCGAGGCGGAAAAAGCAAAAGGGGCTTCCGAAGCAGAAGTCATCCGACTCAAGCTGGAAGCGGAAGCAGAAGGGAAGGAAAAACTGGCCGAAGCGTTCGAGAAGTACGGCGAGGCGGCTGTGTTGGACATCATCGCCAAGATGCTGCCTGAACTGGCAGAGAAAGTGGCGGCGCCAATCCAGTCGATCGATAAAGTAACCGTGATCGATACCAGTGGTGGTCAAGGCGACGGTGTAAGCCGGTTTAGCACCAACGTAACCAAGCTGATGTCACAAATGCCGGAAATGCTGAAAGACGTCTCTGGTATCGACATGAACGAAATGATCAAGAAGTTCATGAGTAGCGACAGCACCGCCGGGACTCAGGCACCACTCGTCGCAGCAGGTTCTGCCGGCAGTTCGCCAGAAGCGCCGCAGCAAGCGTCCACGTCCTCCGATCAGAAACCGGAGATAGGCAGGGAACAGGCGTAAGATTTTCCTCATACCAAGCGAAATGCGAGGAATGCCTGCTGTGATCAGGAAAGCTCGAACGGACGAAGACGAAAGGAACCATTTACCCATTGATAGGCTTGCAGCATCGGATGATCGCCAGAGAAGGAAAGAATCCAGTAGCTGAGCTGCGCATAGTGCCAATTGTGCACGTCGACTGAGGAGGGAACGGCTGAGCCGGAGGGATGCGTATGGAGCACCCCTAGCCAGCGGTTTCCTCCTTTTTGCATGTGACGAAGTGCACGGATCAATTCGGGGCCATTCCAATGAAACGAATCTCTCCTCCGCTCGGCTTGGAGGGCCGGATAATGACAGGTAATCCGGCTCCCGTTTCCCCCCAATAGTGCCGAATACTCATACGGCAGCGACTCACGCCCTTGGGCGATGAGTTGTTTTGCTACTTTTCCCTCCATCTGTAGTTTGGTATGCTTATTCGCAAAGGGTTCACCCAAAATATCGGGGAACATCATCCTTCCCCCTTGTACGCGAGGTTGTGAAGATGACAGGCAAGATTTCCATTGGCGTATGCGGATGGGGCGATCACGACGATCTATACACACAGGGTGTGAAGCCGAAAGAAAAACTTTCCGTTTACGCTAGTCACTTTCCGATTGTGGAGCTGGACAGCTCCTTTTACGCCATTTTACCACAAAAGAATTATGAAACCTGGGTACAGGACACGCCAGACCGATTTGGCTTTATCGTCAAACCTTATCAGGCGATGACCGGTCATCAGCGGGGAGCAGAGGTACAGACGACGAACAGAGAGGAATTGTTTCACCGGTTCGAAGAGAGTATTCAACCACTGGTTTCAGCGGGCAAGCTAAAGGCGTTGTTGTTCCAGTTCCCACCCTGGTTTGATCTGCAAAGGGAGCATGTCAACTATGTGCAGTGGTGCGTCCGGTCCTTTGCAGACTACCCAGTTGCGGTCGAATTCCGCCACCGCAGTTGGTTTGCCGAATCGTACCGGGAGAAAACACTCTCCCTCTTGCGGACGATCGGGGCGATCCACGTCGTCTGCGACGAGCCTCAGGTAGGCAGTGGTTGTGTTCCGATCGTGCCGGAGGTCACCCATCAGCAGTTGGCACTGGTTCGCTTCCACGGCCGCAATGTCGCTGGCTGGCGAGATCCCGGACCCAACCAGAATTGGCGCGAGGTGCGATACCTGTACAAATACAGTGAGGCAGAGTTGGCGGAGTGGTGCCCGCGGATTGAGCAGTTGGCCGAGAAGACAAAAGAAGTATGTGTCTTGTTTAATAACAATTCCGGCGGTGACGCGGTGGGCAATGCCAAGCGGATGATGGATCTTCTGGACGCTCATCCAGAGGGACTGAACCCGCGCCAAATGGAATTGTTCTAGCGAAAAGAGGAGAGGAACGTATGCTTGTTCTTGTGATCTTGTTTATCCTGGTCGGATTGCTCGCCGGGGCGATCGGCAGCTTGGTCGGCATTGGCGGAGGACTCTTTTTTGTACCCGCCCTGCTCTATTTCGTCAATCTGTACGAACCCGGCAGCATGACACCGCAGGCCGCTTCCGCCACTTCGCTGTTCGTCATCGTGATAACGGCTCTGTCCTCCACGCTTGCTTATCTCAAGCAGAAAAAGGTTGACAAGGCAAGCGCCTTGCTGTTTTTTGCTGCGAGTGCCCCGGGAGCAGTGGCCGGCGTCTATGTGAACAAGCTGCTGCAGGCAGATTCCTTTTATCTCTTGTTTGGCTTGTTTCAACTGTCGATGTTTGTCCTGATCAATGTAAAAGACAAGCTGAAGCCACGCTCTATTGGCTGGAATGTGAAGCGTACGTTTGTCGACGCCGACGGGGTAGAATACGAGTACGGGTACAAGCGCTGGGTCGCCCTGCTTGTCTCGTTTTTTGTCGGAATCATCTCCAGCTTATTCGGAGTGGGTGGCGGTCTCTTGATGGTACCGGTTATGATCGTGCTGTTTCGCTTTCCGCCCCACGTGGCCACAGCTACATCGATGTTTGTGATTTTCCTATCTGCGGTAGTCGGCAGTATGACCAATCTGGTATACGGGCATATCGATTGGCTCTACGTACTGTTGCTGGCACCGGGTGCGTGGGCTGGCGGTCACCTGGGGGCGTTGGTCGCCAAGCGGCTCAAAGGGAAGACACTGGTTCTGATCCTGCGGCTGCTGATTTTGGGAGTTGCCTTGCATATGGTCGCAAAATCGTTCCTGGCATAGCCTGAAAGAGAAAGGGAGGGGGCTTTGTGTCTCGCACCTGTACCTTGCACATCTTACATACCAACGATATCCACAGTCATTTTGAGCATATGGCACAGATTTGCTCCTGTCTGAAAGAAAAGAGGGCCCAATGGGAGCAGCAGGGCGGACACGTGCTGACGGTAGATATTGGTGATCATGCTGACCGCTCTCGGATGAAAACAGAGGCAACCTGGGGGCACGCTAATGTGGAAGTCCTGAATCATAGCGGGTATCAGTATGTGACGATCGGAAATAACGAAGGGCTTACATTTCCCAAAGAACAGCTTGATGGACTGTACCAGCATGCGGCATTTACCGTGGTGGTGAGCAATCTGATCGATGGTACAAGTGAACAATTGCCTGCGTGGGCATCGCCCTATGTCATTCACGAATGGGACGGATTTCGCGTTGCCCTCTTGGGAGTGACGGCGGCATTTGGGACCTTTTACCGGTTGCTCGGCTGGGAAGTAATGGATCCGCTTCCCCTGATCAAACGTCAGGTGCGGGAGCTTCGGCCACAGGTGGACGCGATCATCGTATTATCCCACCTAGGTTACGGGGCGGATAAGCAGATGGCTGCCGAGTTAGAGGGGATTGACGTGATCCTGGGCGGCCACACCCATCATCTGTTGGAACATGGTGAGCAGGTAGGCTCCGTTCTGATCGCGCAGGCAGGCAAGTTTGGCGATTACGTCGGCCACGTCCAGCTCCTGTTGGACCAAGAAGAACACCGTGTTTTGACCAAAGAAGCGAGCGTGCTGAACGTTGGGGACGCAGCTGCTGATCCTGCTATGGAACAGTTGATTGAACGGGAAAAACAGGCGGCCGAACAGGTGCTGTCCCAACCGATTGCCACCCTGTCCAGAGAAATGACGGTCGATTGGATGCGGGAGACGCCGTTTGCATCCTTGATGGCGGCCAGTCTGCGGCGCTGGACCGGGGCCGAGATCGGAATGGCGAACAGCGGTCTGCTGCTTACGCCGCTGAAACAGGGAGAAGTTACCCGCAAAGATTTGCTGCAATGCGTACCGCACCCCGTGAAGCCATGCGCGATCACGCTCACTGGAGAGCAACTGCTGGCCATCCTGCAGCGGGCGGTGCAAACAGCGACGATCTGCACGCCTTTAAAAGGATTTGGCTTTCGTGGCAAGATGTTGGGCTGGATGGCGGTCGACGGAATGACCGTTTACTATACAGATGGTGCAGAACGGACCATCACTCATGTGGAGGTAGCAGGTCAGCCGCTGGCACCGCTTCAACAATACCGTGTGGGAACGGTTGACATGTTCATGTTCAACCACCTCTTTCCCGAGTTCCACAGAGGGAAAGAACAGCAATTTTTCCTGCCGGAGGTACTGCGGGAAGTAATGGCCGAGATGATCGCGGATGAAGATCTGATAACAGCCAGTTTGACGCCGCGTTGGATTCGTAGCTAGCTGGCAAGTGGGTACCCTATAGAAGAATTTGAGGAGTGGGGTGAACAGACTGTGCGTTTTGTCGATCAACTGTATGAGATGTATAAAGGCCATTTCAACGGTGATGAAGAAGATATCGTAGCTATTGTGGTTGGTATACTCGAAGAACAGTCTCGCAAGGATTTGTATCGATTGATTGATGAGATGGACGATGAAGAGTTGTTTCACATGATCGCCATGTACATGATCGAGGTGATGAAGCGGAAGGTTGCCATGGATGAGGAACGGCCTCAGTCGACGA
Source organism: Brevibacillus humidisoli (assembly GCF_020923435.1). Classification (NCBI taxonomy): domain Bacteria; kingdom Bacillati; phylum Bacillota; class Bacilli; order Caryophanales; family Paenibacillaceae; genus Brevibacillus; species Brevibacillus humidisoli. The sequence goes on along the minus strand of NZ_CP087263.1, from coordinate 3,434,263 downwards.
TCCATTGATGGTCAGTCGGCCTCACGTTTGCCCTGACCGCTACATAGGGTATGGTAATAACAAGAACGGAGGGATCGTATGATCGAGGTACAGCCGCTTTCTTTTCCGGAAGGCACCGCCTTGGCGATCAGCGTTCAACTGCCGAAGACCAACTTGCTCGTCGTCACCACAGATAAAGGGTACATCATGTGTGGAGCCTTAGACGTTTCTTTGCTAAATCAACGGCTGACCGACAGACAAATTTTGGCGGGGCGGGCTGTGGGGGTAAAAACGATCCAGGAACTACTCGATGCACCGCTGGAGTCCGTCACTACTGCTGCGGAAAACATCGGTATCACAGTTGGAATGACCGGGAGAGAGGCGATTTTCAAACTGCTGTAGACATCCCTCTCTTCTTTTTTTCTTGTATTGCCAAGCCCGATAGGTGAGGAGGCTCTTTGCCGCGAGAGGGGAGTGCCTCCAGTCTGCAGAATGGAGTATAATGTCGAAGAGAACAAATTTGCTTGACCGGGGGAGGACATATGAGACTGATTTCTGTCAACCGGTGCCAACCTGGAGAAAAGCTTGCCAAAACCATCTATACCAGCAATGGGACCGTGCTCATCGGAGCAGGTGTCGCATTAAGTCAGAAAATGCTGGATCGATTAAAAGAGCTGAACATTACGTCCATCTACATAGAAGATAAGCTGATCAGTGATGTTGTGGTCAGCGATGCTGTCTCGGAGGAAACACGTAGAGAAGCAATGGCCACGATTACCACTGTGTTCCAATCCTTTCGCAGTGAACCGGGTCGATGGAGGCAGCTGTTCGTCCATCACGACGTCGGAAGAAAGTTTCGTCAGGTGATGGGCTCCGTCATAGATGAGCTGAAACAGAATCGCTCTGCTCTCAACCTGCTTGGTAGTGTGTGCGGCATGGATCACTATATCTTTTCCCATTCCTTTCATGTTGCGCTCTACACCACCTCGCTCGGGATGAAGTTGGGGCTGAGTGATCGGGAACTGATCGAGGTTGGCATGGGAGCGATGCTGCACGATGTCGGCAAGATGGCGATTCCGGCGGAATTGCTGATGAAACCGGGGAAACTAACCGAGGAAGAGTATGAGTTGGTTAAAAAACATACGGAATTCGGGTTCGAACTCCTGCGTAAGCAAGAGGAGCTTTCCCTGTTGACGGCGCACTGTGCCTATCAGCACCACGAGCGGTGCGACGGTTCTGGGTATCCTCGTCAGCTGACAGAGAAAGAGATTCATCCGTACGCGAAGATGATCGCTGTTTGCGATGTGTTTGACGCGCTGACCACTTCTCGTTCCTACCGGTCCGCAGTACTGCCTCATGTAGCGATGGAGGTGCTGTTTGCAGGAGTGGACAAGCTGTTTGTGAAAGAGATCGTCGAGGCATTTTACGACACGATTGCACTTTATCCGATTGGATTGACGGTGCGATTGACGAATGGGGAAGAAGGGGTCGTCGTCGATTACAACCGCGGCGCGCCCAGCCGTCCGATCATCCGGATCTTGAAAAATCCGAAAGGGGAAGCAGTGGCCGCGCCTTACGAAATCGACTTGTCCAAGCGCCTGGATGTGATGATCGCTTCGTGCGATTTGCTTGTCTAATCGATGAACGATGCTTGCAGCAGGCTGTTCGTACTGTTCATGCCTGCGACAGCAAGTTGCGCAGTTCCCGATCCCGTTCGGCTTGTTCCGCTTTGGCGGCCAGGTCGTATTTTTTTAGCAGATGAAACACTTCGTTAAGTGCAGACTGTGGCTGCGGCTTGCCGAGCCAGTCTTTTAAAGCCTGGTATAGATCGTTAGGCAAGTGCTCATGTTGCGTCTCCAACTTGCAAAGTACATCATCTTGGCTGTGGTCGATCTTGCATTCACCCATTTTACATCCTCCTCCTGAAAAAACTGACTTCACTCTATCGTACCATACCGGATAGTGGCTGGGGACGACTTGGCAGGAAAAACTGGTTTTGGGCCAAGAGCGCCTATTTTTGTATAAATAATAAATAAAAATGTTTACAATCTAGAGAGATTGTTGGATAATAATAGGGGATCGCATCATGGAACACTGCAGCCTAACAATCATGGAACAGTGAACGAAATAAAGGAGGAATACAGGATGAACATTTTAGTGATCTGCGGAAGCGCAACACAGCAATCACGCACAAGAGGCCTGGCCAAAGCGGTTATGGCTGAGCTGCAGGGGGTGGGCGTGGATGTCTCTTATTTTGATGTGGGCGAGCACATTCTTCCCCTGTACACAGGTCGTGACGAATTGAACCAACAACCGGAAGTGCAGAGGCTGCGCCGACTGGCCGAGCAAGCGGACGGTTTTTATATCTGCACGCCGGAATACCACAGCGCGATCAGCGGTTCTTTGAAAAACGCCCTTGATTTTCTGGGATGGAATCATTTTTCTAACAAGCCGGTCGCTATATCGGCGGTGGCAGGCGGAGGCAAAGGCGGGATCAACGCACTGAACAATCTGCGCCTGATCGTACGCGCCGTGTATGGTTTGGCTTTGCCCGGACAGTTTGTGGCTGACCCTGTCCATTTCAACGAGCGAAGCGAGCTGGTTGATGAAGAGGCTCTGTCACGGGTGAAAGGGCTCGTCGGCGAACTGGTCCAGATGACGGAACGACTGACCAAAGCAAAAGCTTGATTATGCCGCCCTTTTTCCATACTGCGGATACAAGCCGTGTCTGATTATAGGGATTGCGCATACCAACAACAAGCCCCGCCTGACCCTGATGAGGTTAGGCGGGGCTTTTGGTGTGCAGGAAGCTATCTCAGATTGACGAAAATCGTATCGGGCCCGGTGGGGATGAAACTACCCCCTTTTGGTTCGATGCTGACGGCAATGTTTTCCACCTGGCGCAGTTCTCCACCCCGAAAGTAAAGGTGAGCCATCCCATCTTTCCAGCGGAGCAGTCCGACGTGTGAGCGCCTGTTTTGTGAGATAAACCATACCTGATAGTCTTTTTCAGTGAGTGGTGACAATCCTTCCGTGAGGATCAGGATCTCGTTGGAGGCATCGTTGACCCAGACATAACTCTTCGTATCACTGGAATCGACAGGTACGACATGCAGCACGGTATGCGGGTCCATCACCATGGAGACATCACGGGTTACCGCCGTTCTTGGCAGGTCAGCCGGTGATAGTTCGGACGGCGATACCGCTCCTTCGTGTAGGGAGAACAAGCCGACGATACAGAGGAGCAAGGCTGCTGTCCGCATTGCCGGATAGATCGCGGTCAGGTGGGTACGCATCGACGATAGCCAGTTCTCAAGCGCGATCCGCCGCAGTAATCGACGCTTTACGGTTGGAGAGGGCAGCGGCAGCGGTTCAGTCGGGTTGAGTATGGCCGACCATTCACGATATACAGCAGCACAGTGCTCACAATCGTTTAGGTGAAGGTGGAGTTGGATCTGCTTTTCATCGGAAAGATTGCCGTAGACCAGATCGACTACATCTTCCTCCCGCCAGTTGCAGAATGCGTTAGTCATGCTTCTTTGCACCTCCTGACGGTTCCAGCCAGCCTAATTGGCTCAATTGCTTGCGGATGTTGCCAAGCCCGTAACGCACCAATGACTTGACGGTGCCAAGCGGGCGTTTCATTTTTTCTGACAGTTCACGATGCGTCTGTGACTCATAATACATACCGTGCACAGCGCGGGCCTGCGACGGAGGAATTTTGTTCAGCGCGCTCTGCAGAGCTTCCCGATCCAGTCTCAGCAGGACGCGTTCCTCGGTAGGATCGGCAGCAGTCGCTGCGTCCATCTGGGACTGATCGACTGTGTCAACCTGCAAGCGTGAAGTTTGCCGCAGCCGATCCAGTGAACGGGTACGTGCCTTGACTGCCAGCCAGGCTTGGACACTGCCTCGTTCGGGATCGTACTGATCTGCCTTTTTCCATACTTCCAAAAAGATGTCGTGGCAGACATCTTCCGCCTCCATCTGATCCCTGATGACCCGTTGGGCGATGTGCAGAACCAGTGAAGCGTACCGCTCATAGAACTGTTCAAAGGCTGTGACTGACCCGTTCGCTATCTCGCGCACCAGTCGTTTTGCGTCATCATCCTGGTTGGTCAACGCTTGTCACCTCCGATGGATGGTTCGTTACTACTACTAGTAACAAATTTTTTAACCGTTTGAAAGCCTCATCAAAAATTTCCGGGAAGGAGTAAATCCAAACCTCTCGTTCGTGCGTACCCTTGATGAATGCAGAAAAAACACATTTGCATGTCAGGGGGAGTAAAGAGATGAACATGAGATGGACAAAACATTTGTCGCTGGTACTAACTGTTGTGCTGGGAGTGATGACACTGGGCATCGCCCCCTCATACGCGGCAGGGGGGATAACCTTGTTCACTCCTTACACCAGCATCTCGGTAACACCAGGAGAATCGATCAATTACAACATTCAACTGATCAACAACAGCAGTGAGATGCAGGAGACGGCGCTATCCGTACAAGGACTGCCGGAGGGTTGGGAGTACCAACTCACCTCTGGCGGCTGGAGCCTGCAGCGGATGGCCGTGCTGCCGGATGAACCGCAAAACGTGTCGCTGCAGGTGGATGTTCCGTTGGAGATTGACAAAGGAACCTACCGCTTTCAGTTAGTGGCAGAAGGGAAGGCATCGCTGCCGCTAGTAGTGAATGTGACAGAACAGGGAACGTTTAAAACCGAATTGACGACCGAACAGCCTAACATGCAGGGGCATGCTGATTCATCGTTTTCGTTTCAAGCCACCCTGCGCAACAGGACCGCAGAGAAGCAGCTGTACTCGCTGACAGCAGGTGCGCCACAGGGATGGGACGTCCAGTTTAAAGTGGACGCCAAGTCTGTTACATCGGTTCATGTTGAGCCGAATACAACCAAAGATATCGATATCGAAGTTAGCCCGCCGGAAGGAGTAAAGAAAGGTTCCTATAAGATCCCGGTCAAGGCGGCTACCAGTTCCACATCCGCTAGTGCCGAGTTCGAAGTGGTGATCACCGGCTCTTATGACGTGGAATTAAGTACGCCAACTGGACTGTTGAGTACAGATGTAACAGCTGGCGACGAGCGCAATGTGACGCTGCAGGTTACCAACACCGGTTCCGCCGATCTGCGCGACATCGAGCTCAGTGCCGACACACCGGTGAATTGGGAAGTAACGTTTGAACCGAAAAAAATCACCAAGTTGGAAGCGGGTAAATCGACGGAAGTGACAGCAAAGATCAAGGCGGATGGCCAGGCAATCGCTGGTGACTACGTCGTCAGCATGACGGCCCGGGCACCGGAAGCCTCATCAGAAGCGCAGTTCCGTGTAGCGGTCAAAACCTCGCTGTTGTGGGGATGGCTTGGCGTACTGATCATTCTCGCCGTCATTGGAGGAGTGTACTACCTGTTCCGTACCTACGGGAGGAGATAACAAATGAAGCAGCCGATCATCGAATTGTCAGAGCTGACCAAACAATACGGGGAACAGACGGCTGTCGACAGTCTGACGCTTACCATCTACCGCGGCGAAATTTTTGGATTGCTCGGACCCAATGGGGCCGGAAAATCGACGACCATCCTGATGATGTTGGGACTGGCGGAGCCAACGTCAGGGTCAGTCCATGTCTGCGGTGTCAACTCCACGAGACAACCGATACTGGTAAAGCGAAAAGTAGGGTATTTGCCAGACGACGTCGGGTTTTATGAGGATATGACCGGTTTGGAAAACCTGCTCTACACGGCGCAGCTCAACGGACTATCCCGGACGGAGGCAAAAGAGCGGGCCTCCTCGCTGCTGCTGCGTGTGGGGCTGGAGGGCGCTGCGGAGAAAAAGGCAGGCAAGTATTCCCGGGGGATGCGTCAGCGGCTGGGGTTGGCCGATGTGCTGATCAAACAGCCGGAAGTGATTATCCTCGACGAACCTACCCTGGGGATCGATCCGGAGGGGGTTCGCGAATTCCTGCAGTTAATCCAGCAGTTGAGCCGTGATGAGGGAATCACCGTCTTGCTCTCCTCTCATCACCTGCATCAGGTTCAGCAGATTTGCGACCGGGTAGGACTGTTTGTCTCCGGACGGATGTTGGCCGAAGGAGATATCCACAGCTTGTCGAGGCAGCTCTTTGAAACAGAACCAGTCGCAATTGAGGCAGGGGTATCGTCTATGTCCGACAGCTTGCTGGATAGCCTGCGGCAGGTTGACGGGGTGAATCGCGTAGAGGCGGACGGACAGCGATTAACCATCCACTGTACGGAAGAAGTGACCGCCGAGATTTCCCGTACGATTGTCGAAAGCGGCGCCTCGTTGCTTCACTTGACACAGAAGCAGTATGGCCTCGATGAGATTTATCACCGTTACTTTGAAGGGGGGGGAGTGAGATGAGTAAAGCATTGGAGGCGATTCGAGGGATGGTCGGATGGTTCGACCGACCCGCTGCAGCCGTGAAAAGAGGTGATGGCAAGGAGCGCCATCCTTTCTGGGTCATCGTACAAAAAGAGGTAGCAGACCATGCGCATAGCTGGCGCTTTAACATTTTGCTGCTGCTGGTACTGCTGACCTGCTTCGGTTCCCTCTATACCGCGATGATGTCCATCCGCGATGCTGTGCCATCGGATGACTCGCTCAAGTCGTTTTTGTTTCTCAAGCTGTTCACGGTATCGGACGGGACGCTGCCGTCGTTCGTGACCTTCATTGGCTTTTTGGGTCCGTTATTGGGGATCGGCCTCGGCTTCGATGCGGTCAACTCGGAACGAAACAAAGGGACGTTGAGTCGGGTGCTCTCCCAGCCAATCCATCGCGACTACGTGTTAAACGCCAAGTTTGTCGCAGCCCTGCTGGTGATCAGCGTCATGTTTTTTGCGTTGGGCTTTCTGGTCATGGGGTTGGGCCTGATGATGATCGGGATTCCGCCCACACCGGAAGAGTTCTGGCGGATCATCGTTTTTCTGCTGCTTAGCATCTGCTACGTCGGATTTTGGCTGAACCTGTCCATTTTGTTTTCCGTCAGATTCCGCCAGCCGGCTACATCGGCTCTGGCCAGCATTGCGGTCTGGATTTTCTTCAGCGTCTTCTTTACCATGATCGTCAAGCTGATCGCGACCGCTACTTTTCCCAAGCAGGCGATCGATGCAGGCAGCCTGCTCAGCCACCAACAGTTTGTCGGATACTTGCTGAGATTATCGCCAAGCCAGCTGTTTACGGAAGCGACAACGACCATGCTCACACCGTCTGTCCGCAGTTTGGGGCCGCTGACGATGGAGCAGATCTATGGCGCCATTCCCAGTCCGCTGCCGTTGGGACAGAGCTTGCTGTTGATTTGGCCGCACACGATCGGGTTGATAGCGGCAACAATGGTCTGTTTCGGGCTTTCCTATGTGCTGTTCATGCGGCAGGAAATCCGTTCCCGTTAAGGTAGACCGTTCCGCCCTTACTGGGGCTGGCTGGCAGCGGCGTATATGTGACTCATCCAATGGGAGAAGAAAGAACGAAACAAGCTCTGAATTGTGGAATCGGGCAACGACCCGATTCCACTTTTTTGTTTGGAAAGACTACCTATGCGAGAAGGATAAAGAATGGAGAAGATGAGGAAAAATTTACCTGAATCATGTAACGTCCAGCATAACATGTTCGTCATAACATACGGGGTAAAGTGTGAGAAATACCGTTCATGGGAGGAGTTTACCATCATGAGAAAACCTATCATCTTGATCATGTCCGCCTGCCTGTTGCTGGCGCAAGGGTGCAGTTCGTCTGAGCCGTCATCGTCGCCGAATCCGACTCCCACAGAGACACCAGGTGATGTGGTTGGCGATCACGCCGATCAGAGCGGCAGTCCATCCGACCAAGAGGATACCAGTCAACAACAGGATACAGAGGCGGCACCTTCCACTGATCAAGCAGAGGAGTCCGGAGAGGGATCGTCAGGGCAAGAGGACGATAAACAGGCGGGAGAGAGTGAGACGTATCAGAATGAAAGCTTTCAAGGAGTAGTTGTAACAAAAGGCAGCGATGATTCGTATACCGTAACAGGAAAAGCACGAGTATTTGAAGGGGTAGTCGATTACGTCGTAGAGGATGGGCATAACGAACTGCTGAAGGGACATGTTCAGGCGGATCATGGCGCACCGGAATGGGGAGAATTTGAGATCACTTTCCAGGTGAAAAAAGCGGAACCGAATACGACGCTTGTCCTGTATCTGTTCGAGACTAGTGCAAAAGACGGAAGTCACCGGAACCAATTGCCAATCCCTTTGCCCTGACATCATCTCGAATCCATCCAACAACACGATGTGGCAGCAATTGTCGTAACTTGATACCACCAAAACATGACGCTAAGGAAAGGTGAATGGGACGTGGACGAAATTGATCGCAAAATTTTAATGCATCTCCAACAAAACGCACGAGTCTCCATGACCGAGCTAGGCAAGGCGGTCGGTCTGACCTCGCCGGCGACTGCCGAAAGAGTGCGAAAATTGGAGGAGCGCGGAGTGATTACCGGGTACCGTGCTACGGTGACCGCGGAGAAGCTAAACAAACAACTCACCGCCTACCTGTTGTTTGACATTCGTTCACAAAACGGATTTTCTACTTTCTGCGGGCAGCATCCCGATGTGGTTGAGTGTCATCGTGTTGCCGGGCCGTACAGCCATCTGACCAAAGTCGTAACATGTTCGGCCCGCTCCTTGGAGCAATTCATCGATGAAGCAGAAGCGTACGGAAGAGCGACAACGCTGCTGGTCTTGTCATCGCCTATCGAACAGAAATGCATACTGCCTGACATCACTTCATAGCAGAGCATAGCGGAGAAAAAGCTGCGGCCAGTGCCGCAGTTTTTTCATCGTTGTTTCGGCCACACGTTTTTTCTCGCAGGCGTTTTAACCTGCTCTCCGTATCAATCTGCACGCGAGAATCGAGTGAGTGAGCATGCCATGCCTTTTAGGGGCAGGCGTATTTTTGTCCTTGCCGCATACGATGTACTAAGTAGGAGGTGGCGGCAGTGGCAGTGTTTCGGGCACGTCGACGTATTCGCAGGCCATTGACGAAGACAAAAGCTTTCTTTATCGCACTTGTCTTGTTTTTGGCACTGACAATCCAGATGCTGGTAGTCGTTGAAAACAGGATCGAACCGACGCTGTTGATTCTCGCTTCGCAAAAAGCGGAACAGCTCGCCAAACAGGCAATCTCTGATGCCGTGACCAAGCGGATTGCCCAGACAGGTGTTGACTTCAATGAGATCGTCAAGATAGAGAAAGACAATGAGGGAAAGATCCAGGCCTATGAATTCAATTTTAAAGAGTACTCCCGGATTGTGGGCGAGACTACCTCACGCATCCAGAACAGGCTCAAAGAGTTTGAAGACACAAATGTGGGGCGCGATATTCCACTTGGCTTGGCGACGGGAAGCAGCTTTCTCGCACAGATGGGCCCACGCTTGCCGGTGACGTTTGTGCCGATCGGCTCCGTGAAGACCCGGTTGGAGACCGAGTTGGACGAAGCGGGCATCAACATGGTCCTGGCTACTGTGTACATATTTGTTGAAGTAGATCTGCGGATCGTCATCCCGTTTGCTACCGATGAGAAAACAGTCACCACCAAAATTCCGATCACCCATTCCCTGATCATTGGCGAAGTGCCGCAATACCTCTATGACAGCAGCGATGGCAAGCCTGACGTACCGCGTATGTCCGGGGACAAAAACATTGGAATTGAGCAGTCGGATTAGAATCCACAGAGAAAAAACAGGTTTGAAAAAGTAAAACGATGGGAAATAAAATGGCAGTTACCCCATCATGTCCTTATTTTACCCCCGTCCCGACGGGGGACTTTCTTTTGTCAGACCGAACCACTAAACGTATCACAGCGCCAGGAGATCGCCAGATGTTAACCGGGGCGATGATGATGGTAGCACAAGTCATAAAATATGCTATAATATGAAAATAGTTTTGCAACGTTTTATGAGATTAGAGGAGGAAAACAAGATGAGAAGAGACAAGCTGAGTAGAGAGAGACTGAGAAAGGGATTGGCTTCGGTGTTGCTTGCGGTATCGATGCTCTCGCTGGCGGCGTGCGGCTCCCAGGCAACTGAACCGTCCGGCGCTCCGGCTGATCAGCCGCCTGCCACTGCTGACAGTGACCAAGTCATCCAACTGGGGTTAACGCAGTTTGTGGAACATCCTGCGCTTGATTCTGTCCGCAAAGGAATCCTGGATGGTTTGGCCGAGGCAGGATATGAGGAAGGGAAAAACCTGGAGGTGGACTACCAAAACGCACACGCCGAGGTAGCCAACACAGTCTCGATTGCCCAGAAATTTTCCGGTGACAAGAAAGATCTGGTCGTGGCCATTGCCACACCATCCGCTCAGGCTGTGGCCAAAGCGATTACAGATGTACCGATCGTCTTTAGTACCGTTACCGATCCGGTAAGCGCACAACTCGTCGAGACTTTGGAGAAGCCGGGGAAAAACGTAACCGGAACTTCGGACAAGGTATCGATGGAACGACAGTTGGATCTGATCCAGCAGTTCGTGCCTGAGCTCAAACAGTTGGGTGTCGTCTACACCACATCCGAGGTAAACGCCCAGGTACAGGTGGAGGAGCTGGAGAAAGCGGCGAAGGAAAAAGGGATTGAACTGGTCAAGTCGGGAATCAGCAACTCCTCTGAAGTACAGGTAGGAACACAGGTGATCCTGGACAAGGTGCAGGCGATCCTCATCCCGGTCGACAATACGGTTGTCTCGTCCGTGGAAGGCGTATTGATTGCCGCTCAAAAAGCAAACGTACCCGTATTTGCTTCTGACGTCGACACTGTCAAACGTGGTGCTGTCGCCACGCATGGGATCAACTACTACGAGATGGGCGTTCAGACGGCTCAGATGGCAGCGCGCATCTTGGATGGGGCACAAGCGGCAGAGACCCCGGTTGAGGTGTCGAAAGAGACAGATCTGTACATCAATGAAACAGCGGCCAAGACGTTTGGCCTGACGATTCCGGATGAGCTGAAGCAGAGTGCGGCAGAGATTGTGAAGTAAATGATGAATTGTGAGCAGGGAATCCTTGTCGAACAAGGGGTCCCTGTTTTTTTGTGGTTATGTGGAGTAATAATAAAATTCCAATTAGACAAAAATCTACACCATTTGACAAAGCGCTTTTTGTACAGTGGAGAAGATTTACATATGGTCACCATACCAAAGGAAAATTTTTTGAAAAGGATGAAGCAAGATGCTGAACATCGCAAGTGCAACTCCCCAGGAACGTGCAGCCCTGATCCAAACATTTGGCTCGCTCGACGTCCGCTATGAGCTGTTTGATCAGGGGCAACACACCTGTCTATTGAGCCGGTTCCCGCGTTCCCTGACGGCGGAGGAAGTCGAAGAAGTACATTTAAACTACAGCGCTGACTGGCCGATGGATTCTGTGGAAAAACAGGAATACCTCGCAGTCGAAAAGAAATTTATCAGCTCTTTTTCCATGGTGCAACAGCTCAATCGAAAGCAGCCGGTCTATCTCTACTGTGAAGAATTTGCCGCAATCGGGCGGGAGCGAAACTATCTGCTGAGGTGTTTGGATAAAGAGGACCACCCGCTTGTGCTCAGCTTGGTGTGGATGCGATCAAACAAACGGGCAGCGATCTGATCAAAACATCAGATCCCCTTCTCTTGCACCTGTTCGTAAAAATCTCCCTGCGAGAAGCGCTGTATCCCGCTTTCTTCTTTCTCGCTACCTCTTCAGCGCTGGGTGCCTATTACGAAATGGAATTTCTGGTTTATTGTCTGGATGGAGCAACGATGCAGGCGTACGCCAAGGCTGCGGCGCAAGCCAAGCTGTTCACACGTGAACCAATGCGTTGAACGGGATGTTGTCTCAAACGATTTCCCCGGCTAGCTCATCAGCATTTGATCTCCTCACTCGCCTGCTGGCATCAGATCGATCGATGAAAAGGAAAAGCGATTGATTGCGAAAAAAGCAGAGGGCCGTTTTTGACGGGCCCCCTTGCTTTTGTTGCCATGTATCAGACTTTCCGTCACTAAGGTATGCCAAGGACAGCATACATAGGTGAAATACAGCTTATCTGCTGTTTTCATCCTCAATCTCGGCACGAAAGCTTTGAATGCTTTCCTCGCGCCGCTCGTTTTTCGCTTGCATGTCAGCAAGCTGATCGGCGGGCATTTCCTGTTTGTGCGCTTTCATATAGTCACGCGACTCTCTGATGTGTTCCATCGTGTTGTCGATCATTCTTTGCATCTTTTCTCCGTTGTCGGCACGATTGTCCGGCTTCGCCATCATGTACCACTCCTCGTCTATATAATGCTCTCCTCTGTTGCGGTTTGAAAGCAACCGCTAAACGGAGGGTGCGTTGTCATCAGTTTGAAGCACTATTCGACATGATGTGGGGTACGATCGGTTATTTCTTCTTTCGTCTCATCTCCCGTTCCCAACTCCGCAGTTGGGGATAAGGATCAAATGACCATTCACCGGAGCCAGTATCTCTGTACATTCCATAATGCAGGTGGGGCGGAAACTTCCCTGATGTACCAGGCTTTCCGTAACCAGAACTGCCTACGTACCCGATGACTTGTCCTGGTTCGACAATGTCTCCAGCCTTTAACCCCTTCCGAAACGAAGAGAGATGGGCGAAGTAATGATAAATATTGTTCATGTCCCGGATGCCGACGCGCCAGCCTCCGTATCGATTCCAGCCAACTACCTCAACGACGCCGTATCCAGTGGCCAGTACCGGTGTTCCGTAGTCGGCAAAGATGTCTGTTCCCTCGTGGATTCGCCTGCCCCCCCAGCCGCGAGGATCGCCCCAGGTGCTGCGATAGCTATAGGTGTATCGTCTGGGGATGGGGAAAGCATGCTGATCCAATTGGAGCGTTTGATATTTCTCGTATACTGCTGCAAACTGATCGATGGTTTTGACGGCGCGGTCGCGTCGGTAGTACATCCAGACACCAATACGAAAGTCTTCACGGGCATAGCCGAAATCGGATAAGAAACGGATCATGGCTGTCAGCACGTCGATGTCGTTCTGTTGATCTGCCTGTCCGTCACCGGAACCGTCAATCCCGATACCACCGAAGAAAGAAATGGATGATTCGTCTGTGTCATCCTCCTCCGGATTCAGATAGCCGGACCAGACAGCCGGAGGGATGGTGATGGCTGTCAATCGGTCTGTCACAGGTGCTGATTTCCGCTTCTTATTGATCGTCCGCTCATACTGGTCAATGGCAGCCAGATAGTGCCAGGGGACTCCATATAGGGCTTCCATCCACTGAAACAGTTCCATTCGCTCCCGCGTGAGAGAGGAGCCTTTAGAGGTTTGTTTCGTTGCCGGTTCAGAAATCATCGCTGCTGCCTCGGCTCGTTCGCCGCCATATAGCGGCGCAAACGGCATACACAGGCTGCATGCGATGATCAGATGGATAAACCGCATCTGTCTTCCCCTCCAGGGTTGGTTTCCTAAGATAGTTTCTGCCAGCAACTAGCAGACTAATCCCGATATTTTTTTCCAACCTCATAAGTGATAGTGTATGATGCTGGTGAGGGATCGTTGCTGGGAGGTTAAAAAGAGATGATGATCTGGATACATAGTGATCGACCGCTGACGCTGAAGCGGCTGTTGAATGCATGGAAGCAGTTGGACTTCTCGCAGGTAAAGGCAGGTGACGGCAGCCCCTCTTCACATGAAGAGCGGCTCAGTCGTATTGTGGAAGCTTCGCTTCCGTATCGGAGACAGGGGGAGGAGGGGTTTTGGCAGGAGGAAGAAGCAGCGCTGTACACACTGTCCGATCTGATTGGTCGGAGTCTCTCGGTTGCGGTGACGCCGCTGGTGGTGCCGCTGTCCGTTCCTGCACTGTGGCTGCCGTTGTTGACCGGTTGGGAAGTGCGCAGGTGGCAGCAAGCAGAAGAGCTCTTTTCGCCATTGGCACTGCTGTGGCTCCGGGAATGGGGAGCACGGACTGATCATATGCTGTCAGGCACCGTGCTGCATGCGGTGGAAGCGGATGGTGTAGGCTTGCTGCTCTGTCAGAGAGACGATGGGCCATCTATCGTGCATGAACAGAGGAATCACACGGAAGAACATGTCGATGAAGCGATGTTTCTGCTGCAGGTGAATCTGGACGATGCCAGCCCGGAGTGGATGGCTTATGCGATGTCCGCTCTCTTTGCCGCCGGTGCCAATGATGTCTCCTTTTTTCCCATGACAATGAAAAAGGGGCGACCGGGCACGATGGTCCAGGTGATGTGCTATGCCAGCCAACTGGAAGTGATGAAAGAGCTGCTGTTTCGAGAGACAACCACATTTGGTGTTCGCTACTTTCCTGTCGTCTGTCATCGTTTGGCACGCCGCTTTTGTCAGGTAGAGACCAGATGGGGAGAAGTGACGGTCAAGCTAGGCTACCTGCGTGGTGAACGAGTGCAGGTAGCCCCGGAATACGCGCACTGTGCCGCTTTGGCCGAACGGGCAGGAGTCCCCTTAAAACAGGTCTACCAGGAAGCACTCGCGATCGCCGTCACCCAAACACCGCAGCAGATGTGAAACTATTGATTTGGCTGTCCGATCAGTACACGCAGCACATTTGGCTGGTCAGGCAGATCGCGTGTTCCTGCACCATAACCGATCGATTCCACTGTCATCGCAGGCAGCGGGCCGAACTGCTTGACCAGGGCAGCGGCAATTCCCGCACCAGTAGGCGTGGTTAACTCTTTTTCGATTGTCGTGAAACGAAGCGGAATGTTTTTTAACATTTCCAATGTGGCTGGTGCCGGTACAGGATACAAACCGTGGTCACAGCGGACATACCCGCTTCCGGTTGGGATCGGACCGCTATAGACGGTGTCGATGTTGAGGTTTTCCAGTGCCAGTGCCACCCCGACGATATCGACGATGGAGTCCAGTGCCCCCACTTCATGGAAGTGAACCGTATCGATCGGCACGTTATGGATCTTTGCTTCAGAAGCGCCGATTACCTGGAAGATGGCCAAAGCCCGCTCCGTTACCCGCGGCGAGTATCCGGCGGCCTGAATCAGCTCAACGATCTCGCGGTACGCTCTGTGTGCATGATGGTGGTGATGGTGGTGCCCGTGCTGATGCCCATGATCGTGCTCGTGCGTGTGATCATGATGATGCCCATGATCATGCTCATGCGTGTGATCATGATGATGCCCATGATCGTGCTCGTGCGTGTGATCGTGATGATGCTGATGATGCTGATGGACATGGTCATGGTGGTGTTCATGATCGTGACCGTGATGCTCGTGTGTCGCTGAGTGGTCATGATGTTGGTGCTCTTGTGCATGGTAGTGATAAAGCTCTTCATCAATCACATCTACTTTTAAGGCGGAAACCCCTTTTTTCACTACGTTTCGCCACTCCATCCGGAAGCTGCCAAGCGGCAGTTTTCGCAGTTGACGTTCAATCTCTTCCCGATCAGCTCCGGCATCAACAAGTGCTGCGAGCGTCATATCACCGCTGATCCCGGAAAAGCAATCCAAATAGGCAATTCTCATCTGCAATCGTCCTTTCTTCGACTGGGCATTTTTTTGTTTTCCCGGGCAACCGGGACTTGGCGAACGACACCATTTGTATGTATCATATAGAGAAAGTATGTTCGCTACAAAAGATGGCAACATTCGGCATGTCCTATCCTGCTATAAGTGTAGCATCCGAGGTCGTGTCTGTCATGGGAGGTTGCGCTGATGATTTCTTTTATCCATATGGCTGACGTTCATCTCGATGCGCCGCTCAAGTCGCTGTCAGAGAAATACGAGCTGAGGCAGCAAGATTTCCGCCAGACCATGAAACGAGTACGGGACCTTGTCCTCTCCAGACAGGTCGATTATTGGCTGATCGCTGGCGATCTTCTGGAGTACCATGGGGGTACGCGGGCCACTGCCTCCTTTCTGCAGGACTTGTTTGCCAGCGTGGCACCGGTTCCCGTCTGTATTGCACCCGGAAATCACGACCCCTGGTTGGAAGATTCATTTTACCGGACGCTTGAGTGGTCCTCTAATGTCATCTTCTTTACTCCAGAGTGGGGAGCTTACGAGTTCCCCGAAAAGTCGTGCGTAGTCTATGGTTGGGGATTTCCGCAGACGCACGTCTCTCAATCCCCTATGCAGGATTTCCCAGGAAAGCTGCCGGGATACCAAAACCATCTGATGGTTCTGCATGCCACGGTAGGAGAGGATGGCGATCATCACCCTTACGCGCCGGTCTCGCTGGCTGAGCTGGCTCAGACAGGTGTCGATTATGCCGCTCTGGGCCACATCCATAAGCCTCGTACTTATCTCCATCCGCATACCGGCTCTCCGTTTGCCGCTTATCCCGGTACCCCAGAGGGTCTTACCGTCAAGGAAAGCGATGAAAGACATGTGCTCTATGGTCAACTCGATGAGACGGGTAGGGTTGCGCTGGAGGCGATCTCTGTCCAGTCGAGGCGAATACGCAAAGTAGAGGTAGAACTGCAGGGAGCCGAGTCCATGGAAGCGATTTTCAAGCGAGTGGAGACGGCACTTGCATCTGAACATCAGGATGATCTCTTGTTCATCGAGTTAGTCGGCGAACGGGCCAGTCATTTGGTTCCATCGCTCGATTTGCTATACGCCCAGTACGGTTCTTATTTTTTTGTCCGTTTTGAGGACAAGTCATGGCCGGATCTGGATGAGCAGCAGCTTCTGCAGCAGGGCGGCATCCTTGCTCGCTGGCTGGAAAAGTTGGCAGAACAGGCCGAACGAAGTGATGATCCGCGGGAGCGGCTGATCGCCCAGACGGCTCGACGAGAAGCGCTGAGACAGATCGGGGGGATGCTGAGGTGATCATTGACGAATTGCATGTCGGCGGCTTTGGCCGATGGCGGGATACAACCTTTTCATTCGTACCCGGACTCAACTTGTTTGTCGCCCCTAACGAAGCGGGCAAGTCGACACTGCTGCACGCCCTGTTTGCTGCACTTTATGGAATGAAGCGAGACTACCTGCGGGTCACCCGCTACCTGGACGAATACGAGCGCTACTATCCCTGGGACCGAGGCCCGTATGAGACCATCATCCGCTATCAGCTTGACGGGCAGTCCTTTCGTCTCCATCGCTGCCACGAGAAAGAGCGAGAGCAGGCGAGACTGTTTCGGGAACCGGAATTGACGGAGATTACGCTGTTGTACCAGGAGGATCGGCGTAAAGAATACAATTTTCTGGAGCGCCACCTCGGCCTCACCCGCACCTTGTTTGCCGACGTAACCTGGGTGCGGGGAGGCCCGGTTCATGCTGCCCGTCATCTGCTCCCCACACTGGTCAATGACAATGAAGCGGATCCGCTGGTCAATGCCCTTTTGGCCGCTCTGGAGCAGGAGATCAGTGTCGTCGGCCGCAAGGAGAGTGCAGGCAGTACGCTCATCGGCAAATTGTCAGGTCAGCTGGAACAGGCGCGGTCGGAACTGGAAGACGCTGAGGCGTCATGGCAATCTGTCCAGCATTTGACCCGCTCTCTCGCAGTATGGCAGGACGAATTGAATAGTGAACAGACCGCCCGGATACAGATCGAGGCGAAGATGGAACGGATCAAACAGGCGGAAGCAGCGTGGCAGGAGAAATGGCAGCAGAGTTTTGAGACCACGACTGCAGCTCAGATAACTGGCTGGGCGGAATCCGCGTCAGATGAGCAGCAGGAACGTGTACTGCACCATCAGACTGCTGAGCAGCTTCACGCATTGGAGCAAGAGATCGCACAATGGCGGCAATCCAATGTAGATAAGTCGCGCACAAGCCATTCTGAGGCAGCGGACCGCTATTTGTCATTTGCCGGGATTGATGAAGCGGCGTGGCAGCAGTGGTTGAAAGATTGGTACGCACTGTCCGTATATGATGAACGGCAGGTGGCAAGCGATCCAGAAGTTGATCTCAACAAACTGCAGTCCGACTATCTGATCGGGCAGGAATGGGCGAAAAATGTGGAGCGTTTGGAAAAGGAGTGCGAACGACTGGCTTCTGTGATCGAAGAGACGGAGCGTACCAAGCGGGAGGCGAGCATAACGACGCCTACGGCTGCACAGCCAACAGAGTCGCCGATGGAAACGTCGCCACAGGATTATCTGAGCCGAAAAAACAGAGCGGCTCTCGCCCGGAAGCGGCAGGCATCCCGTCACAAGTGGTGGTGGTATGGGGCGTCCTTATGCGTCGCAGCTGTCGGCATTATTAGCTGGTGGAGCGATCAGCAAGCGGCCGCAGTGGTTGCTGCGGTGTTGACAGCACTGGCGGGCTTAGTTGGCTGGTATGTGTCTCAAAATGGACAGAAGGCTGCCCCAGTGGTTTCCTCAGCAGATACGGAGACCCCCCTTGCCAGGCAGGACGAAGTAACGAGCAGGCTGGAAGCCAGGCTGTATGAGCTGGAGGAGGAACTAGTCGGCAAGCAGCAGGAACTGAGAAAGTGCCAGGCATCGCTTCGGCAACTGCTGGGCGAGTGGAATCTGTCGGAGTGGGAAGCTTTTCTGGCCATGCGCGAAAAGTGGCTGATCCAAATCCATGAACACCAACTAAGTGAGAAAGAGGCTGCAGAGCGGAAGCGGATTCAGATGCGGCTGGAGAAACAGATGCTGGAGTGGGGCGTCCCTCCTCATCTCCCGTTTGAACAGGCGGCAGCACTGGTATTGAGTGAACACGCCGAATGGGAACAGCGCTCTCGTGCCCAGCAGCAGCGGCTGCAGGAAGAACTGGATGACCAGAAGCGCAGGGCTGCACGAGCGAGCCGGTTGGCGAAATTGGAACAGAAGCAGACGGAGATCTTGGAGCGCTGGAGGATGGAGATCCGCGATATCCTGTTAAGCCGGCAAAAGGAGTTGGAGCAGCAGCGAAGAGAGGCGGAAGCAGAGCGAGCGGAACGGGACGAAGCGATCACAACCTTGCGAGAAAAGATCGCACAGGCGCGCGGCGAGATCGGCCAGCGCGGTGAAGTGGCTTTGGCAAAAGCAAAGAGTAGATACGATGATGTAAAAGAAAAGTGGGAAGAGGTGCGGCTGCGCAGGGATGCGCTGATCCTTGCCAAGTCGGCATTGGAGGAGGCGATGGAGGAGTGGCGAACCGACATCTCTCCGCAGATGAATCAAACAGCGTCGAGGGTAGTCAAACAACTAACCGGCGGTCGCTACCAGGATGTGCGTCTTGATCCCCTGCAGGACTTCGCCATACGTGTCGTTGAGCCGGAGCGGCGCAACATCGTCGAGCAGAGCAACTTTTCCTCTGGAACACAGGATCAGCTCTACTTTGCTCAGCGGATTGCGCTGCTGCAAAAAGTTAGCGCCGAACGGGAGCCGCTGCCCATTTTTCTGGACGATCACTTCATCCATTACGATCAGGAGCGGCTCGAGGCGGCGCTGTACTGTCTGCTTGAACTGGCGGAATCCCACCAAGTTTTTTTATTTAGCTGCCATCGGCGCGAACTTGATTATCTGCAGCCGATGATCAGCGGCATGGAACGGCACAAGATCCATGCATGGCCCTGAGAGGAGGATCACATGCTAGGAGAGCTGCTTTTCCAACATCGTAAGGAACAGACCGACATCGGTGACGACACCGACGGTTTGCGCTGATCCGCGATCCATGAGTTTAGTGACAACTGCCGGATTAATGTCGACACAAACGGTCTTGATCCAACTAGGCATCATGTTGCCTGTCCCGATCGCGTGCAGCATGGTAGAGAGCATGATCACCAATTCGGCTTCTGCCACTTGCTCAGCGTATTGAGCCTGCGCTTCGATCAGATCCATCAGTGTGTCCGGCAGCGGGCCATCGTCGCGAATGGAGCCGGCCAGGACAAAGGGGACGCTGTTTTTAACGCATTCGTACATGATCCCGCCCTGCAGCGTCCCGTCTGCCACGGCTTCCGCGATGGAGCCGGAGCGGTTGATTGCATTGATCGCTCGCATGTGGTTTTTATGCCCGCCGCGCACGACGGAACCGGTATCCAGATTGACACCCAGGGAAGTGCCAAACAGGGACCGTTCGATGTCGTGTACGGCCAGGGCGTTCCCCGACAACAACGCGTTTACATATCCGTTGCGGATCAGGCTTTGAAAAGCTTCTCCACCACCCGTGTGAATCACGACAGGGCCTGCTACAAACACAATCTTGCCGTTTCTCTGACGAATCTCGCGCATCTCTTCGGCCAGCCGTTTGACGACGACTTCCACTCGCCGCTCGGAACTGACTTCGTTGTTCATAAAGGCAAACTCACCGTTTTTCTCATCAGTAGGCGGGAGGACCAGACGCACACCGTTGCTGCCGCAAACGATCAGGTCACCTTTTTGAATGTCGCGCAGCTTCACGCAGTGCACCTCGTCCCCTTTGACGACGAGACAAGCGTCCATTCGCTGATATTTTACCCTGACCCACTTGCCGTTTAGATAGACCTCTGTCGGATGGTTGGTTGTCGAGTAAAAATCGTCGGGCACCGTTTTGTCCTTTTCCGCTGGTTTCAAGACTGCCATCTCCTCGGCACGAGGGATGTTGCAGCCCAGGTTTACCAGTTCATTCAGGATTAGGTCGATCTTATCTTCAGGCAGGTCTAGCACCACTCTGGCTGTTGATTCATCATCCACCTGATCCCCTACCTCCAGTTGCAGCACACGGTAGCGACCGTTGTACTGTACGACGGAAGCATCGATTTTTTTCAAAATGTCGTCACGGATGATGTGTCCGCGTATGTCAATCACTTGTTCCATCCCTATTCCTCCTTGTTATTGGCAGCTGTGGTATGTATGAGAGGCGCTGCAAAAACTGCGCGGCAACAGAAACATCGGCCGGAAAACACGTCTCAGGATGATGGTAGTATCAAGCTTCTCTTAGTATAGCGATTGTATACAGACCATCCAAGTGGTTGCACATAAATGGATGTTTATACACGCTGCTGCTGTGCTTCTCAAGCGATCTGCAAGGCAAACATACAGGCATATGCGATTCACTGCCCGCTACACGGAGCAGCCCTTGGTATTGCCCCGGGTATTTTTCTTACTCTATAATGGGGGAGAGCGTCCTGAACATGCTTCTGGCATTGAGAGCAGTCAGGACATCGTGTGTGGGATAGTATGAGATGAGGGAGTGAGCCCTGACATGACCCAACGAAAACCGGAATGGCTCAAGATCAATCTGGTTACTGGTGAAAAGTTAGCCAACTTTAACGAACTGAAACAAACGATGCGGGGCAAAACGCTGCATACAGTCTGTGAAGAAGCCAAATGTCCAAACATCCACGAGTGCTGGGCCAATCGCACAGCGACTTTCATGATACTAGGGGACATCTGTACCCGTGCCTGCCGTTTTTGTGCCGTCAAGACCGGTCTGCCTACTGAGTTGGACCTCGCGGAGCCGGAGCGTGTAGCGGAAGCTGCTGAACAAATGGGTCTGCGCCACGTGGTCGTTACCTCGGTTGCCCGCGATGATCTGTCTGATGGGGGGGCCGCCGTATTCGTCGCCACTATCCAGGCTATTCGTCGACGTTTGCCGTTTTCCACAGTGGAAGTGTTGATCCCTGACTTTCTCGGCAACTGGGATGCGCTGCAAATGGTGATGGATGCCAAGCCGGACGTGCTGAACCATAACATTGAAGCGGTGCGTCGCTTGTCCGATCGGGTACGTGCAAGGGCCAAGTACGACCGCACGATCGAACTGCTCAAGCGGGCAAAAGAGATGCAGCCATCCATTCCGACCAAATCCAGCCTAATGATCGGGGTAGGAGAGACCGTCGACGAGATTTTGGAAACGATGGACGATCTGAGAGCAGTTGACGTGAACATTATGACGATTGGCCAATATCTGCAGCCAACGAGAAAACATCTGACCGTAGAAAAGTACTACCACCCTGATGAGTTTGCCATGTTGAAAGAAGAAGGGATGAAACGTGGTTTTCAGCATGTAGAGGCTGGTCCGTTGGTCCGCAGCTCCTACCATGCACATGAACAGGCGAATGCGGCAAAGGAGGCAATTGCCGCCAAATCTTGAACCGGCCCATGAGAAGAGAATCCCCTATTTCCGCCATCAGGTGGACGTAGGGGATTTATCATACCGTATAGACGGAAGACAGATCAGCGCTTCCGGTTTTGTTGGGTCATCTGGCCTTCCATCGTGTCGCCAATGTCCATTTGATCACGCATCTCCGTCGTCATGCCTGATCTACGGGGCCAATCTTCCCCATCGGTCAAACCACCGAAGCGATGGATCAAGTCGTCGATCCTGCGGTCTTCGTTGAATCCTGCTACATTGACGTTTGCGGAACGACTGGCAATGCGGGCCATTTCACGAATGGTATCTCTTTTGTCGGTAATATACACCTTGAAGTATCGCGGTGAGACGGACCAGGCGTTCATCTTGGCTTTTTTCTTGATAGAGGCTGCCCGCTGCCGGTTGTTATCGGCGAGCTCCAACCCGACGAAGATTTCTTCATCCGAGACCAGCACTGATGACGTGTTGACACCGGGCACACCGGCTGTCACATTTCCGACCACTTGTGCCAGCGCGTCGCGATCAACATACACACTGTTCATGGTGCCGTTGCGCAGGGAGTTGCCGTCCACCTGTACATAACCCATCCGCGTCATGTTGGTCGTTCCATTGTTGCCCCCTCTGGCTGCGCCACCTGTTCCGCGGATACCTGTCGTGCGCACTCCTGCTGCCTTGTAGAGCGACTGATACGTCTGTCCGTTTCGCAAGGCCGCAGGACCGTTGGTGTCTGCTTCTCCTGCCGGATTGGTCGGACTGGCTGTACCACCGTAGCCATTTGGAGCAGGATAAGCAGTTGTCCCATAGTTATTGGTATAATCGGGAGCCGCATTGTTTCCAGCTCCGCATGCCGAAACGAGCAGGGCAAAACTGGCGATCATCCCATACAGCCATCTTTTCGTCATGTTTACACCTCCTGCAGGTAGGGTGCCCAAGCCTGCAGAGCGTTTTCCGTGGGAATATTATGTCCCGCTTCGAAAAATGTGGTAAGATGGGATCAGATGGACTCGAAAAGGGAGGAAACGCGCTTTGATCCGCACCCAAGCTGGAACATTTGAACTGGTCGAGGAACATCGAGGTGGTTGGAACCCGGAGATCTTTAAGGAACGCTACAGTGATATCCTGGACAAATACGACTACATCGTTGGCGATTGGGGATATGGTCAACTTCGCCTGCGGGGTTTCTATGATAATGTGAACCGGAAAGTTCCGTTTGAACAAAAGATCGCTTCTCTTGATGAGTATTTGCACGAATTCTGCAACTTTGGCTGTGCCTATTTCGTGCTTCGGCGCCTCGCCTCTTCGACTGACGGAGAGCGGAAACCGGCTGCCGTCAGCCAGGAGAAGCATCCCAATGGGGCGGAAGCAGAGTCGAGCCACCAGGAACAACAGTCCAATCGCCCACAGGGTCAACAGCGATCCAATGGACGCGGGGATCGGGGACGCCATTACCGTTCCCGGTCGGAGCGCGGAGATAAAGTCTCCCGCTCTTCCCGCCATGGACGGCACCAGGATCGCAAAGACTCGGGACAGGATGGGAGCAAGCCACGCCAATCGTCTCCTAAATCAAACGGACAGCCGCAGCGCGAGCAAGTCATGACAGGAGGATCTGTCAAGAAAGATCCGCAAGGGTAAAAATAAAAAGCACCTTTCCGCGTGGTCAAGACCCCATTTAGTGGACATTGAAAAAAAGCCCTAGGCAGCAAGCTGGTTCCTGTATTCGACAGGTGCCAGCTTGTTTAGTTTTCTTTGAGCGCGGTTATTGTTATAAAAGTCGATATATTCCTCAATTCGCCTTTGTGCCTCTTCAATACTTCGTATATCATAAGGATAGAGTGCTTCTGTCTTGAGATGAGAAAAGAAGCTCTCCATAGCGGCATTGTCATAACAAGAACACCTTCCTAAACGTCTCCAAAACAAGTGGATTGTCATTGCGACTGCTTATGTGGTACGCAATAATTTCTCCGTTCCACAAATCCATGATTGTGGATAAGTAAATCCTGTCGTCAAGTACTCGATACTGAGTTACATCTGTTACCCACTTACAATTAGGAGCACTTGCCGTAAAATCCCGTTGCAGCAAATTCTCAGCAATCCTTCCGTCCGATAACGCTGCTTCACGAGTTGTACGATGGACATACTTACGACGAATAATTGCTTTTATGCCTAGCTCTTGCATAAGACGCAGAACCTTCTTATGATTGACGATCATTTGATACTGACGGCATAACTCGTCTTGAATACGCCGGTAGCCTACAGTCTTATTCCGTTGCTCGTAGATCGCCATGATCCTGCGTTTCAGTTCTCCGTCTGGATTCTTCGTTTTACGCTTCAGATAGGCATAATAACCGCTTCTGCTTATTCTTAAATAAGCACAAAGTTCCTTAACGCTCTGCTTATCCTTCAGTTCATCGACAACGAGGTGTCGGTTTTGCAACCCTCCCGATTCAAGATTTGTAACCACTTTTTTAGGACATCTACCTCTAATTGCAAACGTCTAATTTCTCGCTCTTGCTCCGTTTCCACCTTGTGTGGATTGCCTCGTCTATCCTCGAATGCAGCCTGCCCATCCTCACGATACTTTCTCATCCAAACCTTAACACGATCCTTGTCCTGAACTTCCATATGATCCGCAATCTTTCTGTAGCTCCAGCCTTCTTCCACATGTAGACGGACTGCTTCCATCTTGAGTGATTCTGGATAATGCTTGAACTTTTGCCCTTTGAATGCCATAAAGAATACACCCCCTAAAGTAACATCGGTTTTCCCTAGGGGTTTTTCCAATGTCTACTTTAAGGGGTGCACTTCACTTTTTCCAATAAATCAGGGGAATGCTTTTTTTGCTACTGTTCGTTGAATGGCAGACCGGACTCGCCGTCCACCTGCGGGTACTCAGAACCAGCGGTCTGACGGTAAAAGGAGTACGGGGAATACGGTGTGTAGGGTGTGTACGGCGAGTAGTAGGGCGCATACGGCGTATAAGGCGCGTAGGGGTAATATTGGTACGGCGAAGAATACAGAAAAGGAGATAGAATCACAAAAGGCAGCAAAAATCGTGCGATGTCTTCCGGACTGTCAAAGCGATCTCTGCGCCGCCGAAACTGGACCGGTACGGCTTGATAAGGGTAAGCCGGTACCGGCTGAGGCTGAAAGCCCGCTGCTTGCGGATAAGCTGGAACAGCTTGAGCATAAGCTGGAACAGCTTGGGCATAAGCAGGGGCAGCCTGAGGAACCGGCTTTGCATGCGGATAGGGATGATACGGTTGCATACTCACTTCTCGACGCTCCTCACTCTGTGTTTTTTGTTCCACAGTAGTATACGGTGGGCGGATGACACAGGCGATTTGTCCCGAGAAAAATGGGCGTTGCAACCGGTGTTCCCATCCACAAAGTCTGGGGCATAGCTCTCCGTTATTTGTCGAAGCAGACAACGCTTCCCTTGAATTCCCCTCGCCCCTTGAGGGCTTTTGGCCGCCGTACCGCTTTGTTGGAGCGGAGACGGCCATCCCGGCTTCCCCGCAGGCACTGGCACGAGCGGAGCTCGCCTGTTTTTCTCTTTGCGCCCCCCACTCTGTGCGTACAAAGCAAAGAGCCGTCAGGGAGTCTTTTCCCCTGACGGCTTTCTCGATTTACACGATGCGCAGCAAAAACGTCTTTAACTCTTCCGCTTCTGCTTCGGTAAGCTGAAAAGCGTACTCCAGATAACCTTCTTCATTCAGATCATCTTCGCCAATGATCGCACTGCGACCATTTTGGATGTTGATGACCAGTTTTTTGCCATAAAAGCGGTTGGTTGTCGTAATCGCCAGATCAAAGCGGCTGGTTTCTCCAATAAAGCTGACAAAGCGAGTGCTGGTATCCTCTGTCTCGTCGTAGAGGTAAAACAAATCGTCAGACATCTATCCCACCTGCTTCCTTCACAAAATGAGGTTTATGCTCAAGGTTATGCACCGCACGGATGAAGCGGATCGTCTTGGTTTTGGCGCGCATCACCAGCGAATGGGTCTCCGCCAGGTTGTCGCCGAGATAGCGAACACCTTGCAGCAGCTCGCCGTCTGACACCCCGGTAGCGGCAAAAATCGCATCATCTCCGCCAACAAGGTCGGACAATGCCAATACTTGTTCCGGATTGGTAACCCCCATTTGCACGCAGCGTTGCCGCTCTCGCTCGTTTTGCGGCTTCAGCTGTGATTGCATATCGCCGCCCAGACACTTGACTGCAGCGGCGCTGATGACCCCTTCGGGCGCCCCGCCAATGCCGAGAAAGAGATCAATGCCTGTATTCGGCATGCAGGCGGCGATTGCGGCTGCCACATCGCCGTCCCCGAACAGTTTTACGCGTGCCCCTTTGTCCCGGACAGCTTCAATGATGTGTTGATGTCGTTCACGTTCCTGGATGATCACGGTAACGTCTTGCACCCGTTTATGGTTTGCTTCAGCCACCACTTCAATCATCGTGTCGATCGGATCGTCCAGGTTGATCTTTCCGGCAGCACGAGGGCCCACTACCATTTTTCTCATGTACATGTCAGGAGCATGCAACAGCGTCCCTCGATCGCCAATCGCAAGGACAGACATGGCATTTGCGTGTCCCTTGGCTACAATGGTTGTACCTTCCAGAGGATCGACCGCAACATCCACTTCCGGACCGCTCGCCCCTGCACTGCCTACTTGCTCTCCTATGTATAGCATCGGCGCTTCATCCAGCTCGCCTTCACCAATGACGACCGTGCCGCGCATCGCAATGGTATCAAACATCGTCCGCATCGCATTTGTTGCTGCGCCGTCTGCTTCATTTTTTTTGCCACGTCCGAGCCACTGGGCGGATGCAAGGGCCGCCATCTCTGTGACCCGTACCACCTCTAACGCCAATTCCCTGTCCATCAGACCCTCCTTTTTCTGCGTTCGATGCTTTATTTCCTTATCCATTGTAGCATAGTTGGTTACTTTTCATATTGAAGTTGAATGTTCCCATTAATTTTACTAATATAGCAGTAGCAATGGGAATCAACTCCTGTACTTATCGTCGATAGATGAGGAGTAGGGTGATCAACAGAATAGTAGGAGGGGCTGCAGTGTATCCAAGGACACACAGGGGTTGGGACAAGCTGAAAATGTTGATTCAACTGCTTTACCCATCTCGCGCACTCAAATTGTTTCCCCCTCACTTTTCTTTGCGAGATGTCGTACTGGAACGGATTGATGAGTGCTGCAAAACGGGCGAACGCTGCGCACTGCTATTTTTTCATGTGCAGCAGTATGGAGAAGTAAAAGCCGTGTATCCTCCTCATGTGGTGTTGCAGACAGAGGAGACGGTCGCTGAGGTATTTGCCGATGTGGTGCGCAGATGCGTCGCAGATGAAGATCTGTTTGTCCTGCAGCGATATGATCTAGACGATTACTTCATTCTGCTTCGCGATCGGCACGAGGAGTTCTGCTCTGACTGGCTGCAAGAGCGAACCGACCAGATCCGCCATGAAGTGGAGCGGGAGCTCAATATTCGCGCGGCAGCTTTTCTCGACGTCGGGATCACCTTATCTTCGGCATCAACCAGGATCGACCTCAACAGGCAAGATTCCTACGAGTCGTTTACATCCGCGATGCGAGATGTTCAGTCGCTGGCCAAGCAAGCTGTTCATACCCATCTGGGCAATTACCGTGCAGATATCCGCCGGATTATTGAAGAAGAGGATATTCAGGTGTTGGCCCAACCGATTATCTCACTCTCTACGGGTGAGGTGGAGGGGTGGGAAATCCTGACACGCGGGCCGAAGGAGACCTTATACAACCAGCCGCAGCAGCTTTTTCATTTTGCCCATCTTGCGGGGATGCTGATCCCTTTGGAATTGCTTGTCATTCAGAAGGCTCTGAGCGAAGTGGAGAACAAGCAGAACAAGAGTCCTATTTTTATCAATGTGACTGTTCCCAGCTTGTGCAGCAGCCTGTTTTACCAGCAGGTGATGCAGCAGATGAAGCGTTTCCCCAGGATTTCACCCAGTCAGATTGTGCTGGAGATAACGGAGCGGCATGCAGTGGATGACTATCCGTCCTTCTTTCAGGCATTAGCTGCATTTCGCAAGGCAGGTTTCCGCTTTGCCGTTGACGACACGGGTGCCGGCTACTCCAGTTTACATATGATTTCTGAACTATTGCCCGAGTTTATCAAGGTTGATCGGTCCATCATCCAGGGGATTGATCAGCATGAGATCAAAGATTCCGTCCTGCAGGCTCTCCTGCTGATCGCTGAACGAATCGGCTGCGGGGTAGTGGCGGAGGGAATCGAGACAGAGGCGGAGGCTGCTGTACTGATCCGGAAAAACGTTGCATATGGACAGGGATTCCTGTTCTCCAAGCCGCAGAAGCCGTTTCAAGAGATGGCAGTTGGCACGGAATAGTCCATTTCATCATACAGAAACCACCTACATTGATCCCTTGCCGGTGAGGCAGGGCGTCAACTGTTCTTTTACCAAGCTTCCTTCTGTCTGCCTGATCGGACAGGGAAGCTTGTTTTTGTTTTCGCACCCCTTTTCTAACGGCTCTCATAAGGTTTCTGATATACTTGATACGGAAATGGGGTGAAGGGTGTGGATCGAGAATATCTCATGCAGGGAGAATTAGTACTGATCGTATTGATCCTGACATTTGTCGGCACGCTTCTATACGCCAAGCGGGCGTCAAAAAAGAAACGCGATCAGATGAAAAAATAACAAGCGGGTGAATGCTGCATGTACAATCTCAATACAGATCGGATCGAAAGCGTGCTTTTGCACCTGGAGGAAAGACTTCGGCTGCTGCGTACGTTGATCAACGCGCCGGACGCTGATATTTTGTCAGATCAAACTGTGGTTGCTGCGATTGAGCGGGCACTGCACACGACGATTGAAGCGATTGTGGATACGGGCAATGCTTTGATTGACGGATTTATCATGCGCGATCCGGGCAGCTATACGGACATCGTGGAAATTTTGCGGGACGAACGAGTGCTTGATGATCAATCCGCTGCTGTACTTACTGAGCTTGTTGCCTTTCGAAAAGAGCTGGTACACAATTATACGGACGTACCACAACTGGAAATGATCCGGCTGGTACGTGTCTCACTCGATTCGCTTGCCCGGTTTTCGTCGGCAGTTAGGCAGTATATCAAGCAGGAGTTATTCTAAACCGGTAGTCCCAAGGGGAGTTTTTAGGCAAAAACGGATTTTATAAACAAAAATCTATCTTTAGTTTACTAAAGGGAGATGATAGGGTAAAATAGCATGTAGAAGGGTGGTGATGGATCGTGAGTACTGAACAGACGTCCACTCGTAACCAAATCTTGCATATGTTAAAAACAAAGGGACCACTCCCTGTGAGTGATATGGCGATTGAACTCGGGATTACGGAAATGGCTGTACGCCGCCATTTGAATACCCTTGAAAGGGACAACCTGATCAAATCTTCGCTCGTACGACAGGCGATGGGGAGACCGACCAACGTGTATTCCCTCTCCGAAGAAGCGGATGAATTGTTTCCGCGCAACTACCATGATTTGACGCTGGATTTCCTGCACGATCTGCAGGACGTAGACGGGCCGGACAAAGTGGAGAAACTGTTCCGCCGTCGCGAGGATCGCCTGGAACAAAACTACCGCACGTATGTCCAAGGAGACCTGAAACAGCGAGTTGCCGCTCTGGCAGAACTGCAAAACCAGAAAGGCTACATGGTGGAATGGGAACATGACGACAAGAACGGCACGTATTACCTGAAAGAATACAATTGTCCGATCTCCCAGGTTGCTAGGCAGTTTCACCATGCTTGCAACTGCGAGCTTTCCCTGTTTCGCCGCGTCCTCGACGCTGAGGTGGAACAGACGTCCTGCATGGCCAAAGGGGGAGACAATTGTGTCTACCGGATCAAAGACAGGTCCGGCTGACCTGTCAGGATAGGATTAGGATCCACTCGCTCAGAGTGGCTTTTTCTTTTTATCGAAAAAAGGAGAAGATAGGTGGGTGCGATGAAACAATACGAAGCCTTTTTGCTTGATCTTGACGGGACGATTTATCGGGGCAGCCAGGTGATTCCAGAAGCAGTCCGATTTGTACAGGCCCTGAAGCGGGAACAGATTCCCTTTCTCTATCTGACCAATAACTCCTCGGCGACTCCGCAGGTGATCGCTGAGCGGCTAACCGCCATGGGGCTGCCGACAACGGAAAAAGAGGTGTACACTTCTAGCTTGGCCACTGCTGCTTTTCTGCGGCAGCGGTTGGCGCCAGGCACCCCTCTGTATATCATCGGTGAAGCAGGGCTGCGCACGGCGTTGGAGCAGGCTGACTTCGTCGTGGATGATCAGCAGCCCCAAGCCGTCGTCATCGGCATCGATCGTACATTCAGCTATGATAAACTGGCGGTCGCCTCCCGTGCGATCCGGCAAGGGGCGCTATTCGTGGCGACCAATGGCGATGCCGCCCTGCCGACTGAGAGGGGGTTGGCCCCAGGCAACGGATCACTAGTGGCAGCCATACGTGTCGCCTCTGGCGTAGAACCGATTGTGATCGGCAAGCCGAACAAGTGGGTTGTTGACTTCGCGTTGCAGCGATTAGGAACAAAGCGGGAGCGGACGTTAGTGGTCGGCGACAACCTGCATACGGATATTGAGGCGGCTGCCAACAGCGGCATGGACAGTCTGCTGGTGTTGACCGGTTTCTCTACCATCGATGATGCGCACGAGCATCCGGTTCGGCCAACCTACACCGCTTCCGATCTATGGAGCTGGTGGACGAAGTGAGAGGTACGGAGCAGCTTGTCCTCATTTCACGGTTTGATTGAAACGCTCTTTCATGTGCTGCCGTTCTTCTTCCCGCTCATAGTAATTGTGGGCGATCCGACTTGACGCTGCCGCGGCGATTGCACCGACGAGGTCATCCAAAAAGGTATGGACACCATACTGCTTGTCGTTTAAGCGTTCCAGGATACCGTACTTCAACTTGTCGATGTAGCCGTAATTGGTTAACCCGATACTTCCGTAAATGTTGAGAATAGCTAAAGACATGACCTCATCTACACCATACAAGGGTTCATCCCGCATCATCATCTCCTGCAGCGGAGAGATCAACCGGTTTTGTTCGGCCAGCATGTCTAACTGAATACCGGTTAGCAAGGCATTTTGTACTTCGCGCTTCTGCAGAACAGCCTGCACACTGTCCAGACAGGTCTGCCGTTCCAGATCAGGGATGTAGTCTTTTTGCAAAAACATGACCAATTCGGCAATATCCTCAAGCTGTACACCGCGCTGCTGCAGGAGTTGAATCGCGTTGCGGTACACGTCACCACCGTTGATTGTCGCAGCGTTCAATCTGACCAGTCTCCTTCCTCCTCAGCGGTACAAGCACTATTATCTGCCGAACATCGGTCACGCTATCCCAATCCGATATGGATACCAAAAAAATGTACGACGTTTGTATAGGCACCTATCCCGACTCTCCTACATACAATACCTTAGCATGTGCAGGTGTTGAAGGGAGGAAAGAGTGATGGAGCGCATACGGACAATCCTTCAAGATGAATTCGGGATTACCATCTACGATCAACAGCAAAGGGGAGCGCAGACTGTTTTACAAACGGATCGCGGTCTATACTATTTATACTCATGTCCTGCCGCCTATCGGCAGAAACAGAGACTGATTGAGCTCGTAAGCCGCCATGTGGAAGCAGTCCCCAACCTCCGTCCGCTGTCGTTTTCCGAGACCCTGCTCGGCAAGCGGCACGTGCAAAATGGAGGAGATCTGTATTATGTACAGCCAGCGGTTCGAGAGGCAACCCCTGATAATCTCCCTTTTGTTACCGGTCAAACGATTGCTGAGTTTCATCAGGCGACGGCCACAGTGAAAGGGGAGTTATTTTTCCCGCAGTTTCGTTCGTTGGGGGGATGGCCCTCGATGTGGAGAAAACGATTGCGTCGTTACGAATCCTATCGGGACCAGATTGAAGAAAACGGCAGGGAGATTACACCGATTGATGAACACCTGCTAACGACGTATACGTATGTTCACCACCTGGGCGACACGGCGATCCAGTATTTAAACGACTGCGGTTATCAAAAAGTAGCGAAAGAGACGGTCAAATACGGTAGAGTGGCCTACCAAAACTTTGATCACGGGTTTGTCCTGTTTGATGAGGACGGATCCCGCTTCGTGTCCGGTCAATACGCTTGGGTTTTTGACATGCGGACTCGTGACATCGGACAATGGCTGAAAGCGGATATTCGCTTGCATGGATGGCATCCGGAGCGAGTGAGTTCGTTTCTGGAAGGGTACAACAGTGTATCTGCTCTTCAGGAGGCAGAATATGCTGTGATTTATGCACTGCTGCTGTTCCCGGGGCGTTTTTTGCGGTATGCTGAGATGTATGATCGGCTTGATCTGCAGGGACGAGAACAATGGGATGATCACGAATGGCAGGAACAGTTGGATGAAGAACTGCTCACGCTAGGAGATGCAGTACGCGACTTTCCGTCGGTGATAGAAGAACGCTTTGGCGTCCGGATCCGTCCCATCGACTGGCTGTGGCGAGGGAGGAAAGCAGAAGGAACAGTTGAGGCCGCGACAGCAGCGAAGACGGGCTAGTGTATGGAGGAAGGGGTTCAACAACAGTGATGGTTTGGGTGCTCATAAGTGCAGCAGCAGTCGTCTTGGTACTGGGAGCGGGAGCGGTGATCGGAATTGCACTTACCGTCGGCTGGAGACTGACGCATCCGCCTCGCAAACCAATCAGTATGGAGCCGGAAAGGTTCGGTATGGCCAGCTATCAGACGGTTCTCTTTCCCAGTCAAGATCACAAGATTTTGCTGAGTGGTTGGTATATCAGCGCAGATGACAATGGTGTGAAAAACAACGGCTGCACACTGATCTTCGCCCATGGATATGGACAGAATAGATTGGAGCCGCATCTGCCTGCGCTTTCTCTGGCCAGCAGGCTTTTGGCGAAGGGATACGACATCCTCATGTTTGATTTCCGCAATGCCGGTTTGTCGGAAGGAGAAGTAACAACGGTAGGATTGTATGAACAGCGCGATCTGCTCGGGGCGATTGATTATGTCAGCCATCACTATCCGCAGCAGCAGATCGCGCTCATTGGGTTTTCTATGGGAGCGGCTACGTCTCTGCTGGTTGCGGGAGTGGATCATCGGGTCAAAGCAGTGGTAGCTGATTCTCCTTTCTACTCCCTTTGGGACTATCTGCAGGAAAACCTGCCGCACTGGACGGGGTTGCCTCACTTTCCGTTCAACATGATTATTCTCACACTGATTCCGCTGCTGCTGCGCGCCAACCCACGCAGCGTCCAGCCGTATCGCTCAGCAGCGGGACTAGCTCCTCGACCTGTCCTTTTGATTCACGGGACGGGTGACGAGACGGTGCCCTTTCAGGATAGCTGTCGGCTGCTGGAGACGATCAACCATCCGTGTGCTGAGATGTGGCTTGTTCCCGGCACCGGCCACGTACGCAGTTATGCCGCATACCCGGAGGAATATACGGAACGCGTCCTTTCCTTTTTGGAGCGGAGCGTACAGGACAGACCCGATGAACAATGGAGCCAAGGAGACGGAGGAAAAAGGAAAACCCCTTCTTCGCCATAGGAAAAAGGGGTTTTGACACATACTGAGTATGATGGTTTAAAATACTTGTTGGACTTCTTTGACGCCAGGTACTTCTTCAAACAGCGCCCGCTCGATACCCGCTTTCAGGGTGATGGTGGAGGAAGGGCAGCTGCCGCATGCTCCCATAAGGCGCAGTTTAACGATTCCGTCTTCCACATCGACCAGCTCGACGTCACCACCATCGCGCTGCAGGAACGGACGAAGTTTATCCAATACTTCTTCCACTTGATCCATAATGGTCATGTTCGATCACTCCTTTTTTGTATGGAACCCCTTCTGTCACTCGCAAGAGGAGCACACAGAAAAGGGGATCAGCCATTTTGTTGTCTTACATACCTTTATTATACTCGTGTTGACCTCAGAAATCCACGGCTTCGTGCACTTTGCTCACTGCAAGTCCGTATGTGGACAGTTTGCGGCCAATCGTATAGCATTAAAGGAAGAAGCGGAGACAGATCAACCTGCCTGTTGTCCGATTAGCGGAGTTGTACTACCTTTCATCATGGGAAACGAGGGATAAAGAAGTGAATGTCTATCGCAATGTAAAAGAACTGATCGGGAACACTCCCATTGTGGAACTAACTCAGTTTCCACTTCCCGAAGGAGTCCGGCTGTTTGCCAAGCTGGAGTTTTACAACCCTGGCGGCAGTGTGAAGGACCGTTTGGGATTGGAATTGATTCGTGCTGCAGAGGAGAGCGGTGAACTGAAGCCAGGCGGCACAATTATTGAACCGACTGCGGGCAATACCGGCATTGGGGTGGCGCTTGCAGCGGTTGGCACCGGCTATCGGGTCATTTTCTGTGTGCCCGAGAAGTTTTCCGAAGAAAAACAGGAACTGATGCGTGCGCTGGGAGCGGAAGTAGTCAATACGCCTACGGAGCAGGGTATCAAAGGGGCTATTGCAAAAGCCAAGGAACTGGCTGCCACGATCCCTGATTCGTATGTACCACAGCAATTCGCCAATTCGGCCAATCCCGAGGCACACTACAAGACGACTGGCCCGGAGATCTGGGAGCAGATGGACGGACAGGTGCATGTGTTCGTGGCTGGTGCCGGGTCAGGTGGAACATTTATGGGGGCAGCTCGCTATCTAAAGGGGAAAAACCCGGCGGTAAAGACGGTCATTGTCGAGCCGGAGGGGTCGATCCTAAACGGGGGCGAGCCAGGGCCGCACAAGGCGGAAGGAATCGGTATGGAATTCTTGCCTGTATTTATGGATACGACGTATTTTGACGCCATTTATACGATTGAGGATGTAGAATCGTTTGATTTGGTCAAGCAGCTGGCAGCAAAAGAGGGGCTGCTGGTGGGCAGTTCTTCGGGTGCAGCGATGGCAGCTGCTCTGCGAGAAGCAAAACAGGCAGAGCCGGGGACGAATATTGTGACCATCTTCCCCGACAGCAGCGAGCGCTATTTGAGTAAAAAAATTTATCAGGGAGGGATCTGAGATGCGGCTAAAAACAAAGTTGATTCACGGTGGAATAGACGGTGACGCTCAGACAGGAGCTGTTGTCGTCCCCATTTACCAGGTCAGTACCTATAAGCAAGAAGCGATCGGTAAGCACAAGGGATTTGAGTACTCCCGTACCGGCAATCCGACCCGACATGCGTTGGAAACCTATATCGCGGAAGTAGAGGGCGGTAGTCGCGGCTTTGCTTTCGGCTCGGGTATGGCGGCGCTATCGACCATCTTGTCTTTGTTTAACAAAGGAGATCACCTCGTGGTTGGCGACGACGTTTACGGGGGGACGTATCGAGTCATTACACGCGTCTTCACCCGTCTCGGGCTGGAAGTGACGTACGTTGATACCAGTGATCTGGAAGCAGTCAAGCAGGCGATTCAGCCCCAGACACGTGCGATTATTCTGGAGACACCGACCAACCCGCTGCTCAAAGTGAGCGATATCGAAGCGGTAGCCGGCATCGCCAAAGAAAAAGGAGTGCTGCTCGTTGTCGATAATACCTTTATGACACCGTACTGGCAGAATCCGCTCGATCTAGGTGCCGATATCGTCTACCACAGTGCGACCAAGTACCTGGGCGGGCACAGTGACGTTGTAGCCGGATTGGCGGTAACCAAAGATCCTCAGCTTGGCGAAGACTTGCACTTCTTGCAAAACTCGATTGGCGCTGTCTTGGGTCCGCAAGATTCCTGGCTTCTGCTCAGGGGGATGAAAACGCTGGGAATCCGGATGGAGGAACATGAGGCCAATACTAGAACGCTTGCCAAGTGGCTGGCAGAGAGAAACGACATCAACCGGGTCAATTATCCTGGTTTGCCCAGCCATCCCGGGCACGAACTGGCCAAGCGTCAAGCACGCGGATTCGGCGGTATGATTTCATTTGACGTCGGCAGCGGAGAGCGTGCGGAAAGTGTGCTGGCCAAAGTAAAGTATTTTACGCTGGCCGAATCACTCGGAGCGGTTGAGAGCTTAATCAGCGTACCCGCACGAATGACACATGCCTCCATCCCGCCAGAGAGACGGCAGGAACTGGGGATTACCGACGGTCTGGTCCGCATTTCGGTAGGCATTGAGGATGTACAGGACTTGATCGATGATCTGGAACAGGCGCTTGCCTGACGAACAAGTACTCGGAGAATGGACTGCCAAGGTTGACTGTCAAGGAGAGAACAGCGGCAGCTTTCTCCATAAGGAGGAGGTCGTTTCGGTGGGGTAGAGGTGACTGTATACGGAACGGAGCAGTTGTGTGCCAGCTGTGTGAACCTGCCATCGGCAAAAGAGACGGCGGAATGGTTGAGAGCAGCATTAGCCAGGAAGTACGGTGAGAATATCTGTGAAGTCCGCTATTGTGATTTTCAGCAAGCAGTGACAGAAGAAGACAAAAGCTGGGCAGAGCGGATCGTCGGTGAGGACTTATGGTACCCGCTTGTCGTAATTTCCGGGGAAATTGTCGGAGAAGGCAACCCCAAGCTAAAAGACATTTATAAAAAGCTGGAAGGATTGGGGTTGTCTGCAAACGAAGCGTAAGAAAAAGGTGGCTGCCGGAGGGCAGCCATTTTACGTATCGAGGGCAAATACTAGTGCCGGATCTAGAAAGGGAGGGGAGCATGGACAAGATCAGGCTGTTTGTATATGGTACGTTGCGTATAGGCGGAGAAAGTCATTCGATCGTAGCACCATATGTTATCACCACAAAAAGGTATCAGCTGCATGGACGGTTGTATCGTGTTGGCAGCTATCCCGCCTTGGTCTGGGACCCTGCTGAGGAAGGACTGGTAACCGGTGATTTGTTGACCGTATCGACTGAGGCACTGAAGCCGCTGGATGAGTGGGAGGATTACGTTGGTCCGGGACATCCAGACAATGAATACGAGCGTATCCTGCATCCAGAGGGCTTCTTTGTGTACATCTGGAGCCAGGAAAAGGTGGATCGATTGGGACTTCCGCGAATCGATGGAGGCGACTGGCTCCATGATACAGGGCAAAAGAAGCCGCAACTCGGCAAGGGTTTTATCTAATCCCTATGCTCTGGCTAGGGTAGTGTTCTATTTCCGTTTGGAGCACATAAACTAGCTGATGAACATGGGAGGAGGCGTTGCCGATGGAGGAACTGGTTGCCCGTATGTACGAACTAAGAGAATTGCAAAAACAAGTAGAAGATGAGTTGGAACAACTTCGCACGAAGATTCTTGCCCGGTACCCTGTTGCTGCCAAAGTTGAGCTGGACGACTATCGGATGAGTGTGACCTACCAGGAGCGGCGCGATTACGATGATGAGCGTCTTTACGCTGCTCTGCCTGATCCTGGTATCTGGAAAATGTTGTCCAAGTCAGATCCTTCAAAAATATCCAGTATGCTCAAGCTTCATGTCATCGACGAGAACATTCTGAAGGGAACGTACGACGTACGACGCATACCCGTGCTGCGGATCACGAAGCGATAAAATAGAACTCTCTTTGAACGTAAAAAAGATGGGAGGTTATCCTGCCCATCTTTTTTGTCATGTGAACCTGTCAGCTTGGAGGTGTCCGAGATTAGCCTAGATGTTTCTTGTACATCCAAAGCACTCCGCTTTTCATTACACGAGGCATCTGGCCAACGAGGGAGACTTTTCCCATCACACCAAATCCTTCTTTCTTGCCAAGCGAACCCAGTACGCCTTTCAGCTTGATCTTGGGCAATGCAGCCGGATAATCGGCACCGGTTAGGCCTGCTTTCAGCACGACCGCGATCTGGTCACCTTGCGCCTCGGCTAGTTGTGCGCTTGGCGCAAACGGCAGACTGGCACAGTCTCCAACCACGAAAACATTGGGATGACTGGGAATCTGATGATATTGGTTGAGCATCACACGTCCGCTGTTATCTTGTTCCACTGGCAAATCGCGAACGATGCGATTTGCCTGGATGCCGGCAGTCCAGACGATAACATCTGTCGTTATCTCTTGGTCATGATTGTGGACGATTCCTGGTTCGACACGGTTCACCTGAGCGAGTGAGACAAGCTCCACATCATGCTCGATGAACCATTGGGAGGCGTAGTGCTGCAGTTTACGTGGGAAAGGGCTGAGGATGCTTTCTCCCCTGTCGAGAATCCGAATGTTCAAGTCGGGACGGCTTTCTCTCAGCTCCGATGCCATCTCCACACCACTCAATCCGCCACCGACGATCGTTACTTGTCCATACGGTTTCACATTGTTTACAGCTGCATAGGTTCTGCGCGTTGCCTCCAACGTCTGGATGGAGTGAGTGTATTCATCTGCACCAGGGATATTGTGGTAGCGGTCCTCACATCCGAGTGCAATCACCAGCCAGTCATAGGGCAGGACATCTCCATTGGCAAATACTATCAACTGTTTATCCAGCTTGATGCCCGTTACTTCACCGTATTTGATGTCCAACCGGGGATCATTGGGAAAAGCGACACGAATTGCCGATTCTGGTTCTGTTCCGGCGGCAAGGGCATAGTATTCTGTCTTTAGCCCATGAAACGGCATGCGATCGACCAGTGTGACAAACACATCATCTGGAAGATCGGGAGAGAGAATACGCTCTGTGATGCGCAATCCACCGTAACCGCCCCCGAGAATAACGACTCGTTTCATGATAGTCTATTCCTTTCCTATCCGAATTTAATACCCATTCTATTTTTAGTCTCTTCATGGCAAAAATGCAAGTGTTATCTTTTATCTAGTCTTTTCCATAACATGCAGGAGAACGCGTTGTGACCTATTTCTTCGCTGATTTTTTCCCGTTGACGAGTTACAATATATAAGGAACGGTTAAAGAAAGTCAGGTGGAAAAAGTATGAAGCCGTTAGTTGAATTCTGTGCAAGCAATGTGTCCTCTTACTCAAAAGAAGTGGTGGAATGGTTGGAGAACGACCCGGAATTGGATGCAGACGTGTTGGAATACGGATGTCTGGGTCACTGCGGAGAATGCTACATGACGCCATTTGCTCTGGTGAACGGTGATTTTGTTGCTGCTGAGACACCAAAAGAGCTGTTCGATAAGATCAAGCAAAAGATTCGCGAAGAGGAAGAGATGATGGAAAACGGCTTTCCATTTTGAACTCAGAGACTCTCCCCAGCTTGCATGGCAGGGAGAGTCTCTCTCTTATGGGATTCCTGATTTATCCGCTAGCGGGAGCATCCCGAAAGAACAGCTTGAGCAGTGGCGGTGTGACCAATGTAGTGGCTAGCACAACGACCACAGAAACGGTAAACATCCACGGTGCGAGCAGTTCTGCTTGCAGACCGATAGAGGCGATGATCAATGCCACTTCGCCGCGGGAAATCATGCCGGTGCCGATTCGCAGCGACGAGCGGGTGTTAAACCCTGCCAGACGGGCACCCAGACCGGAGCCAAGCAGTTTGGTCAGGATCGCGATAATGCTGAGTATCACAGCGGTCATCCAGTGGTTCCCGATGCCGATGAATTCCGCAGTCACACCGATACTTGTAAAGAAGACAGGTACGAAAAAGGAGTAACTGATCGTTTCTGTCTTTTGATATACTTCGTGCTGCATCGGAGTCATGCTGATCGCAACGCCGGCAATGTAGGCACCGATGATCGTCGCCACTCCAAATAGATCCGACACGTACGCGTACAGGAAGCAGATAATCAGTGCGGCCGAAATAACAGTTTCCGAAGTGCGCAGACCGCCGAGAAAGCGCATTAACCACGGAACCACCTTCCAGGCGACCAAGATCGCCGCCGCAAAGAACACCACTTTTTTCAGCAAGACACTGGAAAAGCTAACCTCTTCACCGCCGGCCATCCCCATCAAAAACGCCAGGATGAGCACCACCAACACATCGTCAATGATGGCCGCCCCGAGAATCGTCGTTCCTTCGTCCGATTTCAGCTTGTTCATCTCTCGAAGCGTTTGCACGGAAATGCTGACACTTGTCGCAGAGAGCAGCAGACCAAGGAAGATCGATTCATAGAAGCCTAGTTCAATCCAGGTTCCAAATAAATAGCCGGCCGCCAAAGGCAGGACGATTCCTCCTACACCAGCGAGGCTAGCTGCCTTTCCTTTCCGGCGAAGCTCATCGAGGTCTGTCTCCAGACCGGCCAAAAACATAAGTAGAATGACCCCGATTTCGCTCAGTTCGTGCAGAACCTCTGTGTTGGTGATGACGCCCAGCACAGAAGGACCGAGGATGATCCCGATCAACAGTTTGCCCAATACACCAGGCTGCCCTAGTTTGATGCTGATATCCCCGGCGATTTTGCTTGCCAGCAGGATAATGGCAAGTTCAAAAACCAGCACCTCTCCACCACCTTCCTTTCAACTCTAGACTGTAGACAAAACACATGTAGGTATACGAATGGGGGAGGCAGATGTTTCAAAAAAATGACCTTCCTGTCTATGGAAGGTCGGTCGCTCTCTTAGTATTCCTTTATCGCATTGTAAAATGTATCCCGTTCGATTGCCTGCCTGCCTGCACCTTTGATCAACCATACCAGTTCGTCGACGGTAAGAGCCTGCTGCGTCAATGCACCAGCGGAGTGACTGATCCGCTCTTCAATCAACGTCCCGTGGACATCGGACGCTCCCATCGTCAGGCTGACCTGCGTAAGCTGCGTGCCGATATTGATAAAGTAAGCTTTGATGTGCTGGACATTATCCATCATCAGACGGCTGATCGCGATCGTCTTCAGGTCGTCGATGGCCGATGTCCGCCGCTTGATACCGGCGCTTGACTTGATCGGCTGCACAGCTAGCGGGATAAATACCAGGAAGCCGTTCGTTTCGTCCTGCAGCTCACGGATGCGAATCATGTGAATCAGTCGCTCTTCCAGTGTTTCAATGGAACCGTACAGCATCGTTGAGTGGGTGCGCAGACCGAGCTGGTGGGCGGTCCGATGTGCTTGAAGCCATTGGTCGGTAGCTGCTTTTTCCGGACTCATCTTCTCGCGATAGCGCTCTGTCAGGATCTCAGCACCGCCGCCGGTAAGCGACTCAAGTCCTGCTTTCATCAGTTCTTCAATGACTTCCCGCATGCTGATTCCTGCGATGCGGGAGAAAAATTCGATTTCAGCACCCGTATATGCTTTAATCGTCACCTCTGGGTAGGCTTGTTTCAGCACCCGTACGGTCTCTACATAGTAGTCAAATCCGACATGCTGATTGTGGCCGCCAACAATATGGAATTCTCGAATGCCTGAATGGTAGCGTTTGGAAACGTACTCCAGCAATTCATCTTTGTTCATCGTATAGGCCCCGTCTTCTCCTAGATCGCGACGGAAGCCGCAAAACTTACAGTGTGC
Source organism: Brevibacillus humidisoli (assembly GCF_020923435.1). Classification (NCBI taxonomy): domain Bacteria; kingdom Bacillati; phylum Bacillota; class Bacilli; order Caryophanales; family Paenibacillaceae; genus Brevibacillus; species Brevibacillus humidisoli. The sequence goes on along the minus strand of NZ_CP087263.1, from coordinate 3,392,917 downwards.
CTCACATACATTTGTAGGGTTAATGTACATGTTCTGGATAAAATAGACGCTATTCCCGTTTTTTTGCTGATTGACGTAGTTGGCGAGCTGGCCGATTGTCATCAGGTCGTCGGATTGGTACAAGGCTAAGCCGTCTGACAGGGACAGCCGCTCACCTGCGGTCACCTTTTCTACAATCGGTTCCAATGCTTTGTCTTGCCTCTGTAATGGCAGGATGGCCATGGATTCCACTTCCCTTCCCTCAAGTATTGACTTGAGTGCATGTAGTAACGTGCCCGTTCCAATGAGCAAACAATCGTATGATTCAGAAGCGCGAGACCTTCCTTATTATAAATCGCTTTTATCCAAGGGACAATAATGGAGTCGGTTGGGTAGGGAGGGGCAGATCGTCGAATCGTTTAGAATAGATTACATCATACGCCAAAAAAAGGTAAGGAACAACATGTTTTAATGGGAATTTATGTTTGCTTATTACAGTAAATTCCTATATACTGTTGCTAACGAAATGTGTGGTTAGATGTACCTTTCGAGGAGGAGAAAAAATGAGAGAAAAATTGCTCGAAAAAATTGAACTCCTTCGACAGCAAATGATACATGTTGGTCTCGAATTGGGACTTGATCACCCTGACGTGCTATCCTACAGTCAGGAAATAGACCGCCTGCACAATCAACTGCTTGAACTGGATTGTAAGCAGCGCAAATCGGGCAAAAGACCGTACTACCGATTTTACATCTCTGAAGAGCAAGCGAATTTCGCTTGATTGAGCGGTGACCTTTCATCGCTATGGAATGAGACAGCCTTTTTCCTGAGCTCTGGAGAAGCCGGGGTGCACCGCGAACCTTGTGGGATCTTCTGTTTCTTAGTATACTGGAGGCAAGGCGTCGTACACTATCGATGTACCCATTCAGCTTCGAGAGGAGGGGACGTTATGATTACCTTGACCGAACAGGCCAGCAGCAAAGTAAAGGAAATGCTGCAGGAAGAAAACAATCCGCAGCTTTTCCTGCGGGTAGGCGTACAAATGGGTGGCTGCAGCGGATTCACCTACGGCATGGGGTGGGATGAAGAGCTGAAGGAAGGCGACCACACATTCGAACAGGATGGAATTAAAATCGTTGTCGACAAGGACAGCTATCCATATATCAGAGGAACGGAAATCGACTACAAAGAGTCGATGATGGGCGGCGGTTTCAGCATCCACAATCCAAACGCTGTAGCGAGCTGTGGGTGCGGTTCTTCATTCCGTACGGCTGCCGATGCAGGCAAGCCGGAGGAATGTTAAAGCAACATAAGAGCGCGGGCAGAACCCTCTTTGGTCGATTAAGACACGACCAGAGAGGGTTTTTCTGTTTTCTCACTTGAGATAAAACAATCCATTCCTGGGAATGCTAGGATCAAGCAACCGAACTTGCAGAAAGGATGGATGAGCATGACAACCAATCGTCATCACAATGAAGCAGGAGAAGCCCAAGTAAGACAAAGCGATCAAAATAGGGGCCCTGCACAAAGCGAGATCGGGCAATTCCTGCAAGAAGCAAAAGAAGATCTGCGGCAGGGTGCGCTAATGAATCAGCAGCGAGAGGAAAAGAAGGAGTAAGGATCGATCCATCTCTATGTGCTTTCATCCGTCATGTCAAAGGCGGACAACTGCTCATCCGTCACTTCCTTGACTGCGATGCGCTGTTCTTCACGACAGTTGGGACACCAGGCGATATGCACACAGACGTGATGGGCCAAGTCGGGCAGACCGTTTGTCCGCTTTGAGTCGTCGATCGGCCGGTACGGGCTGTAATCGCCGAAATAATCGGCTAATCTGCCCGCATCCTGCATCGGCTGACTACAACGCGGACAACCTGCGTATAAAGGCATAAAGCTATTGCAAACCGGACACATCAGGTTCATTGGAAAGCCACCCCTTTGCATACTTTGCGCGGCAAAAGGGGGGGCTATGCATGCTTGCAGATAAAGCAAGCGGAAAAATATCGCCATGTACCTTGCATTATACAGTAGTCGATATTATGATATACATGTGAAGGCGGAAAAGTAGTCAGCCGTCTTTTTCAACCTTTTCAAGACCACTAGACGAAAAACAGGTGATTTCATGAATGTCCAGTTTAAAAAGGGCGTTTTGGAAATGTGCGTGCTCGTATTGACAGCGAAGAAAGACAGGTATGGCTATGAACTGGTTAACAAAATTTCAGAAAAGTTTCTGATTGCCGAAGGTACGGTGTACCCACTGTTAAGGCGGTTGACGCAGGAAGGGTATTTTTCCACTTACCTTGCCGAATCAACGGAGGGGCCGCCCCGCAAGTATTACCGGCTTACTGCCAGGGGCAGGGAATATATGAATCAGTTGGTTGCAGAGTGGAGCACGTTTTCAACGGGCGTCGATCAAATTATTTTGGAGGGCATATCGGATGACCAGAGATGAGTTTTTGTGGGAACTAGAGCAATTGTTAAAGGATTTGCCCGAGATAGAGCGGCAGGATATCCTGATGGATTACAAAGAGCATTTCTATAACGCGCTGGAAAGCGGCAAAGACGATGAGGAAATCATTCGCAGTCTGGGCAGTCCCAAAGTCATCGCGAAAGAACTAAAAGCGAACTATCACATTCATCGGGCACAGACCCAAGCCTCTGTCCGTTCGGTGGGACGGGCGATCATTGCCACCTTAAGTTTAGGGTTGTTCAACCTTTTGCTAGTGGCTGGACCTGCCATCGGCATCGTTGCTGTGCTGCTCGGACTGTATGCGACTACGCTGGCGTTGCTCGCAGCACCGTTCGGTCTCTTGGTCGGGTATCTGTGGACCGATCATGGGTTTGAACTGCTCGACGTTGTATTTCCGATGATGGCCATCGGCGGTCTTGGTGTGATGATGGCTGTAGGCATGATTTACCTGACGAGGTGGGTAGGTCGCCTGTTTGTAAGCTACCTGCGGTTCAATCTAAAAATGATCAGAGGATGATGGATCCATGAAATTGTTTAGCATCGACTCTCATAAACTGAATGAAGTCTTCAAGGTCGCCTTTTTTGTTTTTTTAATCGGAATTGCGGGGAGCGTATATCAGTACACAAAAAATCAGGGGGCCATCTTTGCAACTGTGCCAATCGAGCAACAGCAGGTAGTCGCCGGGAAGAATATTCAGAACATCGTAGTGAATGGCAATACGGTCGATCTGAACCTGATGCCGGGAGATAGCGATCAATTCATCATTCAACTGCACGGGAATGTGAGCAAACATCTGCAAGATGATTATGAACTGAAAGTAGATACCAGCAATCATTCACTAAACGTGTCAACCAATCAGAAAGATCAAATGTTTATGATCGGATTTCACGTATCCGATGTCCGGCTTGACATTACGGTACCTCAAAAAATGTACGAACGCCTGACAGTCGATACAGCAACCGGGGATATTGCGGTTCAGCAGTTGCAAGCTAAACACTGTGTACTGTCCTCCGATATCGGCGACATTACGGTCAGGCATTTACAGGGAAGTGAACTTAGTCTTGATACAGATACTGGAAGCATTGACCTCCGAGACTTTGGGAGCGGAGACGTGGCGGCATCAACCAATGTAGGCGATGTAAGTCTGCAGGGGATTAGCGGTAAGGTAACAGTGGATACCGAGACAGGTGATGTCGACCTGCAAATGGCAGAAGTACAGGGTGAAATCACGGTTGAGACAGATACGGGAGATGTGGAGGTAGATATCTCCGATCTGCCGGCAGCACTGCAGGTCGACCTGTCAGCATCAGTTGGAGATACCACGGTTGATCTCCCGGGAATGTCATATCGCACCAATACGGATCACGGGGTAAAGGGTGAGATAGGAACAGGAGGACCATTGTTAAAAGTAACAAGCGAAATAGGAGATATTACCGTTCGTAACCAATAACGACTAATCTGCCCAACGGCCGATCTGGCAGCAGCCACTAGGGAGCTAAGCAGGCGCTAGTTGGGCAGCGGCTGCCTGGGTACGGCCAAATAAAGACACCCTGCGTACCAACAACGATTACGCAGGGTGTACGTGTGTCTCATGCCTATTTTCCAAAGTCCATGCTGGAGGAGTGGCCAGGTTGAAGCTTGGCATCCGGGTTGATATAAGAAATGGCGTTGTTGACAGCAGTTGGTGCTTCACCAAAACCGACGGCAATCAGCTTCACCTTGCCTGGATAAGTGGCGATGTCGCCGGCGGCGTAGATGCCAGGAATGTTGGTTTCCATCTTGGAATTGACAATGATCGACCCTTTTTCCAGATTCAGTCCCCACTCTTTGATCGGTCCAAGCGAAGAGACAAATCCGAAGTTGACGATAACCGCATCCACATCCAATTCCGTTTCTTCCTTGGTTGTGCTGTTCTGGATCGTGACGCGTTCAATGCGGTCAGCGCCGTCCAGCTTGGCAATCTCGTAGGGTGTTTTCACGTCTACTTTGGAATTGTACAGCATCTCAACACTATGTTCATGTGCGCGGAACTTGTCACGGCGATGGATCAGTGTCACCTGGGAGGCGATCGGCTCCAGCATCAGTGCCCAGTCAACGGCAGAGTCGCCGCCGCCGACTACCAGCACACGCTGTCCCGCAAATGCATTGAGGTCGGTGACGAAGTAATGCAGGTTGGATGCTTCGTATTTGGACGCATCCGGATGCTCCAACTTGCGCGGTGCAAAAGCGCCAACGCCTGCTGTGATAATCACGGCGCGGGAGTAGTGTATGCCTTTGTCACTGGTGATTTCAAACACGTTGTCTTCTTTCTTTACCACGTTCTCTACTTTTTCTTCGAGGCAAACGGTCGGGTTGAAGTGGGCGATTTGTTGTTTTAATCCATCGACCAATTCTTGCGCCCGGACTTTTGGGAAGCCTGCAACGTCGTAGATGAACTTTTCCGGGTACAGGGCAGAGAGCTGACCGCCAAGTTGTGGCATACTTTCGATAATTTTTACAGAAGCTTGACGCATACCGCCGTAAAAGGCTGTAAACAAGCCGGCGGGACCGCCCCCTATGATTGTAATATCGTATACTTGCTCGTCTTTTTTCAACAAACTCAATGCCAAGCACCTCCAGGTTAATGTGGTAAAAGAACAGAGCATACTACACTATTATAAACATGCAGAGAAGTAAAAAAAAGAGCGGGGCAGAGAATTTCCCGGCAAGATCAACAAGAAGCGGATAATTGTGCAAAAAATCACTTGCAAAAATGAACGCTTCCTTCTAAGATGGAAGGAGAAAATGTGAAAGATTGATGGCAAATTTTATTCGTGATTGTTTGTGCATTTTTTCACATCCTTACAGCAGAATTTATCATCCCGCCATCATAAGTAAGATATCTGTCAAATGGGAACGGTATGTATAGCATTCAACGTGAAAAAAAGTACAAATAAGCGGATGATTTGTCAAAATACTACAACCGGAATGGAAGGGATACCAGATGAGCACACCGAAAATCCTGATTCTCGGTGCGGGGTATGGAGGGCTTCTCACCGCGCTGCAGCTGCAGAAAAAAGTAAACTACAATGAAGCCGATATCACCTTGGTAAACAAGCACACATACCACTACATCACGACATGGCTCCATGAGCCCGCTGCCGGGACCGCTCCAGTAGACCATGCGCGGGTTGAACTGGACAATGTGATCGACAAGAGCAAAATCAATCTTCTCAAAGGGGTTGTCGAGCGAATTCAACCGGAGGAACAGACGGTTACCCTGCAAGATCAACGGGTTCTTTCCTACGACTACCTGGTGGTCGGTCTGGGCAGCGAGCCGGAAACCTTTGGCATTGAAGGCCTGCGGGAGAATGCATTAAGCATCCGCAGTATCAATGCTGTGCGTCAGATCCGGGAGCATATTGAGTACATGTTCGCCAAGTACAAAAATGAACCGGAACGGACCGATTACCTGACGATTGTGATCGGGGGAGCGGGCTTCACTGGTATCGAATTTAGCGGTGAAGTAGCTGATCGGATTCCAGAGTTGTGCAGAGAATTTGATGTTGACCCGTCGTTGGTGAAAGTGTACAACATCGAAGCAGCACCGACCGTACTGCCCGGGTTTGACAAAGAACTGGTCGACTACGCGATGGATGTGCTCACCCGCAAAGGCATCGAATTCCGTATCAACACCCCGATTAAGCAGTGCAATCCAGGTGGAGTCGTGCTTGCCACCGGTGAAGAGATCAAAGCAGGTACGATTGTTTGGACCGGCGGCGTTCGCGGCAATGCCATCGTAGAGAATTCCGGCTTTGAAGTGATGCGCGGACGGGTCAAAGTGGATGAATATCTGCGCGCCCCAGGGTATGAGAATGTATTCGTAGTTGGTGACTGTGCGCTGATCTTCAACGATGAGGGACGCCCTTATCCGCCGACCGCCCAGATCGCGGTGCAGGAAGGGGAAAACTGCGGCAATAATCTGGTCGCTCTGATCCGCAATGACAAGATGACCCCGTTTGTACCAGAACTTCAAGGGACACTCGCCTCCCTTGGCAAAGGAGAAGGCATGGGGGTCGTCGGACAGAAAAAAGTATTTGGCTCTACAGCAGCCCTGCTCAAAAAAGGGAGCGACCTCCGTTATCTGTACAAGATCGGTGGGGTAGGACTCGCTCTGAAAAAAGTACGTCTGTAAGGAGCATTTCCGATATGCGGCACTGCAGTGTGCAAGTGAGAGGTTTGCTAACCCGTGAAGAATTGGATCGTTACAATGCCCTGATGGAAGTGGGCAGTTACCTCGAAGAACAGCGACGTCATGATCTGGCGTATCATGTGCAGCGGGAGGTCGACATCCTGATCCAACCTGCGATCGAGCGGCTCAAGGCAAAGGGGAAAGAACGCGATAAAGAGAACCTCCGCTACATGATTGATCAAGGCATGCTGGATGCAGAAGACGAGTAACGGCAATACAGAGACTTTCATTGCAGCATTACGCAAGCTGCCAGGTCATCCTGGCAGCTTTAGCGTGTAGACAAAGTCTCGATAGAGGCGGAGAGCAGCTCGTTTCCAGAAGAGCGACTTTTGCCAACCAGCTTAGCGGAGCCAGTCCGAAGCGGGGCGTTGGTCAAGAAAAGGAGGAGGATCAGGCGATGCGCAAATCAAACATATGGCTGGCTGCAGCCGGCATCGTGATCAAAGGCAGTGAGGCACTGGTCGTGAAGAAAGCATACGGCGGTCTGAAGGGCAAGTGGTCGTTTCCGGCAGGGTTTGTGCAACCAGGCGAGACGGTAGATCAGGCAGCGGTACGGGAAGTGTATGAAGAGACAGGCATCACTGCTGTGGTCAGACAAGTGGCTGCCGTTCGCACGGGCGTGATCAAGGAAGAGATTAGCGACAACATGATTGTGTTCGTGATGGACTACGTCAGCGGCCAACCGAGACCGCAGGAAGGAGAGATTGAAGAGACTCGCTTTTTTCCTATCAGTGAATTGATCAATCATCCGTTTGGTACGGAGTACATGCGGATTATCCTGCCTAAAGTGCCGCATTTAACCGAGTCACTTACCGGCAATGATTACGAGCCTGACCCGGTGTTTGGATACACCACATACAGGATTTTTACCTAGACCTCGGTTTCACAGATGGGTCAGCTCTCCCGTATGGAGGACAAACAGGAGGAACCAATCAAAGAAGAGCTTCAAAGAAGGGATAAAATCGGCAGAAGCGTGCAAAATGTTCAGAAAAAACCGATTGTACACGCTTACATCCGGTTTTTTTGGTTCATATCACGTTTCCTGATTGTTTCTTGTTGCGAATGTTCTCTGCTATACTATTGATCAATCTAACAAAAACACAAAATTCAGAAAATAATGGTAAATCCGCTGACCGTTCGTCATCTGGACGGCACGGCGGATAGGAGGGAGAGGGAACCATGAATAGAAGTCATATGACACCATGTTCCGACTGCAAAGGGCAGGGATACGTGGAACTTCTGCTAGGTGGTACGGAACAGTGCCCGTACTGCGAGGGAACAGGTAAACATAGAGAATCGGTCGCGATGGGCAGCAGGTAAACGAATAGAGATAGGACCGATGGTTTTGCAAAAAAGCCATCGGTCTTTTTTGGGTCGTTGTAAGAGATTAAGACATCGCGTTGATTGACCCTGTGGTTGCTTTTCGCTACACTTGGAATGAAAGACGGAGACAGTTTTTGCAGCGGAGGTAGAGGTGTTTCGATGAATATAGTCCAATTTGTCATTTCGATCTTATTATTTACCATCTTGGCTTTCGGTATCGGCTTTATCATAAACATGATCCTCAGAACGACATGGCTGCCGGTTGTCATCGCATTGGGTGTGATTATTGGCACTCTGCTCTACCAGGAGATCGTTCCAAATATTTTTGACTCGATTATCCTTGGATTCGGCATGCTTGGCTCTATCATGAGCGGCTGGACGATCCAGTTGCTACGGAAAAAGGGATATCGCATGTTTTAAAGACAAAGGGCAGGCCCAAAAAACGGCCTACCCTTTTTGTTTCCTTCAGATTTGTTCCGATGCTTCCAATGCCCGGTCCCAGGTGGAGTAGTAGAAGAGCGCATGCCGCATCAATTCTGGATCAGTATTTTTGACAGCCTTTTTGGAAAGGTTTTTACCTTCCTCTTTTATCTGCCTAATGCGGTGCTGAACCTGTTCGGTTGACATGTTCAACTCCATGAAGCATCCCTCCTTGCCAGTCTATACGATAAAGTTTTTCCAACGACACAAGCTGGTAAACATTTGGAAAAATATACTAATAATTTCCGCTTGTCATGGTACTCTAGCAAATTATGTATATCTCTCTCGTTTCTGGACATTACTAGAGACGAGAGGAGGTATCGATAAGAATGAATGGGAAAATGATGATTAGTCTGGTGGTGGCCCTGGCCGTAACGGTGACGGGATTCACAGCCAGCGGGTTCTCGTACACGATAGTAGGAACAGATACAATTCAGACCGTCTATGGATTGAAGGAAAAGCGTGAAGGGATAAAAACAGTAAAAAAACGACTGGTATCAGCCAGTTCGTTAAAACAGGTGATCGACGAGCCGAGTGATGTAGTGCCTAACCTGCAGCAGTATCCAAAGGTACGTGTAGTGGCGACCGGCTATTATGCAGGGTACGAATCGACAGGGAAGACTCCGTCCCATCCTCAATACGGCATCACCTATTCTGGAGTAAAGGTGCGCAGGGGTACATACTCGACGATTGCGGCTGATTTGCGTGTCTTTCCGCTAGGAACGGTTCTCTACATCCCCGGCTACGGTTACGGTGTGGTAGCGGATAAAGGGGGAGCGATTCGCGGGAATAAGATCGACTTGTACTTTGAGACGAAGCAGGATGTATACTCACAGTGGGGCAAACGGACGGTCGATGTCTACGTGGTGCACCGAGGCTCTGGGAAGTTTACCGAGACGATGTACCAAGCTCTGTACGAGGAAGGAGTCGCTGCTATGGCCCGTCTGCAGAACAAGCAATGATGACAGTCCCCGGATTGGCTGATACAGGCGATGTGTTGAGAAAAACGTCTAGACATGCTGGTGTAACGCTGCATGTTGGACGTTTTTCTCATTTGGGAAAAAATAACCTCCTAAGAGGGGATCGCCAGGTCGGGATGGATCAGGGAAACCAGTTGTTCCAGTCCCTGCAGGATGCGCGGCGAAGGGCGGCAGTACAGCCCCTCCTCCAGCAGATGGACCTGATTTTGCACGATCGCGGAGATTCCCTGCCAATCAGAACGTCCCGTAATCATCTCAGGCTTGATCCGTTTCAACTGTATCCCGCACCAGACGACACAGATGTGATCAGGATCGCGTTCTTGCACCATCTGTGTTGTCGCTTTGACATTGTCGAAAGAGAAGTCGTCGAACACGTTGCGGGCTCCTGCCAGTTCGCTCACATCGGTGAGCCAGTTGTCTCTACCGGGTGTATAAATCGGGTTCGGCCACCATTCCCAGTACAGTTTGGGCCGATGCTGCACGTTTGCCGTGATCTTGCGGATGGTTTCCACTCTAAAGCGAAACTGATCTGCCACCTGCTTTGCCTTCGCCTTACAATCCGCTGCGTCTCCGATTACCTCAATGTCCTCGGGGATTTGCTCGATTCGGGAGGGATTTAGCACAATATGCGGCAGCTTCCGTTTTTCCAATTGTTCGACGTTTTTCTCCATACCCGGTACACTGAGCGAAGCGACGACCAGATCGGGCTTGAGGGCCTCCACTTTATCCATGTCGATCGTCAGGTCAGGTCCGACTCGCGGCAGGTGCTGCCACTCGGGCGGCCAGTCGGAGTGATCGTCGAGGCCCACTACTTGTTCTCCCAGTCCAAGATAGTACAAAATCTCCGTGTTGCTTGGACAAATTGAAACGATTCTCATCGTACTCCCCCCTATAGAGTGTACTGCAGGAGACGACGACCGGCATCAAGCAAAGAACAGATAGACCAGCAGGGCGATGATGATGCCAAGCCAGCCGCCCATAAATACTTCAATTGGCTGATGACCGAGAAGCTCTTTCAATTTTTTTGCCTTCTCCTGTCTCGGCTGCACTTTGAACGTCTTCATACCCTCCAGCAAGTGGTTGAATTCATCAACCAGCTTGTTAAGTACCTCTGCCTGCATTCCAGCATGGCGCCGCACTCCGGCCGCGTCAAACATGACAATAATCCCGATAATGGCTGAGATCGCAAACGCGCTGCTTGCGAATCCTTCGCGAATGCCGACTGCAGTGGACAGCGCGGTAACGGCTGATGAGTGGGAACTGGGCATACCCCCGGTACTAAATAAAAGCGACCACTGCCACGATTTGCTCGCTAAAAAGTGCAGCGGGATTTTTACAAACTGGGCGAGACCGATCGCGACCAGTGCGGCCCAGAGAGGGTAGTTTTCAAGAATATCGGCCATGCTCAAGACTCGTTCCTTTCTCCTTACGGGGCAAGTTGCTTCTTATATTGTAGCAGATTGGATCGATGGTCATCCGTGAAGTTTTCGTAAGGATTAGCGACCATTCTCTGTAGGGTCTGCCGACACGTGTATTGTATCACACTCCTGCAACAGGTTTCTCCTCGTTTTGGCAAAATGGACAGATCAAGCTGACATTTGTAAGCGTCTCTCACCTATGAGCGGCAAACCGTATTGTGATATGATGGTAAAGAGACCGCAGATGCAAAGAGGGTTGGATGATGGCGGAGCGTTATCCGGAACAGTACGATCAGTTTTTTCACAAGTTTGACGCCGGTGAGTATTACGAGTGCCACGATCTGCTCGAAGAGATCTGGATGGAGGACAAAACGAACAAATTTCTGCAGGGATTGCTGCAGTTGGCGGTGGGGTTGTATCACTACGAGTGCGGCAATGTGAAAGGGGCGCGCTGGATGCTTGGCAATGCTCGCAAGTACTTGACGCGCTATCTGCCCGTCTATTGGGATCTGAAGCTGGGTCCGGTCATTTCCTATATAGACGACTGTATGCGGTTGCTGCCGGATACAGACAGCATCCCCTACGAGGAAGCGAAGCAGAAGCCCTTGCCTCGATACAGATTTGAACGGTTGGTACACCCTGATGAGACATGAGGAGGTAAAGATGATAAAAGTTGAGGAAAAACGTGAGCAGATCACGACGATTCCATGCGATGACTTGGTCGTCGGTCTGTTTAAGGATGAGGAGTGGAGTGAAGAACTTGCCCTACTCAACGAAAAGCTGGACGGTGCGTTGCATCAACTAGTGATGGAAAAAGAACTGTCTGCTGATTATAAGAGCATCACTGTCGTCCATACTCTCGGCAAGACAGCGGCCAGACGGATTCTGTTCGTCGGTCTAGGCGACAGAAAGCAGCTTGATTATGTCAGGGTGCGCAACGCGTTTGCCAGAGGTGTCAAGAGGATTGCACCCAAAGCGGAAAGCAGACAAGTTGTCTGTGTACTGCCTGATCACGGTTCACTCTCTGCCGAGCGCTGCACCCAGGCTGTAACGGAAGCATTTTGTCTGGCTTCGTATACATATGAAGGCTATCGCCAAAAGCCGAGGCAGAAAATGCCGTTTGCCAGTGTAACGCTGCTGGCAGCAACCGATTCTCTGGTAGCTGCGGAACAGGGCAAAAGCAGGGGCGAGGCCCTTTCCAAAGGAACCAACCTGGCTCGTGATCTGGTAAATATGCCGGGGAACTATCTGACCCCGGAGGAGCTGAAAAACCAGGCGGTGGCAGTAGCAGAGCGCTACGGTATGGAATACGAAGTGCTGGATAGGGAAACGCTGAAAGCGTTAAAGATGGGAGGTGTACTCTCCGTGGCCCAGGGCAGCGCTGAACCGCCTTATGTGGTGGTCCTCAAATACCAGGGGCGCAAAACATGGGATCGTGTGATTGGACTGATCGGCAAAGGCGTCACATTTGACACGGGCGGCATCTCGATCAAACCTGTGGCCGGCATGCAGGAGATGAAGTCGGACATGGGGGGATCTGCCGCTGTGATTGGGGCGATGGAAGCGATTGGCCGCCTGAAGCCGAAGGTCAATGTAATGGCCGTGATTGGCTGTGTAGAAAACATGCCATCCAGTACAGCATACAAACCAGGCGATGTCATCACCACGATGAGTGGTAAAACAGTAGAGATCATCACGACGGACGCAGAAGGGAGGCTGGTGCTGGCCGACTGCATCACCTACGCCAAGGAGCAGGGGGTAGACTGTCTGATCGACTGTGCAACGCTTACAGGTGGGATTGTCGTAGCCTTGGGCAACGTTTGCAGCGGGGCAATGACCAACAACCAGCCGATGGCAGACGAACTCTTGTCCAGTGCGGAACATGCTGGTGAACGCCTGTGGCAGCTGCCTACGTTTGAAGAATATCATGAGTTGAACAAGTCAAGCGTAGCAGACATAAAGAACTCCGGCGGCCGCAATGGACACGGTATTATCGGGGGAGTCTTTTTGCAGGTGTTCGCAGAAGATACGCCGTGGGTTCATCTGGATATCGCCGGCACCGCGTACGTCAGTTCGGCCACTGACATCAATCCTGCCGGCGCGACTGGTGTGATGACGCGCACGCTCGCCCAGTTTGTGCTGGGACGCAGCGAGTAGTCTCTGTTCCATCCTTTTCTATGTTGACACGGATAGGCTGCGGTTTGTTCAAACTCCGGTTTGACGAAGACCGGGGGGCAAGCATTTGGTTCATCCATTATTTCTGAGGAGGAATGATTTCATATGATCCAAAATCCCAGTGATGATGCACGTCGTGAGATCCTGCAAAACGCGAAAACGATTGCTGTCGTAGGATGCTCCAACAAACCGGAAAGAACCAGCTACATGATCGCAGAGGCGCTCCAGCAGGCAGGGTATCGTGTGATTCCGGTCAATCCGACCATTGCAGGCGAGACCGTGTTAGGCGAAGAAGTGGTTGGTTCGCTTGCTGACATCCATGAGCCGGTCGATATCGTCAACGTCTTCCGCCGCAGCGAGCAGGTGATGCCGGTCGCTGAAGACGCGGTGAAGATCAAGCCCAAAGTGTTGTGGATGCAGCAGGGCATCGTCAACGAAGAAGCTGCCCAACTGGCTAAGCAAAATGGCATCGAGGTGGTCATGGATCGCTGCATCAAGGTGGATCATGCCATTCTGGTTCCTCGCTGAGACCGCTTATCCCCAGACTGATGCATGGTTTGATCTGATGGTGAGCAGACTGGATTGTGAAAGGAGTAAGAAGGATGGTATTTACCAAGAAAACGGACGATACGCAAAATCGCGTACCGCCCAATCAGAAAGTAACCACCGGTTTTCCCGTGCTCCACTATGGAGATGTGCCAACCTATGCAGACTTGAGCAAGTGGGATTTTCGCATTTTCGGCCTGGTGGAAAAGGAGACGACCCTTACTTATGAACAGTTGACTTCCCTGCCGATGACGCAAGTGACCAACGATATTCACTGCGTCACAGGCTGGAGCAAGCTGGACAATCTCTGGGAGGGCGTACCGGTAGAAGAAGTGGTCAAACTGGCAGGAGTCAAACCGGAAGTAAAGTACGTGATGCTCCACGCCGAACAAGGATGGACAGCGAACATGCCGCTTGAAGACTTTATGCGTCCAGGCAATCTGTTTGCTGTAAAGCACAACGGTGAACCGCTCACTCCTGATCACGGCTATCCGTTGCGGTTCGTCGTTCCGCATCTCTACTTCTGGAAAAGTGCCAAGTGGGTACGGGGAGTGGAGTTTTTGGAAAAGGATAAGCCGGGCTTCTGGGAGAAGAACGGCTATCATATGTATGGAGACCCGTGGAAAGAACAAAGATTTGCTTGGGATTAATGTAAGTGGGGCGGAAACGCCCCCTCGTTTGTTGTGCGATACCCTGCATTTCTCCTTCAGCAGATAGGACAAATGACTTGACGACAGTCGCCATGCTTCCATATAGATTATTGGTTGCTTTGATGATGAGAGAAGGTATCCGAGGAAAAGACTGGCCGCTCACCTTAATTGAGCGGCCTAACGTATTTTAGTGACGGTTCGGGAAGTATAGTTTTCCACATATTTTTTAATGCCGGTATCAATTAGGCTTCTTCCTTTGCAGGCATCATCGGGACAAGTGTCTGGTTTCTCCTCCAGCCAATAATCCGTAGAGCACATGGAACAGTAATACTTTTTTGCGACCAGGTTTTTGTCATGTAATCGCTTGTAGTGCTTATGACGCTCCCAGTTATCGTAGTTGGATATCAAGATGGACACGAGCGTACCTCCTGTTAAGCGGTATCGGAAAAATCACGTCTATTCTCTATTCTCATGATTGCGTGTTTGCCTTTTACTTGATTATCTCTCAAAGATGAGTGGAACTTCAACATCAAACTACCAGGAAGGAGTCTGAAAATAAGCCACGCGTGATGAACATGTATGGGGATCTCTTCCTACAGACTCTCACAGATGCAGTTTTTTGCCGCTTCGTCCCGCAGATGCACGATCCTGAAACACCCCTTGATAATGATTACGGTAGGCCCACAATAGCAAACACTCCAGTAAGAAAACGAGCAGGCCCAAGGGCAGGAGCTCGGCATCGACAAATACATGAAAGGCGATGATGTTGACCGCGAGAGGGGCCAGGATGAGCAAGGCGAGAGGTACCAAAAAGTTGAAACAGAGCATGAGTCCACAAATCAGTTCAGGTGTTTTCTCCAGTACGAGTAAATATCCTTGCAGCAGTTTTTCGGCCTCTGGACTGGTAGGGAAAATCGGCTGGTACCCTAAAATCACAAGATAACCGTTTATTCCAGCGCCGGTGAAGATGATTCCGAGAAGCAGCCGACAGCAGAGCAGTAACCTTTGTTTCATGGGGTTCTCCTTTCACGGTAAAAGAATCAGATGCCGTGTTGCCGTTCGCGAACGCATATTGACCACTTGGTCAAATGCGTATAATTATCATATCTGATTTTGACCAGGTGGTCAATGTCGTGTACGATACCAGTATGAAGATCACAACGAACCGATAAAACGCAGGAAAGGTGATGAAGATGATGTCCCTCCTTTGGCCCGACCAGATGGAACCAAACAAACGAAAGATCGTGGAAGCAGCCTTGCAAGAGTTTGCCGATAAAGGATACGAACTAGCATCGACCAATCACATCGTAAAGAGGGCGGGTGTATCCAAAGGGATGCTGTTTCATTTCTTTTCCAATAAAAAAACATTGTTTCTCTATGTGGTAGACGCTTGCATAGAATATTTCTTTGCTTATCTTGACGCCCGGCTGCCGTCCCTGTCAGATGACATGCTGCAGCGTTTTATTGAGATCCACATGGCTAAGATGACCTTATTTTTTGAAGAGCCGTCCGCTTATCATATGGCTGTCACTACCTTCGTTGACCGGCCCGGAGAATGTAAAGACGAGATCAAGCAGAGAGAATCAGATTTCTTTCAAAGGTATACGCCTTTGTTTCTGAGTGGAGTGGACGTATCACGGTTTCAACATGGGGTCTCTCCGGAAAAAGTGCTTCACTTTTTGCTCACATCAGTTGAGGCTCTAACCAGGCAGCACGTTCGCGAGCATTACGACAAACAGGATAAGGGATTACATGCCTTACAGATGTTCCACGAAGAAATGAGCGAATGGATTGGGATGATCAAGCACGGGGTGTATAAGCAGCTGACATAACACAAGATTGCTGTATCGTTCTCGTCAGTCTAATGGCGGATGGTCGCCAAGGAATGTTTTGTTTTCCTCGTTGTCTACCGCTACGTCATTTGTACCGTCTATGTGAGATGCGAGTTTTTGGTGTTGTTCCCCTTATAGTAGCGTGCGCTTTTGTCCTCACAGAATCAAAAGATTCGGTTGTGAAGCGTTGCATGATTTGCTGTGATGATTCGGTGAAGATGCGGTAGCAATCCTATTATTCTAAATTGTATAATATATCAAAAAACGAATAATTGCGATGAATTCAGCTGCACCGTGATGATTGGAGAGGTGGGATCAGCAACTATTCATTTTTGGATAGGAAGCGCAAGGGGGGAGTGTCACCATGGGCACGCGAAAGAAAAAATGGAACGAATACGAAGCCATTCTCCACTCATTGAAGGATGATATATTGGTCACCAATACCGAAGGAATCATTCTCAAGGTAAGTGAGGCGACCGGCTCCATCTATGACGTCAACTCGGAGGATTTGATCGGAAAGTCTGTTTACGACTTGGAAAAGGAAGGCTTGTTTACGCCGCTGGCTACTCCCATTGTGATCAAAAACAGGAAGAAGACAACGTTTATTCAAACCACGCAGACCGGAAAAAAGCTGCTGGTTACCGGAATCCCGGTGTTTGATCCCAATAATGACCTGGTTCGCATCGTCAGCTACTCTCATGACGTGACCGAATTGTTGGAAATGGAAAAGTACCTGATTGAGATGAAAGACGAGATGCAGCGTGTAAAAAGTGAATTGGAACTGATGAGAAGCCGCAGCTACCTGGTCGATGGCGTGATCGCAAACAGTGCAAAGATGCGAAACGTGATTGATACAGCACTGCAGATCGCCGAGGTTGATGTAAATGTGCTCTTGTTAGGTGAGTCAGGTGTAGGGAAGTCGCTCATCGCCAAGTTTATTCACCAAAAAAGCCCGCGCCGCAGCGGCCCTTTTATTGAAGTAAACTGTGGAGCGATTCCGGAATCGCTGTTTGAAGCGGAGTTTTTCGGTTATGAGACGGGTTCATTTACTGGGGCCAATAAAAAGGGCAAGCTTGGTTTTGCCGAATTGGCCGAAGGAGGTACCTTGTTTCTCGATGAAATCGGTGAATTATCGTTTGCCAATCAAGTGAAGGTACTAAAATTTATTCAAGAAAAGCAATTCTATCGCGTAGGGGGGACCGCGATCAAAAAGGTGGACTTCCGACTGATCGCCGCCACCAATCGAAATCTGGAAGAGATGGTGCGGAAAAAAACCTTTCGGCAAGATTTATTCTTCCGGCTCAACGTTGTGCCGATTACAATCCCGCCTTTACGCGAACGGACAGAGGATATCATCCCCTTAATCGACCGATTGCTCACCCAGTTTTCCAAAAAGTATCACCGGAAACGAGAACTGCACGAGGACGTGCTGAAGCGCTTGCTCTCTATCGAATGGAAGGGAAACGTAAGAGAGTTGATCAATCTAATAGAGCGGTTGGTCGTCACCTCGTCCTCTCCGGTCATTACCCTAAAAGATCTTCCGGATGCATATGCTTCGCCTATCCCCGCTATCAGCTTGCCGGGAGAATCCGACGACCATCCGAGAACGATGAAGGAGATGCTGGAGGAGTACGAACGGGAGATTCTTGCCCGGGCAAAAACGGTTTGCAAAACACAGACGGAGATGGCAAAAGTGCTCGGCATTAGCCAACCGTCGATCGTCAGAAAACTGCAAAAGTACGGCCTCTAGCAGATCCAAAAAAGGCTCATGAGCGCAGAGGGAAGCCTCTGGTTCGTGAGCCTTTCAAAATATTTGGCACGTATATTGCAAAAAACGATTCCCCAAATCGATCTTAGTTGTTCTTATGTAGGGGGGAATCCAAATGGAGAAAGATTGGGAGGATTGGGAGCATCTTGTCAAAAATATGCCCAATCGTTTAGCACCTAGTATGGCGAAAGATCATCCCAATTTACCTGTCGTAAAGGAGGAAGGGTGCTATTATTACGGCTTGGACGGCAGGAGGTATCTGGATTTCACCTCGGGCATCGCCGTAGCCAACACCGGTCATCGGCATCCGAAAATCGTACAAAGCATCAAAGATGCGGCTGATCAACTGATGCATGGTCCTTCTGGCGTTATTATCTACGAATCTATCTTGCGTTTGGCCGATCAATTGGCGGAGATTCTGCCGGGCGATCTGGATTGTTTCTTTTTTGCCAACAGTGGAACGGAAGCGATCGAAGGAGCGCTGAAACTGGCCAAGTACGTAACGAGACGTCCCTATGTGGTCTCATTTACGGGCTGTTTTCATGGACGTTCTCTTGGTGCCTTAAGTGTTACCACCTCGAAAAGCAAATATCGTAAATACGTTCAGTCGTCTACCTTTGCGTATCAACTGCCTTACGCCAACGTGAGAGAGTGTCCTCCTGGGATGGATCCGGACAGCTATTGTGTGGAGAAGTTGGAACAAGACGTGCAGCGTTTGTTTCGACATCAGGTAACACCGGAAGAGGTAGCTTGTATGATCATAGAGCCAGTTCTGGGTGAGGGGGGCTATATAGTTCCGCCAAGTGGTTGGCTCAAGAAGATCAGGCAAATATGCGATCAGCATGGCATCCTGCTCATATTTGACGAAGTACAAACCGGATTTGGACGTACCGGAGAATGGTTTGCAGCGCAGACGTTCGAGGTTGTGCCGGATATCATGGCCATCGCCAAAGGGATTGCCTCCGGCCTGCCGTTAAGCGCAACGGTCGCCTCGAGTAAGTTGATGAAACAGTGGCCGTTAGGCAGTCATGGGACGACGTTTGGCGGGAATCCGATTGCCTGCTCAGTCGCACTGACCACTCTGGAGGTGATCCGGGAAGAGCGTTTGCTGGAGAACGCGCGAGCGATGGGTACCTATGCGATGGAAAAATTGCAAAAAATGAAAGAAAAGCATCAGGTGATTGGTGATATTCGCGGCGTTGGCTTGATGATTGGGATTGAACTGATCAACCCGGTCACGAAGGAACCAGATGGAGAGGGGGTGTTGAGAGTTTTGGATCTGGCCCTCGAAAAGGGAGTGTTGTTCTACCTATGTGGGAACTACGGAGAAGTAATTCGCATGATCCCGCCTTTAATTGTGACACAGGAGCAGATCGATGAAGGCTTGAACATGCTGGATGAGGCATTGGCGGAATACGAGCATGAACTGCAGCGATCTAGCAAAACAAAAGGGGTGTGCACATGATCAAAGTGAAATTTCCTTCATCTGTCTCCTTGTTGATGATCGTCATTTTATTTTGTACCCTGCTTACCTATGTGGTTCCCGCCGGAGAATTTGATCGCATGGAGGATCCGCGAACGGGGAAAACAGTCGTCGTATCTGGCAGTTACCATGCGGTTGAGTCAAATCCGGTGGGCCTATGGGACATGCTGTCATCGATCTTTTACGGCATTATCAAAGCCTCGGAAATCATCAGCTTCATCTTTATTATTGGTGGCGTCTTTCACATCGTGATCAAAAGCGGCGCGATCAACACCTTATTGGCCAGGCTAATTCAACGGTTTTCCGGAAAAGAGTCGATGTTTATTCTTGTCGTGATGAGTGCGTTTGCGATTGGCGGGGCCACGTTTGGCATGTCAGAAGAAACCTTGCCGTTTGTCGCCATCTTGATCACGATGTGTGCTGCGCTAGGCTATGACCGTGTTACCGCTGTCGCTATCGTATTGCTGGGGGTGTATGCGGGATATTCGGCCGGTCCGCTCAATCCCTTTTCAACAGGAATTGCGCAAAACCTTGTAGAACTGCCGTTGTTTTCGGGAGTAGGATTGCGGACCGTTTTTATGATTGGCGCTGTGGCTATCGCGGCTCACCACCTGATTCGATATGCTAGCAGGGTGAAAAAAGATCCCAAACAAAGCGTGATCTATGGAATGGAAACAAATCTGAACGATAACGAGGAACTGGATACCACGTTAACAAAGCAACATAAGATTGTGCTTACGATTCTGGGCATATCCCTAATCGGCCTAATTTTCGGAATCATCAAACTGGGTTGGTATTTCGCCGAACTGAGTGCGCTGTTTATCCTGATGGGCTTTGTCATCGGTTTGATCCTGTACAAAGGAGATTTCAATCGGGTGACGGATCAGTTTATGGATGGAGCCAGAGAGATGACAACGGCGGCAATCCTTGTAGGAATCTCCCGAGGCGTACTGGTCGTCATGGAACAAGGGAATATACTGGATACGATTGTGTACGGCCTTTCGATCCCATTGCAGGAATGGAGTCCGATCATTGCGGCGTGGGGGATGTACTTCATAACAGGTATCTTCAACTTTATCATGCCCTCATCGAGCGGACAGGCGGTTGTTGTGATGCCGATTTTAGGTCCATTAAGCGATTTGATTCAACTTAACCGCCAAGTGGCTGTGCTTGCTTTTCAAGCAGGTGACGGCTTCTGGAATCTGATCACCCCCACCCATTCGGTGTTAATGGCTTCATTGGGAATCGCCGGCATTCCCTTTAACAAGTGGTTTCGGTTCATGGTCCCTCTCATGGTCAAATGGGGAATATGGGTGATGCTGGTAATCGCATTCGCCGTTGTCATAGACTGGGGGCCATTCTAATCGATCTTGCCAGCAGAGACAAAAGATAATTGATGATGGAAAGAGGAGGGAAATCGAGATGACAGAGGTTCTGCTCATTTCGCAACAACAGGTAAAAGAAGTGCTTGGCATGAAAAAGATGATTGGGATCGTAGAGCAGGTATGGAGGGCGCATGGAAGCGAACAAGTCCTGATGCCGTCAAAGATTACGCTTGATCTAGGGGAAGGAAACGATTGGCCGCCATATGGCGGGTCCTTTAATGCGATGCCCGCGTATATCGGCGAGCAGATCGATATCTCGGGGATCAAGTGGGTCTGCGGTTTTGAAGGCAACAGAGCCAAAGGGCTTCCGTATATCAGTGGTACGATCTTATTAAATGACCCAAGAACAGGAGAATTGCTTGCTGTGATGGATGGCAGCTACATCACCGATTACCGTACTGGAGCTGCTACAGGTGTGGCCGTGAAATACCTGGCGAAGCAGGATGCCAAAGTGGTCGGCATCATCGGCGCAGGAATCCAGGCGCGGACCAATCTGACAGCCATCGCGGAGCTGATTCCTGTTGAAAAAGTGCATATCATTGACATCAACAAAGAAGTGGCCCAACAATTTGCTGCGGACATGAGCAGAGAACTGAATGTGGAAGTTGTAGTGGCCGAACGGAATCAGGATGTGGCAGAAGAGGCAGATATTCTTGTCACCGTCACGACAGCCAACAAGCCTTTGGTGATGAAGGAATGGGTAAAAGAAGGAGCACTTGTCATATCTGTAGGTTCCTTTCAAGAACTGGATGATCAAATCCCGCTCCGTGCTGATAAACTGGTGGTGGACAACTGGGAGCAGAATGCCCATCGCGGTGAACTGGTCAAACTTGTCGAAGCGGGCAGACTCACGCAAGCTCATATCCATGCCGAGATGCCAGACATTGTTACGCACAAAAAAGCGGGGAGAGAAAATGACAAAGAGATCATCTGTGCCTGCCTGATCGGAATGGGATCAACCGACATCGGCATTGCCCACGCTGTATATCGGGATGTGAAAGCCTCTGGAAACTATCAGACATTCAGGGTTCGATAGTCATGATGCAACGCCGGTTTACTGGGGAGACCCGCATTTTACATGGCAAGTGGTACGGCCTGCTCACTATTAGCCAATGAACAAGACGATACGTTTATCGAAGTTGCCCCCCTTTTTGACATAAGGGGGGCGCATTCTTCTCAAGTCTCGGATGAGCCGGGGTGAGACTGCTGCTGCCATTCTTCCTGCAGCAGCCTGTATTCCTCTGGATCAAAAACTCTGGATCTGGTCAGAAAGCGTACACCTTCGGGGCCTTCCAAGGAGAACATGCCTCCTCTTCCCTTGACCACATCAATCACCAGCTGGGTGTGTTTCCAGTATTCATACTGGGCGCGGCTCATGTAAAACGGGCATTCTCCGATTTCTCCCAGTAGGACATCACTATCGCCAACGTGGAACTCTCCCAACGGGTAACACATAGGTGAGCTTCCGTCGCAGCATCCCCCCGATTGATGAAACATCAAGGGGCCGTGCTTCTGTTTCAGGCGTTCGATCAGTTGCAAAGCTGCTTCCGTGGCCAACACCTTTTGTACACGCTTCATGGCCTCTCCTTTTAGAAGAAGCCCAAAGCATCCGGGCTATAGCTGACCAGCAGGTTTTTGGTCTGTTGATAGTGATCCAGCATCATTTTATGGGTCTCTCTTCCGATGCCGGACATCTTGTAGCCACCGAAAGCGGCATGTGCAGGATAAGCGTGGTAACAGTTGGTCCAGACGCGACCGGCCTGGATGCTTCTGCCCATCTGGAAGGCCGTGTTGATATTCCGTGTCCACACACCCGCCCCCAGACCATAAAGGGTGTCATTGGCTATCTCCAATGCTTCCTCTTGTGAGCGGAAGGTGGTTACCGAGACAACAGGTCCAAAGATCTCTTCCTGGAAGATGCGCATCTTGTTATGGCCGGCGAATACGGTGGGTTGAATGTAGAACCCTTCCGCCAAATCCCCCTCAAGCACGTTCCTTCCGCCGCCGGCAAGCAGTTCGGCTTTTTCCTGCTTGCCGATTTCCAGATACGACATGATTTTCTCTAGCTGCTCAAAGGAGGCTTGGGCGCCGATCATCGTATCCGTGTCCAGCGGATTTCCCTGCTTGATCTGTTTGACACGGGCCAGTGCTCTCTCCATGAAGCGATCATAGATCGATTCTTGAATCAGGGCCCGGGATGGGCATGTGCACACTTCCCCCTGGTTGAGTGCGAACATGACAAAGCCCTCGATTGCTTTGTTGAGAAAAGCGTCATCTTTGGCGAGAACATCTTCAAAGAAAATATTGGGCGATTTTCCGCCTAGTTCAAGGGTAACCGGAATAATGTTTTGCGACGCGTACTGCATGATCAGACGGCCTGTCGTGGTCTCACCGGTAAAGGCAATTTTGGCGATGCGGCTGCTGGATGCGAGTGGTTTCCCAGCTTCCAGCCCAAAACCGTTCACTACGTTGACGATACCGGGAGGCAGCAGGTCCTCAATCAGCTCCAGCAAGACGAGGATCGATGCAGGAGTTTGCTCGGCAGGTTTGAGTACCACGCAATTGCCAGCCGCAAGGGCGGGAGCCAGCTTCCAGGTAGCCATCAGCAGCGGGAAGTTCCAGGGGATGATTTGTCCTACGACGCCAAGCGGCTCATGGAAATGATAGGCGACCGTATGCTGGTCAATTTCGCCCAGAGATCCTTCCTGAGCACGTATGCAACCGGCGAAATAGCGAAAGTGATCGATCGCCAGCGGGAGGTCGGCAGCCAATGTTTCGCGGATGGGCTTCCCGTTGTCCCATGTTTCGGCCACCGCCAACATTTCCAGATTGGCTTCCATCCGGTCGGCAATCTGGTTCAAAAGGCGGGCGCGTTCCGTCACCGATGTCCGCCCCCAGCCATCTTTGGCAGCGTGAGCAGCGTCAAGCGCCAGCTCAATATCTTCGGCTGTGGAGCGGGGGATCTCGCAAAAGGCTGCTCCATTGACGGGTGAAATGTTTTCAAAGTACTCTCCTTTCACAGGTGGTACCCATTGCCCGCCAATAAAATTGCCGTAGCGTTTTTTAAAGGTAACCTTGGCTCCCTCTTTTCCGGGTTGTGCATAGATCATGTCGATTCCTCCTTCTTTTTGTCAAAATCGGTTTGCTACGGCAGATTGCAAGACGGATGCCAAAAGTGGAAGCGCTGTCAGGCCGGGGAAAAGTGCACCAGATCGGCGGGTCTATGTTCCATAATGGAACAGATACATGGATCGAAATGGAACATTCAAAATATTCCAATCTATATGGTAAGATGAGGAGACAAGGAAGAGAAAGGAGGAGCCTTATGTCGTCTCAGCGTTCCCTTGCCAAAAGCGGCCAT
Organism: Brevibacillus humidisoli; assembly: GCF_020923435.1. Lineage (NCBI taxonomy): Bacteria > Bacillati > Bacillota > Bacilli > Caryophanales > Paenibacillaceae > Brevibacillus > Brevibacillus humidisoli. The sequence goes on along the minus strand of NZ_CP087263.1, from coordinate 3,368,834 downwards.
TTCATCGAGCAATCCTGGAAGCGTTGTCATCTCGTAGGCTTGAATCGGAATGAGAAAGCAGACGATCAGTTGATCACCGGTTCTGAGATCAAGGAGCTCCAGCGCCACTATCAGCCCCTGATCACACATGCCGAAGCGGTCTTTCACAATCTCTATCCGTTGATAAAACAGTCTGGATGCGTACTGTTTTTAACCGATCCCAACGGAACGATCCTCTTTGCAGTCGGCGATCCCGATTTTGCCTCTCATGCGGCAAAAGTACAGCTCCAGGTTGGCGCCAATTGGCACGAATCCAGAAAAGGCACCAATGCCATTGGCGTTGCCATCGAAGAGAGAATTCCTGCTGTGGTGAGAGGGAGCGAGCACTTTTTTCAGGAAAACCACTTTCTCACTTGTGACGCTTCACCTATTTTTGATCAGACAGGCAGCTTTCTCGGTGTAATTAACATCAGCGGTTCGCGAGATACATTTCATCCGACGCTGGCCAGGTTCGCGCCTCTGGCGGCAGAGATCTATCAAAATCGCTTGCTGCTGCAACAGATACAGGCCAAACAACTCGTTGCCCTGCGGCAGCTGGAGGTGGTCACGGAACATCACCCCCTCCCGTTGGTTACGCTTGATGCAGACCAGCGGATCACGGGCGCAAACCAGGCGGCTGCCAAGCTCCTGGGTGACTGTATTGGAAAGGAACTGCCCGCCAATCCCAGCTTCAAGGTGATCACGATCCAGGATGACAGGAATCGGGTCTTTGGTTCCGTCGCCATCGGGGAACGATCGGCAAAAGAGATGGGGAAGGGACAGCAAACAGAACATACCGAACGGTTCTATCGTTTTTCCGATATTATGGGCACCTGCCCCTCGATCGTACGCGCGAAGGAAATGGCCAAAAAAGCATCCGACAGCAATCTCCCGGTTCTCTTGACCGGGGAAAGCGGCACCGGCAAGGAGTTATTTGCCCAGGCCATACACAGCGAAAGCGGACGAGAACCGTTTATAGCGGTCAACTGCAGCGCGATACCCGATACGCTGATTGAAAGTGAACTGTTCGGCTATGAGAGAGGAGCTTTTACCGGCGCAAATAAGGAAGGAGGGCTGGGCAAGTTTCAGGCTGCGGATGGCGGAACTTTGTTCCTGGATGAGATTGGCGATATGTCACTGCGTGCACAGGCAGCCTTGCTGCGCGCAGTGCAAGAGAAAACCGTTACGCCTGTCGGCAGCGTGAAATCGACCAGGGTGGATGTACGGATCATCGCCGCTACACATCGAGATCTGCTGAAAGAAGTTCAGGCGGGGCGTTTCAGAGCAGACTTGTACTATCGGCTAAAAGGGGTTACGATACCGCTGCCGCCTCTGCGGTTGAGAAGCGATATTCGTCAGCTGGCAGAGTACCTGCTCTATAAGCACGTGCAGGATGCACAGAGGTTGTCGCCCGCCGCTCTTGATACGCTGGCAAGCTATCCTTGGCCCGGAAACATCCGTGAACTGCAGTCCGTATTGCTGCAAGCGTCATTTCTGGCAGAAGGCGCTGTCATTGAGCCGAAGCAGATCGTTCTGGACGTTTCAGACAGTCTGCACACGGATGATTCGTTTTCGCTTCGCGAAAAGGAGCGCATGGCAATCGAGCAAGCATTGAAAGAGGCAAACGGAAACATATCAAAAGCGGCGCGCCTGTTAGGTATCGGTCGCAACACGCTGTACCGCAAGATCAAAGAGTATCAGCTTGAACAGAGGAACTCTGTTGATAGACAATCGATCTGGTATTGATTGATTATTCAAATATTGAGAAAAATATGGAGAAAGAGTAAGCTATTCTATATCCCTTATTAATGAGTGAGGTGGGGTGTCGCTACATGATCAACGAAACGCTTTCAAACAAGGTCTGGAAACGTTTTGTTCAAGATGGTGTAATCGACTCTGCTCGAATTAATAAGCGGATTTCTGAATCGTGGTTTCGCTGTAAGAACAGAAGTGTCAATCCTTATCTAGGTATCGGCCGCCAAATCCTTCAAGGTGAGCCCTTTGCCAAACAGCAGCAAAAACATCAACAACTGCTGTCACTCACGCTGCCCCATGTGGACAAACTCTCCCATTTTATTCAGGATACCGGTATGATTGCATTGCTGATCGATCCCGAGGGGTATGTGCTATCGATGAAAGGTGAAAAGAGGGTGCTGCAATATGCCCGGGAGATCAATTTTGTAGAAGGGGTGCGCTGGACGGAAGAAGAAGTAGGCACCAATGCGATCGGAACGGCGCTCCATTCGCAGGAGCCAATCGCGATCAGCGGCACCGAGCACTACTCTGTCGCTTCCCACAATTGGAGCTGTTCCGCTGCCCCGATCCGTGACGAAGAGGGAAAACTGGTCGGTATCCTGGACATCTCCTGCCCAGTCGACCGCAGTTATCCCCAGATGCTGGCCATTGTCTCGTCCATCGCCTATACCGTTGAACAAGAGTGGAACAGACGGCGTGAACAGGATGAGCTGGAACTGATTCGCTCTACCCTGGAGCATGCCGAAACCCATCAACCTGTGACCATCCTGAACCAGAAGCAGCAGATCGTCTTTGTCAACCAACATGTACGGAAAACGGTCACGAAATGGCCCGACAAGTCCGAATATCAGCAACTGCTGAGCGAGTACGGATACCTGGAACGTATGCGAACCCCCGTCTTCTCCAAACAACACGGAGGGTTAATCGGGTACTGTGTTTATTTGACGGATTCTGCGGCATCTGCTTCTCGTCTCTCCGTAGGCTTTTCTTCTTCTCCAGCGATTCAGTTCCGGGGGGAAGCAGGTACAAGCCGTTCCTTTCGACGCACACTGCACCAGATTGAACGACTCTCCAAGAGCGGTGCAAATGTGTTTATCAGAGGGGAGAGCGGTACAGGCAAGGAACTGATCGCTCTGGCCATCCACGAAAATGGCCCCCATAGAAATGGTCCGTTTATTGCCGTGAATTGTGGTGCCATTCCCAAAGAGCTGATTGAAAGCGAATTGTTTGGCTATGCCGAGGGAGCCTTTACCGGATCACGCCGTCGTGGGTACAAGGGAAAACTGGAACAGGCGCACGGAGGAACCATATTTCTGGACGAGATTGGAGAAATTCCTCACCAGATGCAGGTTGCATTGCTGCGTGTCCTGCAGGAACGGAAGGTAACCCCGATTGGCAGCGACGAGGAGATTCCGATCGATATTCGCGTGATCTCCGCTACCCACCGTAATATTTACCAGCTGGTGCGGGAAGGACGATTTCGCGAGGATTTGTTTTATCGTCTGCATGTTTTTCCGCTGCATGTGCCGCCGCTGCGTGAGAGAAAAGAAGATATCCCACACTTGATTCGCTATTACTGCCAAAAAAACGACTTGCAGCTGCCGTTGACACCTGCCCATATCCAGCGGCTGATTGAGTATGAATGGCCGGGAAATATTCGGGAGTTGTTTAACACGCTGGAGCGCATCCATGTGATCCCCGAGGATGAAATCCCGCTGCTGCTGGAGGAATTGCTCGGTGCAGGCGGATCGATCGCAGATGGGGCTTCCATAGATGAGGAGGTTTCCTCGACGGTGCGCTTTCCGACTTCAGAAAACAGGTTGTGCGAGGTCCAGAGCGGGCGGTTGACCTATCGGGAGGAAATAGAGAGACAAACCATTATCCAGGCTTTGCAGAAAACAAACGGAAACGCTTCCATGGCGGCCAAACTGTTGGCTATGCCGCGGAGTACGTTTTACCGGAAATTACGAAAGTACCGACTGTAACTCGACAGACAGAAAGGAGCAAAAATGAGCTTAGTTGGCTTGCCTGCACATTTTACCATCATGGACGTCTCCTCTATGGCAATGACAGGAGATGCGTTTTACCCGTTTGCCGTAGATGAAGTGTATGGCAAGCAGGTGGGACAAGAGCAACTGGGGCCGATCGTGCACATCTGGAGACACCGGAACGCTTTCGTGCTCGGCACCAGAGATCGCAAGCTCCCTTATCTATCAGAGGCAATCGGCTGGTTGGAGCGTCAGGGCTATCAAGTGACAGTCCGTAACTCGGGAGGGGCTGCCGTACCACTAGACCCTGGCGTTGTCAACCTTTCCCTAATCTTGCCAAATCCCCGAGGGCATCTGGACGTACAGCACCATTTTGAGCTGATGGCAGCTCTGATCGGCCATAGCCTGGAACATCATTCCGACCGAATCGAAACAGGCGAGGTGGGGGGTGCCTACTGTCCGGGTGAGTTCGATGTAAGCATCAAGGGGAAAAAGTTTTGCGGCATTGCCCAGAGAAGGCAGACCAGAGCAGTTGTGGTGCAGGCGTTCGTACTGGTAGAAGGAAGTGGAGAGGAGAGAGGGAGGCTGGTCCAACAATTTTATGAGATCGCCTCAGGGGGATCAACGACAGTGGATTATCCCAAGGTAGAGCCGGAGAGCATGGCTAGTCTCTCAGAGCTGACCGGTGCTCTCTCTGCGGAAACCTATGTCAAGTGGGTACGAGCGTTGCTTTGCTCAGGTGGCGAAGCGCAGGCGTATCAGCACTATCGCCTGTTCTCCCCCGAGGAAGTAGAAAAGACAATAGCAGGGTATCGCCAACGATATCAACTGAATCGGTAAGGTAACGCAGATACAGCCAGCGGTGTGGTCACACATCGCTGGCTGATTTTTTTCCTATCGTAAAGTATGGAAGTTTTAAGGTTGATCCGAGCACAAGATTTCGGACGTACGCAGACAAATGCTGCGTACACAAGAAACAGCTGCGAGGCGCAAAGAGAAAAACAGGTGAGCGAAAGCCTTGTCAGTGCCCACAAAGCCGGAGCGGATATAAAGTGGTACACGCATGGCGGCCAACCGCTTCCCTGAACTCCCCACGCCCCTTGAGGGCTTTTGGCCGCCGTACCACTTTGGTGGAGCGGAGACGGTCATGACCGCTTCCTTGCAGGCACTGGCACGAGTAGAGCGAACCTGTTTTTCTCTTTGTGCCCCCCGACTATGCCCGTCCGAAGCAAAACACCGCTACGCTACCTTTGCCCCAAATGATTATCCTCATGAGAAAAAATGAGACAAAATGAGACACCGTCTCAGTTTGGACTAAGACAGCATGAGATGAGCCGATAGAGAAATCCTTCTGTTTCAAGGACTGTAGAGCCGTTCCCGTATTGGCACATGATTTGCTTTGCTCAAAAAGAAAGAAAGGGGGAGGTACAGAACAAAGGGGGAAACAAGGATTGCATCAGGAAGATCGCATTCTAGCACATGAAACATGAAGATGGGAGGCGTAAACCAATGAAGGCAACGGAAGCGAAACAAAAGGGGTTATCTCAAGAAAAAGCGAGATGGATGTACCAAAAGATGCTAGAGATTCGCAAGTTTGAAGATGCCGTACACGATTTGTTCAGCCAAGGCAAACTGCCCGGTTTTGTGCACTTGTACGCCGGAGAAGAAGCGATTGCTGTTGGATTCGGGGCTCATCTGGAAAAAAAGATACGATTACAAGTACACACCGCGGACACGGACACTGCATCGCCAAAGAGTGCGATTTGAATGGAATGATGGCTGAGATCTACGGCAAAGCAACCGGCTTGTGCAAAGGAAAGGGCGGATCGATGCACATTGCCGATTTGGACAAGGGAATGCTCGGGGCCAACGGGATCGTTGGAGGCGGTTTCCCATTGGCCTGCGGTGCTGCTTTGACGGCGAAGCTTAAACAGACCAAAGGTGTAAGCGTTTGCTTTTTTGGCGATGGCGCCAACAATCAAGGGACATTCCATGAGGGAATCAACCTGGCGGCGATTTGGAAGCTGCCAGTCATTTTCGTCGCTGAAAACAACGGGTACGCAGAAGCGACTCCATTCTCGTATGCTTCCAGTTGTAATCGTATAGCCGATCGTGCAAGCGGTTACAGTATTCCCGGCATAACGGTGGATGGGAAAAATGCGATGGAAGTGTATCAGGCAGCCGAAGAGGCGATCCGCCGAGCGCGGAACGGAGAAGGCCCGACTTTGATCGAATGCATTACGTACCGCAACTACGGTCACTTCGAAGGGGACGCGCAGACCTACAAAAAGGATCAGGAGAAACAGAAACACCTGAATGAGCAGGATGCTATCAAGCTGTTCCGGGATTACTTGGTAGCACAGCAGCTTTTGACGCAACAGGAACTGACGGAAGTGGAACAGGGAGTAGACCAAGCGATTGAAGCGGCGATTCAGTTTGCGGAGCAGAGTCCATTCCCGGATGCAAGTGAACTGCTTACCGATGTCTACGTTTCTTATTAAATGGGAGGAGGCTATAGAAGATGGCAAGAACGATCAGGTTTTCCGGAGCGATTAATGAAGCGATGAAGCTGGCTATGCGAGCTGACGAGAACGTCATCCTGATGGGAGAAGACGTAGCCGGCGGGGCGCAGATCGATCATCTGCAGGATGATGAAGCGTGGGGAGGCGTACTGGGCGTTACCAAGGGGTTGGTGCAAGAGTTCGGCCGTGATCGGGTGCTTGACACGCCGATTTCCGAGGCAGGCTATGTCGGCGCTGCGATGGCGGCTGCAGCTACCGGCCTACGCCCGATTGCTGAACTGATGTTTAACGATTTTATCGGCAGCTGCCTGGATCAGGTGATGAATCAGGGAGCCAAATTCCGTTACATGTTTGGCGGGAAAGCGGAAGTTCCGGTTACAATCCGAACCATGCACGGGGCAGGTTTTCGCGCAGCGGCACAACATTCGCAAAGTTTGTACGCCTTGTTCACCCATCTGCCGGGTGTTAAAGTGGTGGTTCCCTCTACCCCGTATGATGCCAAAGGCTTGCTGCTGACGGCGATTGCCGACAACGATCCGGTCTTTTTCTTTGAGGACAAAACGCTGTACAACTTGACAGGAGAAGTACCCGAAGGCCATTATACGATTCCGTTAGGAAAAGCAGACATTAAACGATCAGGCAAGGATCTGACGATTGTGGCGATTGGCAAGCAGGTTCATACCGCCTTGGAAGCTGCCGACATGCTTGCCAAAAAAGGCATAGAAGCAGAAGTGGTTGATCCACGCAGTCTGTCGCCTCTGGATGAAGATACGATCCTCGCTTCTGTGGCCAAGACGAATCGGTTGATCGTGATCGATGAGGCGAATCCGCGTTGCAGCGTTGCATCCGATATCGCTGCGATCGTCGCGGAAAAAGGTTTTGATACGCTGGACGCGCCGATTAAGCGAATCACGGCCCCGCATACGCCCGTGCCGTTCTCGCCACCGCTTGAGGATCTCTATCTGCCCTCCCCGCAAAAAGTACTGGAAGCTGTCTCCGAGTTGATTGGCGACGCTTCGATCATGGCTGTTTCCTAATCCATCATGGGCGTTCCCCACTTGGGATGCTGGGAGCGCCCGCAACTCAAACGAACCAAGGAGGGGAATCAACGACATGGCAGCGGAAGTAATCATGCCGAAACTGGGGATGTCCATGAAAGAAGGGACTGTGACCGCCTGGAAAAAGCAGGTCGGTGACCAGGTGTCCAAGGGAGACGGCGTCGTCGAGATCAGTTCCGAAAAAATTGAAATGGAAGTAGAGGCACCGGCAGACGGCGTTTTGCTCCACATTGCAGTAGCGGAAGGGGGAACCGTTCCCTATGGAACCGTACTCGGCTACATCGGACAACCTGGCGAAAAAATAGAGAAAACCGAACAGGCGTCGGATAGCGGAAAGGCGGGGCAAGCGGCTGGCGAGAGCGGTAGCGCAGGAGAAAAGACAGCGGAGGCTGCCACAGGCCAAGAACAGTCTGCATCGGCACCCGCAGCCAAGAAAGCCAGCGTCGGCGGTCTCAAAATCTCGCCTGTTGCCAGAAAAATGGCGGAAGAAGCAGGGCTGCCGCTCGACTCCGTCGTGGGAACGGGTCCGCAAGGCCGCATCACGAAAGAGGATGTAGAAAAGGCACTTGCAGCTAGAGAACAATCAACTGAGACGGCGCCTGCGGATACGGCTTCTGTCGCAGCCCAGGAATCTGTGGAGATCACTCCGGTTGCCGGCATGCGAAAAGTGATCGCCACCCGCATGCACGAAAGCTTGCAGCAAAGCGCGCAGCTGACTATTACGATGAAAGCGGATGTGACGGAACTGCTGCAATTGCAAAAACAACTGACGGCAGAAGTGCAAAAACGATATGAAAAGAAACTGACCGTCACCGATTTTATCGCTCGTGCCGTCGTGCTTTCACTGGGGAGCCACAAGCAGATCAACAGTGCTTACCTCGACGATCGGATTGAAACGTACGGCCACATCCACCTTGGGATCGCAGTCGCGCTGGAGAAAGGCTTGATGGTGCCAGTGATTCGTCACGCCGAACAGCTTTCGCTGATCCAATTGTCGAATGCGATCAAATTGGTAGGCGAGCGTGCTCGCAGCAACCAGCTGAGCAGTGTAGAATTGAAAGGCTCTACCTTCACCATTACTAACTTGGGCGCATACGGCGTAGAGTTTTTCACTCCAGTCTTAAATCCGCCAGAGGCGGGGATTCTCGGTGTCGGCGCGATCGAGGATGCCGCTGTTTATCGGGGAGGGGAATGGCAGCAGCGCAGCCTGCTTCCGCTCAGTCTCACGTTTGATCATCGGGTACTGGACGGGGCCCCGGCGGCTCAATTCCTCGGAACGATCAAACGTTATCTGGAGGAACCGTACAGCTTGTTATTGTAAGCAAGGAGGGAGCCTGTGAATACGGTAGGAATCATCGGCGGCGGGCCGGCGGGATACGTAGCTGCGATTGCCGCGGCCCGCAGAGGTCAGCGAGTCATCCTGATCGAAGAAAAGCAGTTGGGCGGGACGTGTCTCAATGAAGGATGCATCCCGACGAAATCGCTGTTGGAAAGCGCGGAAACATACGAAAAGGTAAAACGCGCCGCACTGTTCGGAATCGATCTGCCAGAAGCAGAGGTGGCGGTAAACTGGAACGGCGTACAAGATTACAAGCGCCAAGTGATGAAGAAGCTTGTCCAAGGTGTCGGCTATTTAATGAAAAAGAATCAAATCGAAGTGATCCAGGGCAAGGCATCATTTCGAAGCGATCGACTGCTGCAGGTGGAGAAACAGGACGGGGAGGTGCAGATCGAGGCGGATCGCGTGATTATTGCAGCTGGTTCGGAACCGATTCAATTGCCGTTTGCCCCCTTTGACGGGGAATGGGTGATTCACAGCGGGCACGCGATGTCGCTGCCGGAGGTTCCCGCTTCTTTGCTGATCGTGGGGGGAGGAGTAATCGGCTGCGAGTTTGCCAGCATCTACAGCAGGTTGGGGACAAAGGTGACGATTGTGGAGATGGCCGAACACATCTTGCCGGGTGAGGACCCTGATATCGCCGCCGTGCTGCAAAAGCAGCTCGCTGCCTTTGGAGTGACCATCTATACTCAAGCGGCGTTACAAGAACTGCAGACCGAGACGAAAACAGCTTTTGTACAAAATGGAGATGGAGTGGAAGAGATACGGGCAGAGTATGTCTTGGTATCTGTTGGCCGGAAACCAAGACTGCAAGAACTAGGGTTGGATCGAATCGGTGTGCAGTACGACAGACATGGGATTCAGGTAAACGACTCGATGCAGACAAGCATTCCGCATATTTACGCCTGCGGAGATGTGGTTGGCGGCGTTCAGCTTGCCCATGTCGCATTTCATGAAGGGGAAACAGCCGCTCTGCATGCCAGCGGCATAGATAGAAAGGTGAGTTATCACGCCGTTCCCCGCTGTATCTATACGTGGCCGGAGGTGGCCGGTGTAGGGTTGACCGAGCGGCAGGCGAGGGATCAATACGGAGAGATTCAGATCGGCGAGTTTAGCTTTTCGGCTAATGGGAAAGCGTTAATTCTGCATGAGGCAATCGGCAAAGTGAAAGTGATCGTCGAGCCGGTGTATCAGCAAATCGTAGGCATGACCATCGTCGGACCGCGCGCGACAGAGTTGATCGGCCAGGGATCAGTTATGCTGCATACGGAATTGACGGCAGATACGATGGAAGGCTTCATAGCAGCCCATCCCACCCTTTCGGAAGCGGTCTGGGAGGCGCTACAAAACGCAATCGTTCAAGCGCTTCACGGTTAAAGAATCCTAACAATGGGGTGAAGTCGGAAATGAAAGCAGCACGATGGCATGGGATTCGCGATGTGCGGGTAGAGGAAGTGCCGGAACCGCAGATCCAACCAGGGATGGTCAAAATTCGTGTTGCCTGGTGCGGGATTTGCGGAACGGATTTGCACGAATATCTTGCCGGTCCGATCTTTTTACCCAATGAACCTCACCCGCTGACCAACGAAATCGTACCACTTGTCCTGGGTCACGAGTTTTCCGGTGAAGTGATCGAAGTGGGGCAAGGCGTCACCAACGTTGAGGTGGGAGATCGGGTTACGGTTGAGCCTATTTTGTCCTGCGGAAAATGTATGGCGTGTAAAAACGGTTGGTACAACGTCTGTGACCACATTGGCTTTCATGGATTAAGCGGCGGTGGCGGCGGCTTTTCCGAGATGACCATGGTAAAGGCGGAGATGGTGCACCGATTGCCCGCCGAGTTGACCGATGAACAGGCAGCTTTGATCGAACCGGCGGCCGTTGCCTTGCACGCAGTCAGGCAAAGTCAATTGAAAGCGGGGGACACCTGTGTCGTCTTCGGAACTGGACCGATTGGTCTGCTTGTGATTCAAGCGGCACGAGTGGCGGGAGCTAGCCGCATCATTGGTGTGGAAATATCGGAACACCGGCAAAGAATGGCCTTGGCATTTGGAGCACATGATGTCTTTGACCCAACGAAGGAAGACGTGGTGCAAGCGATTCAAGAGAGAACAGGTGGCGGCGCCGACGTCTGTTTTGAAGTGACGGGTATGGAGCAAGGATTGCTCAGTGCTATCGAGAGCGCTCGCACAAACGGCCAAATCGTCATCGTGAGCATTTGGGAGAAGCCAGCATCGATACCGCCCAATCAGTTTGTGCTCAAAGAGCGCCAAATGAAGGGAGTCCTCGGCTATCGGGATATTTTCCCTTCCGTCATTCAACTGATTGCAGAAGGAAGGTTTCAGGTTGATGGTTTGATCACGAAGAAAATCCGCTTATCTGATATTCAAGCAGGCGGGTTTGAGGAATTGGTAAAAAACAAGGGCCATATTAAAATCCTTGTTTCCCCTAAACCGTTTGCCTCTGTTTGATGTTTGCTTGTTTCCACGGTAGATGCTTCCTTCCGTTGGTAAAAACGGCCTTATCGTCTTGATCCTCCCCTGTCAAGTGCAGGCGCGCAAATAAGCTTTGGATTCTGCCGAGCCCGGTATTGTATACCGGGCTCTCAGATTGCGGATAAAGCTGTTCGATCCAAGGGAGTCCACTTTCTTCACTACCTCACTCGGCAAGCAGCGTTTGCGGCAGGTTATTTACTTGTTGGGCTACCCGTATACCGGATTCCACCGCACCCTGGATCCACCCCCGATAATGGGAGGTATGCTCGCCGGCAAAATAGATGCTGCCTTCCGGTACGGAGAGATAAGGAGACAATTCTGTCTCCTGTCCTGGTTTAAACATGGCAAAAGCTCCTGCCGCAAACGGAGACTGTGCCCAACTATAGGATGTTCCAGTGACGAATTCTCCGCGGATTTGATTCCCGTGAATCACAGCGAGATTCTCCAATGCTTGCTGTACACGATCCTGATCACTGAGTGCATTCCAAGGCGCAGTGTCATCTTCCCACGTATAGCTGGCCAGGACGACTCCGCCGCGATCTCCAAACCCATGACTGGGGTAATAGGCGAAGCGAATCGGCAAATCGGTTACGGCCTGCCCACCGTATATCCCCTGCTCCTCCCAGAACCTGTTTTCAAACTGAATCCCAATTTTTGAGGCGCCAACATAGTGAAGTTGGTGGATCGCTTTCCATTTGTGGTAGGAAAACGCATCGTAGGGATCAACCTCTACCAGGTTCAATAATGTGAACGGGATGGTGATGATGGCAACGTTGCCGGTGATCTCAACAGATTGCGAGGTACTCGTATGTGTACTTTGGATTATTACTCTATCCGGCTGCTGGATGATTTTCCTCAGCCTATGTCGGAAGAGGATGTTCTCTTTCAATTGAGGAAGAAACGATTTCGGGAGTTGATCATTCCCACCCGTGATCTCATAAAATCGCGTTTGAGGTTGGAAGATGAGGAGCTCTCTCAGTATCTCGAGGAAGGCCAGTTCCGGGAACCCCTCTACGGCCAGTAGCACCTTAATCATGTCGATTGCACCGACAGATAGGGAGCGGTGATAGGGATTGCAGCTCAGATACAAATCCATCGAGTACATATCAAAGGCTTTCACGATCTCCCAATAATGCTGCGGGTATTGGTTGATCAGACGGACGACTGGATTCGTGGCATAATCCACCAGTACGCTTGCCGTTTTTCCGCGTTCCTCGGGGGCGACTGGAAACCGGAGGATGTCCGGATTGCGTTCATACTCCATCCGTCGGGTCTTGATTCCGTTCACATACAGTGGATCACGGGGAGTGCTGTTGATAAATAGGTTAATGGGCAGGCCGAATTTCTGAATGTAGGCCAAAGTAAGGTAATGGAAATGGGGAATCCGCATAGCTCCAGCATCGAGGTAGCGACCCTCCGTAAAAGGAGACCGCAGCGTGTAAACACGTCCCCCGACACGATCAGATGCTTCCAGGATGATCACCTGGTGACCAGCTTCTTTTAGCAGTGAAGCGGCGACCAGTCCAGCCATGCCTGCTCCAACAATGATGATTTTTTTCGGGAAATGTGTCTTTCCCAACCCATTCTGGATCATCTTGATCATCTGATGGAGTGTCGAAGGATTCATGTTGCTTAGCATCAACGTTCCTCCTCGCCATGCAGTTGACGATACTTGATTTATGTTATTCGTTCACTCTATCGAGTATGTTACGACTCTCGGCATGGGAGGAAACGAGAATCGACGAGGCGTCTCGCGGTCTAGACAGCGGTTGACTGAATAAATCGCGAGGATAAGTAGGTGCGCGAAAGGTGATAGGCGATTCAACAGGGTATGCAGTAGGCCAATGGCTGGGACGTATAAAGAGTGGAAACCCTAGTATACAACAAGGCACCTAGGAAAGGGTGAGAAGGTTGTCGCTGCAATTGATTGAAGCATATGTACCGAGCCATTGCTTTGCTGCGATTGACCGAAAGGTACAAAGCTTCGATCTCGTCTCATACTGGATAACGAAAGAAAATGAACAGCAGAAGTTGATGCGAATATTGGTGAAAACAGAAAACGCAGAGGAGATTCTCAACTATTTGGAGAGTGTGACCAACCGGACAGAAGGGTTTGAGGTGATGCTGTTTTCTGTGGAATCGTATATGAACAGAAAACAGGAGAGTCAAGATAAACGGGATCAACAGCGTGCAGAGAAGGAAGCGATCAAGATCCAACGGGCCAGCCGACATGAGCTGTACGAAGAGATTGGGGCGAAAAGCGGGCTAGACGTGGCATATCTGACATTTGCCCTGCTGGCTGCGATTGTGGTGATGATCGGCCTGTTAAAAAACAGTGCGGCGATTGCATTGGCGGCATGGTGATCGCCCCGCTGTTGGGACCGGTTATTGCGCTGGCGTTTGCCTCTGTCCTCGGTGATTTTCGAATGGCTTTTCGTTCATTTGTGACCATCGCCACGGGTGGGCTGCTGGTTCTGGCACTGTCGATTGCAGGGGGAACGATGGTCGGGGTTCCACAGTACAGCCAGGAGTTTACCGCACGGACGACAGTCGATATGTACGATTTGGTGTTGGCCTTGTCTGCCGGGGCAGCGGGTGCCATCTCTATGCTGAAACGATTTTCTGGTGCTTTGGTCGGGGTGATGGTCTCGGTCGCTCTGCTGCCGCCCGTGGTCGTGCTTGGAATGACGCTGGGGGCAGCGATGTGGTATGAAGCGTATGAAGCGATGCTGCTGCTGTTCGTCAATATCAGCAGCATCCTGTTGTCTGCGGTGATCGTATTTATCATCTCCGGAATTCGCCCTGTTGAGCAGGAGCAGGCCGAGCGGGCCTTCGTCTCAAGAATGTATGCATTGCTTCTGATCGGTGTCATCGTTCTGCTGCTCGTACTGGCGATGATATACAGCCATCCATGGAGTTACACCGCTGAGCCAGATGCAGTCATCCGGACTGGCTATGATCATGAAATCATATTTCGACAGGCATGGAGAGATCCTTCAGCTATACTTGGTACATACAGAGGTGTCGGTAAACATCAGTTGAAGAGATTGCAAGAAATGGAGAGAGAAACATGAATCCTATCATGTACATGGGTCTCGTTCTGTTGACCACTTCGCTTATGGGTTCCTCCTTTACCGTTGGCAAGATGGGGTTGGCCTACATGTCCCCGCTTCTGTTGGCGGGATGCCGCTTCACGCTGGCCGGCCTGTTGATGGCAGTCTGGGTGATGAAACGACCATTGCCTGCTTCTGCCCCTGATTGGGCGAGAATTTGTCTGATCGGCTTCTTTCAAACAGCTGGTGTAATGGGCTGTATCTTTTTAAGTCTGCGGACCATCACGGCTGGGGAGAGTTCCATCCTCACCTTTATCAATCCACTTCTGGTCGTCATTTGGGGTACGCTGTTTCTCGGAACCAGATACCGCTTCAGCCAATGGCTGGGGGTTCTGATTGGATGCGTCGGGGTAGCGGTTACCCTTGGGCTTCATCTGCAGTGGAAAGCGGGAACCATCCTGGGGCTGGGCTCCGCGGTTTGCTGGTCAATCGCCACCATTTTGATTAAGGTGTGGGGGGATCGATTTGACGTGTGGGTGTTGACGGCTTATCAGATGTTGTTTGGTGGTCTGCTGTTGCTTGTGGCAGGGGCAACCCTAGAGCCAACGAAGCTGACCATCACCCCAGCATCTATGTTGATCGTTCTCTATCTTGCCATCATGGCCTCCATTGTTCAGTTTGCCGTGTGGTTTTACTTGTTGCACCGAGGTGATCCCGGCAGGACCAGCGCGTTTCTCTTTTTAGCCCCGTTTTTTGGAGTGCTCTCGGGCTGGATGATACTGGGCGAAGTGGTGGAGTGGTATGTATACGTGGGGGGACTGCTTATATTCATCGGGATCTTTCTGGTCAATTGGACAGCTGCGGGGCAGAGGCAGAACAGCCGGAGTGCCGCTAACATGACCGGCCGTTGAATCAAGCGATATCAGCAAGAGAAATTTTCGCTGCAAACCGCTTTTTTCTGTAGCAGGCAGCGTATAATCTGGTTTTGCAACAGTGGAAAGAAGGGAATGGATTGAGGAAAAGGCCATATACGATTTCTTCTACGTCATATGGAAAAGCAGATTCGCTGCTGGTTCGCCCACATGGCACATGACAGTCAGGCAGAAAAGGAGAGTGGGTCGATATGAGATACAAAGGAAGGACTACAGCAGTCAGTCTGGCCATCTTCACCCATTCTCTTTTTGTGGTCTACTTCACCTATTCCTTAGGAGGACCAGTGCATCCAGTAGGGATACTCGGTTATCCCGTATGGTTCTTTTTGGCCTACTGGATAGGGAGGAAGTTCGATCAAGCAGCATTTCTGGCGGAAAAAGACATGCTCACCAATTTGTATAATCGCAGGTACATGATTCAATCATTCGCCAAATTGACTGCTGCTGCCAACAAAGCTGGAAAAAAGTGCTTTGTCTTGATGATCGATTGCGACAATTTCAAATCGATCAATGACCGATATGGCCACCAAACGGGCGACGAAGTGCTGGTAACAATTGGCGAGGTGCTGATTCAATTTGCAGGCAAGAACGATTTGGTCGCCCGCTGGGGAGGCGATGAGTTCCTATGGATCGGGCACTACTCGAGTGAAGAGAGATTGCGACAGATACTCCAAGCAGTGGAACACGATTTGTTGGTGATGACAGAGGTACTGAAAATTCCGGTTTCTCTCTCGATTGGTACGGCGATCTATCCCGATCAAGATGACGATCTGCATGGCTTGATCAAGATTGCCGACCGCAACATGTATCGCTGCAAGACAAAAAAATCGAAGTGTCACGAGAGGTGAGTCGGCCGACTTGACCCCGTACAAACGGTATTCAGCCATCGGTGGTATTGTTCCAAAGCCAGGCCTGCATCAAGGGCATGGCTGGCCATCTCTACCCCTTCAGCCAGTGTGTCGGCGTGTCCGGCACCCCAGAGGCGCAGGGCGCTGTTGAGCAGTACCAGGTTGTGATAAGCTTGCTCTGCTTCTCCGTTCAAAACCGCTATCGTCGTTTGCAGTTGACGTTCCGCAGTCCAGATCACGTCCGGGAGCTCAGTCTGCAAGCCGAGCAGTGCCGGTTCAACCATATACGGCTCGCTATGCCCCTCCTGGATGAGCAGGGTACGGGTCCGTCTGCTAACGGTTACGTCTTCTGATCCTTCCATGCCCTGAACGACGATCCCTCTTTTTATCCCCAGCCTGATCAGCAGCTGTGCGGCTTTTTCCAAAGCTGTGCCGTGAAATACGCCTACAGTCACAGAGGACGGATCAGAGAGGCGCAGCAGCTTCTCCACCGTATTGAACAGGGTCCGCACGCCAATCTCCATCCGTAGAGGACGAAGCCGATGCAAAGCGGGACACCAGTCCTCCGTAGGGATGAACAGCACTCCACTTTCGGCAGCGGCCAGGCAGAGAGCCTTCTTGTTTTCAAACGGGATGTGGAGCAGCCGCATCACATCCAACAGGGTCACTCCCCACTTGGGTGGGAGGGATGGACTACTGTGAAGCGTGACCGGCAGGCCGCAGGCACTTAGCACGAAGGCAGCCGGCAGCGTAACCAGAAACGATGCCCGACGTCCGTCATAAGGACCGGCACAGTCGAGACTGGTCGGCATCGGATACAGAAAAGCATCTCGTCGATACACATCGATAAACGCCAATATCTCCTCTACCGATTCCGTCTTGATCCGCTCTGCCATCAAGAATGCGCTGATTTGTGCTGTTGTCGCCGTGCCGTTGAGAAACATCTCCGCAGCCATAGCAGCCTGGTCATAGGTTAAGTCTTTCGCTCCCCGTTTGCCACGGCCCACTTCTTTCAGCAATTCGAACATAGTCACTTCCCCCTTTTCGCGGGTTCGTCGTGAATCAGCCGATACACATTGACAATCGAGCGCGCTACATCCACCATTTTTTTTCGTTCGTTCATCGCTTGTTGGCGCAAGAAGGAATATGCCTCATCTTCAGAGAATTTCTTTAATTCACAGAGAATACGCTTAGCTTGATCGATCCATTTTCGCTCCTCGAGACGAAGCTGCAAATACCTCCGCTCCTGTTCAAACTGCAATCGCTGCGCATAATGAGTGGCGCCAACCTGAAACGTCCATTTGATCTGCTGTGAATTCATCGTGGGAAAGAGTAAGCCGTCGCAGGTGATGGCGGCTGCTGCATCGGGCAGAGATTGTTGTTCGCCGCACCACCAGAAGAGAGGCATGTCACAACGTTCATATAGCGGGCGACCGATGGTGGAGAAGGAGGCAAATGGGGCAGCAACGACGATGGCCTGCACTTCTGCCATGTATTTTGCAGTCTCTTCTTTCATCGTGACATGTGTTACCGAGTATGCTGCAGATTGCAGACTTTCGGCGATGGGCTGAACGGGCAGAGACTCGGTAATGATCAGGATGGAGTGTATCAATGAAACATACCTCCTGCCGCAGTTTGATGTTATATAATATAACATCAATTCTAAGGATCTGTCTATCTCTATCGGGTTAAATGCGGGATTGTGAAGTTTTTCATTACATTCAGTTGACATATGTGATGGATCGTCATAAACTGTCAATATCAGGACTAAAAACTTCAGATCGTACGGCTAAAGATACAACGGCGTATCTTTCATTGGCAACGATGCCTGTCTTCTATGGGGGAGATGGGCATTTTTTTATGACAAAGAGACAAGGAGGGAGAGATTGGATGGATCTTGCTGGTTTTCGAAAGAGTGGTCACTGGCCTAGTTTGTTGTCAGCTTTTCTCTATTTTGATGTCAGCTTTATGGTTTGGGTGTTGTTGGGAGCGCTTAGTGTGTTTATTGCTCAGGACCTTCAACTGACGGCCACACAAAAAGGGTTGATGGTGGCGATCCCGATCCTGGGTGGTTCCATCTTTCGCATTTTGTTCGGGCTCTTGTCCGACAGGATCGGTCCCAAGCGTACAGGCGTGATCGGAATCTGTCTGACACTGGTGCCGCTTTTGCTGCTTTGGTTGTCCGCTCGTTCGCTTCCGGAGCTTTATGCCTACGGTTTTCTCCTGGGGATTGCCGGTGCCAGTTTTGCCGTGGCGTTGCCGATGGCAAGCCGCTGGTATCCTCCCCAGTATCAGGGATTGGCTTTGGGCATCGCGGGCGCGGGGAATAGCGGGACGCTGCTGGCTACCTTGTTCGCTCCGCGACTAGCCGAATATTTTGGCGGATGGCAGCCCGTTTTTGGTTTGGCGATTCTGCCGTTGCTGCTGGTCCTCTTGGTCTTTGTGCTGATGGGCAAAGATGCCCCAGGCAAGCCTGCGCCCATTTCGTTGTCTGGGTACCTGGATGTATTGCGCTGGAGAGATACATGGCTGTTTAACTATTTCTATTTCATTACGTTTGGCGGATTCGTCGGCATGTCCAGCTTTTTGCCGATCTTTTTCCACGACGTGTACGGCATAAGCAGTGTGCGTGCAGGAGATTTTGTGACACTTTGCGTGCTGGCGGGCAGCTTCTTCCGCCCGATTGGCGGATGGATTGCCGATAGACTGGGCGGTGTACGGGTGCTGATTGTCATGTTTTTGCTGATCACCCTCCTGCTCGGTACAGCTTCCCTGCTGCTCCCGTTTTTGGCGGAGTTGGTTTGTTTGTTCCTGTTGATGGCTTGTTTTGGACTGGGAAACGGGGTGGTGTTCCAACTTGTTCCGCAACGATTTTCAGCCCAAATCGGTATCATCACCGGAATTGTAGGCGCCTGCGGGGGAGTGGGAGGGTTTTTCCTGCCATCGCTGCTGGGGCTGATGCGGGATTTGACCGGAACATACGCGGTTGGATTAACCGTACTGACCGGTATCGTTGCAGCGGCTCTGCTGACCATGATGGTCGTCGGGGAACGGTGGCAGCGGCAGCTGGTAGTTCCCTCGCGCAAGTTTGAATCGGCTACTTAAAACGAATGGAGGAGAGATGGTATGCGAGATGATTTATACAGCCATTTTCGCAAGTTGAATCAGACGTATACCGTCGTGCACACCAGTCCATCCCAGTGCCCTTACTGCAGTATGCAGTGCACGATGTTGGTGCATCAGGAGCGTTCCCCGTTTACGACTCGTCACGTGGTGTCAGCCAATAAGGAAGATCCCGTCGTCCATGGAAAGATGTGCGTAAAAGGAATAGAGGCGCACGTGCCAGCGTTTGATAAAAGCCGCTTAACAACACCGTTGCTGCGACAGAACGGTCAACTGGTGCCTGTTTCCTGGTCGGAGGCCATGAACTGGTTCGCGACAAAAGTTGGCGCACTGCAGCAGTCGGGCGGTACCGATGCAGTAGGTGTCTACGGTGGCGGTTCCCTGACTAATGAGGAAAGCTATCTGCTTGGAAAATTTGCACGGGTTGCGCTGCGAACTCGCTTTATTGATTACAATGGGAGGTTTTGCATGTCGTCGGCGGCAACTGCGGCGAATCTCACGTTCGGCATCGACAGGGGACTGACCAATCCGCTCTCCGATATCCCGCTGGCTCAATGTCTGATCCTGGCCGGGACAAACATCGCTGACTGTCAGCCGACGATGATGCCGTATTTGCGCAAAGCAAAGGCAAACGGTGCCTTTATCATCGCCATCGACCCGCGCGTCACAGGTACGACCAGACTTGCCGATCTTCATATCCAGGTAAAGCCGGGAGCAGATGCAGCACTGGTTGACGGGATGCTGAAAGTGATGCTGGATGAAGGACTTGTCGACTGGTCATTTGTCAAGAACCACACGCGGGGAGCCAAGGAACTGATCGAGCACTTGGCGACGGTACGCCTGGATCGAGTGGCGGAATGGACAGGAGTGCCTGAGGAGCAGATCGTGACAGCTGCCCGCGCCTACGGCCAGGCGGAAACAGGAATGGTATTTACCGCTCGGGGAGTGGAGCAGCACGTAAATGGTGTGTCCAATGTACGCAACTTGCTCAACCTGGTACTGCTCAGCGGAAAAATCGGAAAACCTGGCTGTGGGTATGGGGCGGTTACCGGACAAGGCAACGGTCAAGGGGGGCGTGAGCATGGCCAAAAGGCTGACCAGCTGCCTGGCTACCGTTTGATCGAACATCCGGAGCACCGGCGCCACATCGCCGACATCTGGGGGATCAAAGAGGCAGAGCTGCCGCGCAAGGGAGTTTCCGCCTATGAGATGTTTGCAGCGATGCAGGAAAAGAAACTGCGCGGTCTGATTGTCATGTCGTCCAACCCGGTCGTGTCTGCTCCAAATGCGCACAAAGTGGAAGAAGCCCTGCGCAGCCTTGATCTGCTGGTAGTTGTTGACATGTTTCTGTCTGAAACTGCCGAGCTGGCCGATCTCGTGCTGCCTGCAGCCTCCCATCTGGAAGATGAAGGCACGATGACCACGTTGGAGGGGCGGGTTACCCTGCGCACAGCTGCTGCCATTCCCCCTGGACTGGCCAAGTGCGACTGGCAGATCATCGGGCTGATGGCGGAAGCGCTTGGTAAGGGAAGTGGGTTTCGGTTTACGAAAGCGGAGGAGATTTTTAACGAACTGCGGCGGGCCAGTCAGGGCGGTCTTGCCGATTATGCTGGGATCAGCTATCAGCGCATCCAGCGCGAAAAAGGGGTGTTTTGGCCTTGCGGAAGCGAAGAATACCCTGGCATAGAGCGGTTGTTTGAAGATGGGCGGTTTTTCCACTCGGATGGAAAGGCGGTTCTCTACCCTGCAGCACACCTGCTGCCCCTGGAATCGCCCGATGCTGACTACCCGCTAACCTTAACGACGGGACGCGTGATGCATCACTATCTGTCAGGGACACAAACGCGCAGAACACCAGCCTTGCTTGCGAAGGTGCCAGAGCCCTATTTGCAGATTCACCCGAAAACAGCCAAACGTGTTGGGCTAAGCGATGGGGCACCGGCACGAGTGATGTCCAGGCGTGGTGAAATCGTGTTGAGCGTAAAGGTATCACAACACATTCGACCCGATACCGTATTTGTACCTTTTCACTGGGGGAAGGAACAGTGCATCAACAGATTAACTCTGCCTGAGTTGGATCCCCAGTCCCGCATGCCCTCTTTCAAGGCCTGCGCTATACGCGTAGAGCCGGTTGCCGGGAAGGTTTGCAACCAGTCTGACACGTTACACGGAGAGGAGAGAATGTTAGATGAACAAGCGGAAACTTGTGTTGGTCGGTAATGGCATGGCTGGCATCAATGTGATTGAACATGTCATGAAGCTGGCCAGAGAGCAGTTTGAGATCACCGTGATTGGTAAGGAACCGCATCCCAATTACAATCGCATCCTGCTCTCTTCTGTCCTGGCGGGGGATGCCAATATGGCCGATATCGTGCTAAATGATTGGGACTGGTACAAACAGCACGGAATCCGTTTGCATACAGGGACTGCCGTAACCGATGTGGACACGGATAAACAGGTGGTCGTGACCGACACAGGACTGGTAGTGCCCTACGATGGATTGATTCTGGCCACCGGCTCCCTGCCGTTTATGCTGCCGGTGCCAGGAGTGGACCTGGAGGGAGTGATCGCCTTTCGTGACATCAAAGACTGCGAGACGATGATCGAGGCCGCGAAATCATATCAAAACGCAGTCGTAATCGGCGGCGGCCTGCTCGGTTTGGAGGCGGCGCGCGGATTACTGAATCTAAAGATGAATGTCTCCGTCGTGCATATCTATGACACGCTGATGGAACGCCAGCTGGACCGGACGGCAGCAGAGATGCTGAAAACGGAGCTGGAACGTCAGGGAATGAACTTTTTGCTGGAGAAACAGACCGAACGGATCATCGGTGACAGAAGGGTCGCAGCCGTGGAGTTCACTGATGGGACCCGGGTTGAGGCCGATCTGGTCGTGATGGCCGTGGGCATCCGGCCCAATGCAACTCTCGCCAAAGAGAGTGGAATCACCGTTAACCGCGGCATCGTCGTCGATGAATTCATGCGGACGAGTGCCCCTCATGTGTATGCCGTAGGCGAGTGCGCCGAGCATAGAGGCGTGGTGTACGGATTAGTCGCTCCCCTCCAAGAGCAGGGGGCGGTGCTGGCCAAGCATCTCTGTCAGGTACCAACCGAACCCTATCAGGGCTCGGTCGTCGCCACCAAGCTGAAGGTATCGGGTGTTGACGTACACTTGACACATACGCGCGAAGTGATGCATGTGCTTGGCTGGTCAAATCCCGAAGGATGCTCTAAATGCAGACCAGCTGTAAACTACTATCTCGGGATGGTCTGGCCAGAGCAGTATGAGGATGAGCGGGAATCCCGGTTCGTCAATGAACGACTGCACGCTAATATTCAGAATGACGGAACTTACTCTGTCGTGCCCCGGATGTATGGCGGCGTCACTTCGGCTGCCGAGCTCAAGCGCATAGCGGAGGTGGCTGAGAAGTATCAAGTGCGCATGATCAAACTGACCGGGGGACAGCGGATCGATCTTCTGGGTGTCAGCAAAGAGGATTTGCCTAACATCTGGTCAGAATTGGGGATGCCTTCCGGGTATGCTTACGGCAAGGCCATTCGTACGGTCAAAACATGTGTGGGCTCCGATTTTTGCCGGTTTGGAACGCAAAACTCGATTCAACTAGGCATCGACATCGAGAAAAATTTTGAGCGACTGCAAACTCCGGCAAAAGTTAAAATGGCCGTTTCCGCCTGTCCGCGCAATTGTGCCGAATCAGGCATCAAGGACTTAGGGGTTGTCGGTGTGGATGGCGGCTGGGAAATCTATGTCGGCGGCAACGGCGGCGTGAAACTGCGGGCTGCAGATCTGCTTTGCAAGGTAAAAACGACCGCAGAGGTGCTGGACATTGCAGGTGCCTACCTGCAGTATTATCGCGAAACAGGCAAGTACGGCGAGCGAACATCGGAGTGGGTAGAAAGATTGGGACTTGAATCGATCAGAAACGCTGTCGTTGAGGATCACGAACAGCGCACACAGCTGCTCGCACGGATCGAGGTTGCCCTGGCGCAATGGAGTGATCCGTGGCAGGAAGTGATCAGCAGCGAGTCGATTCGCAGCAGATTTTATCAAGGGACAGAGGTGACGTCCCATTCCTGAGAGAGGAGTGGATTCAGATGAAGCGTTATGTGATTGGACAACTGAGTGAGATTCCCCAACAGGTGGGGAAAGTGGTTCGTCTCGGAAGCCTGGAGATTGCGCTGTTTCGCTTGTCAGACGGCGAGATTCACGCCCTGGAAAACCGCTGTCCGCATAAAGGCGGAAAGCTGGCGGAAGGGATTGTCAGCGGACCGTTTGTATACTGTCCGCTGCATGACTGGAAAATCTGTGTAGAGGATGGATGGGTCCAAGCGCCTGATCGCGGATGTGTTCGTTCGTTTCCGGTACAGATTGTGGGGCAACAGGTGATCATCGAACTGCCGGAAGAAGCGAAACATGTCTCATAACTGGGCAGTATAGAAGAAGCTGATGGAGTCCATGCTTCAACCAGAAAATCTACGTGCAGTCTGAGAGGGGATTCGCCATATATCCCCTCTTTGTTCCGCTTTCTATTATGGTCGAGTGATGGAGACAAATAGGATACGGCATATTTTGTTCGATAAACAGCAGCATCGAACTGCTTCCGTACCAAACCACAAGCAGAACAATCCACCTGAAGCGCAAAGAGAAAAACAGGTGAGCGAAAGCCTTGTCAGTGCCAACAGAGTCGGAGCTCACCTGTTTTTCTCTTTGCGCCCCCACTATGCTGGTTTAAAGCAAGACCGCAAGGGTGACTACAGACTTTGTCCCCCCCTGACGACTTTTCTCAGAGCGTTTTTGATTGCGAACCACTGGACAAAACCTCCATTATGACGCAATCATGGAAATGTAAGCGATTTAAAAATTGTTGACAGAATCTACTGAAAGTTGTATCCTACAGGCGAAAGTAAATTAATTTAATTAAGTTACAAAAAAGGATGATTGATTGGGGGGGTCTTTGTGAAAAAAGCAGTTTCTCTATTGCTCATCGGATCACTGGCCGCACTGGTCGGGTGCTCAAGCTCCACAGGTACGAGCGGCAGCGGAGGAGACCAGTCGGGGGGAGGAACAGCATCATCAAACCTCACGATTGGCGTCGCGATTTACAAGTTTGACGACACGTTTATGACCGGTGTCCGCAATGCGATTGAGGATGCGGCAAAGGACAAGGTGGCAGTGGAGATCGTCGACAGTCAAAATTCTCAACCTACACAAAATGACAAAGTGGATCTGTTTATTACCAAGCAGGTAAATGCACTGGCCATCAACCCGGTCGACCGCACGGCAGCCGGTGTGATCATCGACAAAGCCAAACAGGCGAACATCCCTGTTGTCTTCTTCAACCGGGAGCCGTTGGAGGAAGACATGCAGAAATGGGACAAAGTTTATTACGTTGGGGCAAGAGCCGAGGAGTCGGGTACAATCTCCGGCCAATTGATTGTGGACTACTGGAAAGCGCATCCGGAAGCGGATAAGAATAAAGACGGCGTACTGCAGTACGTCATGTTGAAAGGAGAGCCTGGTCACCAGGACGCTGAGCTTCGCACCAAATATTCGGTGCAGGCGATTGAAGACGCCGGGATCAAAGTGGAAAAAGTAGCGGAGGACACTGCGATGTGGGACCGCGTCAAGGGGCAGGAAAAAATGGCGGCGTTCCTCACTTCGGCAGGCGATAAGATTGAGGCCGTACTGGCCAACAACGATGACATGGCCCTTGGAGCAATCGAGGCGCTAAAGGCTGCGGGTTACTTCCAAGATGACAAGTATATGCCGGTTGTCGGCGTTGATGCGACAGCCCCGGCACTCAAGGCTTTGGAGGAAGGAACGATGTTGGGCACCGTGCTAAATGACGCCAAGAATCAAGGACAGGCAACGCTAAATATCGCTCACGTATTGGCACAGGGACAAACCCCCAACAAAGAAAACACCGGTTATGAGATTGTCGATGGCAAGTACGTGTGGATTCCGTATAAAAAGATCACGAAGGAAAATATGGCTGACGCCCAATAACCTTTTCGCTGGGGTCTCCAAAGAGCAAGGGGGCAATGTATGCTTACGTTGCTTCCTTGCTCTTCGTGCTTAACTGATAAAAGCGCTTCGTGTGTCAGGAAGAAGGGAGAATGGACGGATCCCCAGGCAGGAGGCGATACAATGACGGACAGTGAATACATTCTGGAGATGAATCACATTAGCAAAGAGTTTCCAGGGGTGAAAGCACTCGATGACGTAACGCTGAAAGTGCGCCCAGGAACAGTACATGCTTTGATGGGTGAGAACGGAGCCGGGAAGTCTACGCTGATGAAATGTCTATTTGGCATTTATAAACCCGACGCCGGTGAAATCATCTTGAACGGAAGCAAGGTTGAAATCAACAGTTCTATCGACGCCTTGCAACATCGTATCTCCATGATTCATCAGGAGCTTCATCCCGTTCCGCATCGAAGTGTGATGGAAAACATTTGGCTGGGCCGCTTCCCGATGAGAGGGATAGGACCGCTTCGCTTTGTAGATGAAAAAAAAATGTATCACGACACGGTAAAGCTGTTTACAGAACTGGAAATGGACATTGACCCGACAACACTCGTGAACAGCCTCTCCGTCTCCAAAATACAGTCTCTGGAGATTGCA
This sequence comes from Brevibacillus humidisoli, assembly GCF_020923435.1. Lineage (NCBI taxonomy): Bacteria > Bacillati > Bacillota > Bacilli > Caryophanales > Paenibacillaceae > Brevibacillus > Brevibacillus humidisoli. Next base: position 3,343,057 of record NZ_CP087263.1, on the reverse strand, counting down.
AAGGCGGTATCTTTTGATTCTAGGGTGATCGTGATGGATGAGCCGACCTCTTCGCTCACCGGGAATGAAGTGGAGCAGCTTTTTACGATTATTCATCAGTTGAAAAGCAGAGGAGTGGCGATCATCTACATCTCACACAAGATGGAGGAGATCCTGCGCATATCCGATGAGGTTACGATCATGCGCGATGGCAAGCTGATCGGCACATGGGATGCCTCGGAGCTCACGACGGATCTGATTATCTCCAGGATGGTGGGACGAGATCTTTCACAGAGGTTCCCGGAACGGAGCAATACTCCGGGAGACGTGATCATGAGGGTGGAAAACCTCACCTCTCCGATCCCTAAATCATTCCAGGAGGTTTCCTTTGAACTGCGTCGAGGCGAGATACTGGGGATAGGCGGACTGGTCGGCGCACAGCGCACGGAACTGGTGGAAGCGATCTTCGGCCTGAGGTCAGTGGCGAGAGGGAACATCTACATCGATGGAAAACAGGTGCACATCAAATCACCGAAGGACGCCAAGAAACAGAAAATTGCCCTGTTAACGGAAGAACGGCGGGTAACCGGTATCTTTCCGGTGCTGCCGGTCTTGGAAAATTCGGTAGTGGCGAACCTTGCACGATACGAGACCCGTTATCTACTGCTGGATGAAAAAAAGCGAAAAGATGCAGCACAGCAAAGCGTGGAGCAGCTGCGAGTAAAAACCCCTTCGCTAAAAACACTGATCAAAAACTTGTCAGGAGGCAACCAGCAAAAGGTACTGCTGGCCAGATGGCTGCTGACCGAACCGGACATCTTGCTGCTCGATGAACCGACACGCGGTATTGACGTCGGGGCCAAGTATGAGATCTACTCGCTGATTGCCGATCTGGCCAAGCAAGGAAAAAGTATCATCATGATCTCTTCTGAAATGCCGGAATTGTTGGGCATGTCCGATCGCATCATGGTGATGTGTGAGGGACGGGTTTCAGGGATCATCGAAGGGCAAAACGCAACGGAAGAAGAGATCATGCGTCTTGCCACCAGACATTTCGGATGAAAAGGAGGAAGTGGTGCCGTGGTCAGCTTGCGCGCTAACAAGATTCAGGGTTTTGTCTCTCAGTATGCCATTTTTATCGTCTTACTCGTCCTTATCATCGGGATTGCTGTCTGGGATCCACGTTTTTTAGCTGTTACAACCATTCGTGACATCCTGCTGCAATCGTCTACACGAGTGATTATCGCCTTGGGAGCAGCTTTTGTTCTCATATCGGGGGGCGTAGACTTATCGGCAGGACGTGTCGTCGGTCTGTCAGCTGTTCTGTCTGCTTCCATGCTGCAGTTGGAAGATTATCCGAGACGATTTTTTCCCGATCTGCCTGAACTGCCGATGGTAGTGCCGATCCTGCTGGCGATCCTGGCTGGTCTTTTAGTAGGCCTGATTAACGGCTTTATCGTCGCCAAGTTTCATGTTCCGCCTTTTATCACCACATTGGGAACGATGGTCATGGTGTATGGGGTCAACTCGATCTATTTTGACCTGGAACCGAACCAATCCCAGCCGATTGGCGGACTGCGTGAGGATTTCTCCAATCTGGGGACAGGTTTTATCGGACCGAACGGCCCTTATTCATTGCCCTATATTGTGCTTATCGCCGCGGCAGTCTGTTTCTTGGTCTGGATCGTATTCAATAAAACGCGGTTGGGCAAAAACATGTACGCGATCGGCGGAAATGTGCAGGCGGCTACCGTTTCGGGAATTGATGTGGCTCGCAACCTGATGGTCATTTATGCCTTTGCTGGCGCCTTGTACGGTCTTGGTGGCGTGCTGGAAGCAGCCAGAACCGGTGGGGCGACCAACAACTACGGCAACATGTACGAGCTTGATGCGATCGCTGCCTGCGTGGTGGGCGGAGTCTCCACTTCGGGAGGAATTGGTACGGTTGCAGGGATTGTCGCGGGCGTTCTGATCTTCGGGGTGATCAACTATGGGCTGACGTTTATCGGTGTCAACCCATACTGGCAGTTGATCATCAAAGGTCTGATCATCGTGGCTGCCGTCGCCTTTGATATCAGAAAATACGTTGCAAAAAAATAAGCATAGGGAAGAGGCGGATAGGAGGCAGATATCCGCCTTTCTTTTAGGAAAGCATCCCGTTGGCAATCGCTTGTAACTGCAACAGCTTGGCCTCAGCCGCTTGCTGAGTGCGATCTGTGGTCCGGAGATACACCTTTAGTTTGGGCTCCGTACCCGATGGGCGAAAGGTGATCGCGCTGCCGTCAGCCAGCATGTAGGTTAGCACATTGGCTGGTGGCTGCCCATCCAGACCGTTTGCATAATCCTTGATTGACTTGATCGCAATGCCGGAGGTACGGGCTGCCTGATACTCTTCCACCGCCTGTTGACGAAGACAGCTCATCAGTTGGTTCATTTGCTCGGCTCCATCACTTCCCTGGAACATGACGGACAGCTGCTCTTCCCGGTAGTAACCGTACGTTTGATAGATTTCCTGCAGTGCTTGGTAGAGCGTCTGTCCTTTTGCGTGAAAATAGAGGGCCATCTCGGCGGCGAGGTATGCCGTTTGTACAGCATCCTTGTCCAGAACAAAATCACCGATTAGGTAACCGCAGCTTTCCTCATAGCCAAAGAGGAATGAGTGGCTTCCACGCGCGCCCAACTGTGCGACTTTTTCGGCGATGTACTTGAATCCGGTCAGGGTCTCACAGGTCTCGATTCCGTAAGCAGCGGCAATGGCGCGTCCCAAATCGGAAGTGACAATCGTCTTCAGCATCACACCGTTTTGCGGCAGCACCCCAAGCTGGTTTTTTCTCTCCAGCACGTAGGAGAGGAGCAAGGCGCCGATTTGATTTCCGTTAAACAGAACGTATTCTCCCTGGTCATTTCGTCCCATGATCCCCAGACGATCAGCATCGGGATCAGTAGCAAAGATGATGTCTGCTCCGCTCGTCTCTGCTGTGCGAATCGCCAGCGAATAGGCGGCAGGATCTTCGGGATTGGGGGTGGAGAGGGTGGAAAAGAACGGGTCAGGATTAGATTGCTCAGCAACCAGGTGAAGCGCGATGTTGTCCAACTGCTGCAGCACACGGCACACATGTGGCGTGCCGGTACCATGCAGCGGCGTATAGACTATGGATAGGGCTTGGCCGGACTTCCCTCGTTCTCGTACAGGCAGTAACGAGAGAGCATAGACGTTTTGGTAGTAGGCCTGATACACGTCCACGCCGACAAAGCGGATCCGTCTGCTCTTTTGTCCATCCTCCAAGGGCAGGACCGGAATGGTGAATTCATTGGGGATTCGGCTGATTTCCTCAAGGATGGCGCGAGCTGCCTGATCGGGAATCTGGGCCCCATCTTTGTTGTATACCTTAAATCCATTGTATTGCGGTGGATTGTGGCTGGCCGTAATCACAATCCCGCCGGCCGCGTGCAGATAACGGACAGCGAAAGATAAGATGGGAGTAGGGCAGACCTCAGCAAACAGATAGACCGGGATGCCTAAGTAGGACAGGACTCCAGCCGCTTCCTGAGCAAATAGACGCGATTTGTTGCGGGTATCATAAGCGATCACGATCCCTTTTTGCTCGATGTTCTGCTTTTTTAGATACCCGGCCAGGCCGGCTGTCGCGCGACGGATGGTATAGATGTTCATCCGATTGGTACCTGCACCGATCAGACCGCGTAGACCGGCCGTGCCGAAGTCCAGATAGCGATGAAAACGCTCTGCAATTTCCGAATCTTCGGTTATCTGTCGCAATTCCTCTTTGAGGGTAGGGTCTAAGCTCTCTTCGTTCAGCCAACGTTGGTACTGGAGTTGATCCGTTCGCATCTGCTGCTCCTCCTCCTTGCTTCCTGACCGGAATAAAAAGATTGAAAAGCAAAATCAGCTATATTAAGATGGTTACATAGTTAATTAAATTAATTTATAAACTATTCGTTCTTTAACTATACCATACTGATTCAATGGAGGGAATGCAATTGACAGAGTTGCGTTACAATCCGCTTCTTGGCGACTGGACGATGGTCGCCGGCAACCGGCAGCACCGTCCCAACATGCCAAAAGACATCTGTCCGTTTTGTCCTGGATCCGGCAAGGTTCCCGACCACTATGTCGTTCATACATACGATAACGACTTTCCTGTGCTGATGCCCGATCCGCCAGAGCCAGATCCGGTCGGTTCTGTTCTCTACCCGACAAGGCCTGCAAAGGGAAAATGCGAGGTGATCCTCTACTCTCCCGAGCATACGACCACATTGCCGCAGCTCTCTGTCGAGCATATTGAGCAGCTGATCAACCTGTGGACGGATCGGTTTGTCCAATTAAGCCAGGATCTCAACCACAAGTATATTCTGATCTTCGAGAATCGTGGCGAGGAATGCGGGGTCACCATGCCTCATCCCCACGGTCAAATCTATGCCTATCCTCACGTGCCACTAAAAGTGCGAGTCGAGCTGGAAAACTGTCAGCATCATTATGAAACGTCAGGTCGCTGTCTCATCTGTGACATCAATCAGGAAGAACAACGGTTTCAACAGCGGATGATCCACGAGAACGAGCACTTTTTCGCCTACATCCCTTTTTTCACAGATTACCCGTATGGATTGTTCATCGCCAGCAAATCTCACAAAACATCGCTGAGCGCATTCTCTGCGGAGGAAAGACGGAGCTTGGCTGAGATGCTGAAGGATATGACGGGAGCGATGGACACCTTATTTGACCGGTTGTTTCCCTATATGATGGTCTTGCATCAGAAGCCGGTTAATGGAGAGGATGTAGAGGCTTTCTACCATTTTCACATCGAGTTTTATACGCCGCTGCGCGGACCTAACCAGATCAAGTACTATGCTTCTTCCGAGATGGGAGCGTGGGCGCCCTGTAATCCGCACGCTGTCGAGGAAACGGCGGAACACCTGCGTCAGGCATACAGGAGGTATCAGAGCAGCAATCGTGAGTGGAAAGATAGATGAGCGGCCTGATATACTTATTCGTTAAGAAGTGCGCTGCAACGAAATCAGAAATAGGAGATTGACTTACATGGCAGATACGATACAGATTGGCAGCTTTCAATGGATGAAGTCTGTCAACAAGTCCGTTATTTTAAATCTGATCCGGCTCCATGGTCCCATATCACGAGCGGAGATTGCAAAAATGTGCAAGCTAACGCCGCCGACGGTAACCAATATTGTTGGAGAGTTGCTCGAATCTGGGATTGTCATCGAGAGCACGTTAGGGGAGTCATCGGGAGGGCGGAAGCCGATTCTCTTGCGCATCAACACGGAAGCTTTCTGTGTGATCGGTGTAAATGCCGGTGCCAAAACCCTCAGGGTGATTGCCACATTACTAGACAATACCGTTGTGAAAGAAACAGTCTCCCGCCTGCCTAGTCGTCCGTCTGCCGAGGAGTTCCTCGATACGGTGAAAAGGGCGATCCGTGCCGTGATCGATGAAGTGAAGCTGTCGCAGAAGCCGATACTGGGGATTGGCGTCGGCATGCATGGGCTGGTTAATCCCGAAAACGGCGTAGCCTTGTTTGCTCCCCATCCAGACCTCCGGGATGTGCCCGTCAAGGATGTGCTGGAAGAAGAGTTCCAACTGCCGGTGGAAGTGGATAATGATGTTCGCGCTCAAGCGATGGCGGAAAGCTGGTTTGGTCAGGCGCAAGGAGTGGCCAACTTTATCTCTATGTACGTCGGTACAGGCATCGGGGCCGGAATCTTTCTGAATCACCAGTTGTTTCATGGGATGTCCCATACTGCGGGGGAAATCGGTCATACCACCGTTGACATAGATGGCCCTCCCTGCTGCTGCGGCAACCGGGGCTGTCTGGAAGCGCTCGCCGACGGTTCGGCAATCGCCAGGAGAGCGCGAGAGGCGATTGAACAAGGCAAATCCACGCTGCTGGCAGAGTGGGGGGCGTCGGAAGAGATCACCGGAAATATGGTGTACGAAGCGGCAAAGCAGGGTGATCAGGTTGCGATTGATCTGCTGGCCCAAACCGGCCGCTACCTCGGAGTAGGTGTTGCCAACGTGATTCACACCCTCAACCCTTCCCTGATTATCCTAAGCGGTGGCGTGGCCCGGGCAGGAGAGTATGTACTGGAACCGCTGCGTAAAACGGTGAGTGCACGATTGATGCATAAAGAGCTGGAGAATGTAAAGATCGTAACGTCCCAACTGGGGAAAAACAGTGCGGCAATCGGAGCGGCTACGCTTGTGCTGCAGAAGTTTTTTGCGCCATCCGGTATTTCCGAAGTATGATGAAGTCTCAATGATCGGGTCCTTGTTGCCGCCCGCAAGCGGTCACAAGGACTTTTCACTTGAAAAAAGCGTTGAAAAAAGCATTTATATAAACGGAGCAAAACCATCAACCGAGCAAATAAAACGCGATCATCCATCAATTGACAGCCCGTACCAAGAATCATTCAGTGCTATATACTGATAGTAATGAAAGCGGGTGAAGATGATGGAAAATCAACTTGAAGATCGCGTCCGTCACCTTGAGGTACGACAAGCGATGATCGAGCAGCGATTAGATTCCGTTGCGCAAGATGTAAAAGAGATCAAAAATACCCTTATGTGGTTAAATAGACTGGTACTTGGTGCAACTATTGCGGCAGTTTTGAACCTGATTTTAAAAATCTGATGGGGGTGAATGATTTTCTACACATTGTGGCGGCAGTTTGCCGCCTTTTTACGTATGATTGGTTATCACTCTGCATGGTGCACCTTTTTCCCCATGCCATAGCGGGGGAGCATAATGGACGGGCATAACTGACGGGCTTGAATGCTATCAACGGTCCAACACAGGCTCTGTCAGACTGTGGAGCGTTCGACGAGACAAAATGGGACTTCACATTTTTGGGGGACATAGGTACGTTCATGGATATGCTGATATAAGAGGTTGAAGGCGATTCTGCCCACCTCCATGCTTGGATGTTCTACGGCGGTGATGTCCAGAATCTGAGCGATGGGATCAGTATCAAACCCGATCACGGCGAGGTCTTCGGGCACGCGGATACCTTGTTTTCTCAACTCTGTGACCATTCCTGCAGCAGATTGATGAGACGCCATCATCATCGCGGTCGGTCGGACCTGCAGCTTGCACAGTTTGCGTGCCGCTTCGATACCAGCTTCGATGGATAGATGCTCGTAGAACAGCCACTCCTCGCTGACTGGTACCGGCTCTTCCCATGCAGCCAGTACGTCATAGTAAGCCTGTCGACGAGCTTGACTGGTATGGCTGTTTTTCCGTCCAATGCAGTAGCCGATCCGTCGATGCCCTTTGCTGATCAAGTGGTTCATGCCGAGCAGAAAGCTGCGATAATGGTCGATGTAGACAGAAGAGATCGCCCATTTGCCGGAATCTTCACAGACGACAATCGGGCCATATTGGGTATAAGGAACCAACTGTTCCCAAGAGTTGGAGCGTGAACAGATGACGATGCCGTCTACTTCCTTTGTTTTCAGCATGTCCAGCGCGTCGCTTTCCTGTTCAGGGCGATAGTCGGTCTGGCACAGGGTAACCCGGTACCCGCTTCTCAACGCTTCGCTTACAATCCCTTCAACTGGTGCGTTGAGATAGGGGTTGTTCAGATAGGGAAGGATGACGCCGATGGTTAACGTCTTCCCCTTTTTGAGATGAACGGCGTTGCTGTTGCGGACGTAATTCAATTGTTGCACAGCTTTTTGCACAGCCTCCCGCTTTTCTTTGCTCACGTAGGGATGGTTGTTTAACACGCGCGACACGGTAGTGACAGATACACCAGCCAACGCTGCGATTTGTCTGATATTCGCCATAAACGACTCTTCCCCGTTCCCCGATTTTCTTGTCACGATTGTACCACAAGCAGCAAAATCGAAAAAAAAAGGGTTGACCTGAAAAGCATTTCATACCATACGCTTATGTCATAAGAGCAGCAACTGCCGGCGTTACATGTTGATTGGCGTCACGGCAGGCTGTTCTTTTTGGTTGAGCCGTGCTCACAGGAAGGTGTGAATGTGTGTTGAAGCGGCAACCGTGGCGCTTTTGTTTTTCCAGATGTGCTAGACTATACATATGATGGGTGAATCTTTGAAATCGTATCATTTTTGAAATCATATGATGAGGTTTGATTGATATGTACAGGGTACTCTCACTACTCGCATTCTGCTCCATCCTCATGTTTCTCACTATCGCTGGCGCTGGTGTGGCAGTCGGTGCAGCGTCCAGTCCTGCTGCGGTACAGGGTGTGCTGGATCTGCGCGATCAGGATCTGACGGCAGCCAAGCAAGTTATACTGCATGGGGAATGGAGTTTCTACTGGAATCAGCTGCTGACACCGGAAGATTTCCAACGGGAAGCCATCGAAGAGACAGCCAGCATCGTACCGGTTCCAAAGGAGTGGAACGATTATACAATCAATGGTCAACCGCTGCCCAACGAGGGCTACGCCACTTATCGTTTGCACATCCGGATCAGCAGCGACGAGCTAAACCAGCCAAAGGCACTCTATGTGCCCAGTGTCGCTACTGCGTACAAACTGTGGGTGAACGGCCAACTGCTTGCGAAGAATGGCATCGTAGGCAGAAGCAGCGAAGAGATGGTGCCCCGCAATTATCCCAAAGTCGTTCGTTTTACGCCTGAGAGCGAAACCATCGAGCTAGTGCTGCAGGTGTCCAACTTCGTCCAGCGAAAAGGGGGGATATGGCAGTCGTTCCGCTTAGGACCGGAGCAACAGATCCTTCGTCAGTACGATCAAAACACAGCTTATGAACTGTTTATCGTGGGAAGCCTGTTTGCGATGGCCATGTATCACTTCGGGCTGTACGCACTGCGGAAGAGCGAGAAGTCCTCTCTCTACTTCGGAGCGCTCTGTATGGCTATCTGCGTTCGTACGTTGACGCTGGGGCAAACCATGCTGCTCCGCTTGTTCCCCTGGATAGAGTGGGAGTGGTCGGTAAAGGCCGAGTACCTGTCGCCCATCTTGGGCGTCGTGTTTGTCATTCAATTCATTCATTACCGGTATGGTACTCGAAGCGGGAAGGTCCGACAGCTGATGATCTGGTGTGCGGCTGTGCTGGCATTATTTGTGCTGGTCACACCAGCGCTGATTTACACCAGAATGATGCTGACTATCCAGCTCTTTATTCTGCTCTCTTTTCTCTATGCCCTCGGCGAATACGTCCTGACAGCGTTAAGAAAGAAAGAAGGCATGCTGCTCAATGGGATTGGTCTGTTCGGCTTACTGCTCGCGATCATCAATGATATCCTATACTACAACCATTTGTCTGATTATGAGAATCTGGCCCCTCTGGGACAGTTGTTTTTCCTGTTTACGCAAATGATCAACCTCTCTTCACAATTTATTACGCTGTACAAAAATGTGGAGAAATTGTCAGGCAAACTGCGGCAGATGAACCGTTCGCTGGAGGAAACCGTACGAAAAAGGACAAGCAAATGGCAGCAGGCTAATGACGAGCTGGCGAAGGCAAACGAAGAGTTGTTTCGAATGGAGCAATCGCGCAGAAGGCTTTTGTCCAATATCTCACACGAATTGGGAACGCCACTGACCTCCATCCGAGGGTACATAAAGGCCATGCTCGATGGAGTAGCAAAGCCAGGAGACATCCAATACCTGAATGTGATTTACGACAAAACCAAACTGCTGCATCGGATCATCAATGACTTGTCGGAATTGACCAGGCTGGAGACGAGACAGATCAGTTTTCAGTTTGAGCAAGTAGCCGCCATCCCGTTTATCCGCTATCTCTGCCACAAATACGGGATGGATGTGGAGAAGAGCAGTCTGCAGTTTGAGGAAGTGGTCATCAACTCTTTTGCTGCAACAGATGGACGGATTGCCGTTTTTGATGTTGACCCGGATCGCATTGAGCAGGTTTTCGGCAATCTGGTTGTCAATGCACTGAAGTATACCCCTCAGGGCGGGACGATCCGTTTTGAAGTAGAGGGGGAAGCGACGGACGATGTACACGGGACCGTGACGGTCAAAATAATCGACAGCGGAATCGGGATTGCCGATGATGACCTGCCCCACATCTTTGAAAGGTTTTTCAAGGTGGCAGGGCAGCCATCCGATGGTGCGGGGTTGGGATTGGCGATCTGCAAGGAGATCATCGAGTATCATCAGGGGACGATTGGTGTGAACAGCAGGAAAGGAGAGGGAAGTACGTTCTTTTTCTCTCTCCCGGTCCGGTTCGTTACACCAGCGGAGTCTGAAGGAGAAGCGTAAGTGTCTCACAAGTACTTGACTAGAGATTGCTGCGCTTCCTCTATCCATACCCGCGATGGATGGTTTATAATAATGACAAACCGCATCAGGAGCCTTACTTCTTTACAGCTAAAGTTTTTTGATTATTTTAAACTTTCCTGCTGCTTGTTTGGCAGGAATGAAAAAATGACGAAAGGAGTTGTGTGGATGGTTACATTGCCCAAAAAGAACGACCTCGGTTTTTTTGAGATTCGGCTGGAGTCGATTGGCGGGCTGGGAGCCAATCTGGCGGGCAAGATGCTGGCTGAAGCAGGCGTGATGGGTGTGGGACTCAACGGCGTCAGTTTTTCCTCCTACGGATCGGAGAAAAAAGGGTCTCCGGTCAAAGCGCATATCCGCTTTTGCGACACCAACACCCATATCCGGGCAACCTCTCCGGTAGAGCGGCCTCACGTCGTCGGAATCTTCCATGAATCCTTGTCCAAGACCGTCAACGTCGTCAGCGGAATCTACGAAGACAGCCTGGTCTTGGTCAATTCCACCCAATCGCCCGCGGTACTGAAGGAAAAGCTGAACATGGTAGGCGGTACAATCGCTGTCGTCGATGCGATCGGGATTGCACTGGAGGAGAAAAACCGGGTCAACATGGTCATGCTGGGCGCATTGTTCCGACTCTGTGACTTTCTCGATCCGCAGGCGATGCGCGACGTGATCCGCAAGGCGTTGGAGAAGAAATACCCACAGGCGGTCCAACCTGCTCTGAACGCTTTTGAAAGGGGTTACAAAGAGGTTGTCTCGGAGACCTTTGCCGTTCCGCCAGGACAGGAGATGCCGCCGGTAATCCGTATGGATACGCCGATTCTCGGCTATGAGACACAGCCGATCGGCGGCACCATCACCAATCCCGGCAACAGCATTCTCAAGGATCTCAGCATCTCCCGTGCGGGGATGATGCCCCACTTTGCCGATGAGAAGTGCATTCACTGCGCCGCTTGTGACAATGTATGCCCTGATTTTTGCTTCGTCTGGGAAGAGAAGCCGGACAAGAAAGGACGTCCGCAAATGTTCCTGCAAGGCATCGACTATCAGTACTGCAAAGGCTGTCTCAAGTGTGTGCAAGCCTGTCCGACTGAAGCATTGTCCGATGCCCGGGAAGAGGAGGGATACGCCGAGCAGCATCGGGTGCCTCATCGTTTCGATTTGGCAGTTCGCTAAAAATTCCAATGGAAAGGTGGAATGACATATGGCGATCGACCTTTCGCAAGAAGCGAAAAAGGGAAAAGTAGAGCAAAAAATCGTGTATGAATCCGGCAATGAGATGGCGGCTTATGCGGCCCACCAGATCAACTACCACATCATGGGCTACTTCCCGATTTCTCCATCTACCGAGGTGGCACAATTCCTCGATTTGATGAAGGCTAACGGGCAACATGACATTGTCCTCATCCCGGCCGACGGAGAGCACGGATCAGCCGGACTCTGTTATGGCGCCTCGACAGCAGGCGGACGGGTGTTCAACGCCACCAGTGCCAACGGATACCTCTACATGCTGGAACAGATGCCGGTACAGTCCGGTACACGGTTTCCGATGGTGATGAATCTGGTCTGCCGCTCCGTTTCGGGCCCGCTGGACATTCACGGGGATCACTCTGACCTCTACTTTGCTTTGAATACCGGCTGGCCGATCCTGATGTGCCGCGATCCGCAGGCGGTATACGACATGAACATCATGGCGATCAAACTGGCTGAAGACCCGGAAGTGAGATTGCCGGTGCTGGTCGCATCAGACGGATACTTCACCTCGCATCAGAAGCGGCGCGTAGAAGTCTTTGCCCACCGCGAAGACGTGCATGCCTTTATCGGACCACAGCCGCCAACCGGTTTCCCCGACACCCTGGATCGCGACAACCCGGTCACGGTAGGACCGTACATGAACGAGCCGGATTACATCAACAACTGTTACCAGCAGTCCGTTGCCATGTACAACGCAGAGCGGGTCTATGATCGCATTCGCAAAGAATATGCGGAGCTGACCGGGCGCGATTACCCGATCCTCGACTTGTACCGAATGGAAGATGCTGAAGTAGCTGTCTTCTTGCTCAATTCAGCCTCTGAAATCATCAAGGACGTCGTCGACCAATTGCGAGCCAAGGGAATTAAAGCGGGCTCCATCGCCCCCAATCTGATTCGCCCGTTCCCGCAAAAGGCGATCGCAGATGCACTGCGTCATGTGAAGGCCGTAACCGTCGGGGACCGCGCCGATTCGTACGGAGCACATGGCGGCAATATGGTAAACGAGATCAAGGCCGCCTTATTTACCCACCAAAACCACGACACGATGGTCATCAGCAGAGTGTACGGCTTGGGCGGAAAGGATTTTTATGCCGAAGATGGCCATCACTTCTTCCAGTTGGCGCTCGATGCACTAGCAAAAGGCAGAGTAGAGGTACCTTTTGACTACTACGGACATACGCCAGGCGATCCGGAGAAAGCGCCGCAGCGGATCCTCAACCCGATGAAGTATGAGGATCTGAAAACCGGTCTGATCACCGTCACACCCAACGAAGAGACGGGCAAGCTAAACGTCCGCATCCCGCCTCTGCGTTCCCTGACCAAGAAGCCAAAACGGCTGGCACCCGGCCACGGCGCCTGTCCCGGATGCGGTATCTTCTCCGGCCTCGAGTTGTTCTTTAAAGGGATCGAGGGAGATATCGTCGCCTTGTTCCAGACTGGATGTGCCATGGTGGTCACGACAGGATTCCCCTATTCTGCCCATAAAGCAACCTATATCCACAACCTGTTTCAGAACGGTGCCGCTACCTTGTCCGGTGTTGTTGAAATGTTCTGGGAGAGGAAGCGCAGAGGGGAGCTGGACCACCTCAACCTGAAGGACGACTTTACGTTCGTCATGGTCACCGGTGACGGCGGCATGGATATCGGTATGGGACCGGCGATCGGCGCGGCTCTTCGCAACCACAAGATGATCATCCTCGAATACGACAACGAAGGGTACATGAATACCGGTGCCCAGCTGTCCTACTCCACACCGATCGGACATCGCACCTCTACTTCCAATGTCGGTTCCCATCAAGGAGGCAAGCTGTTCCACCACAAAGACACGGCACAGATCATGGCCGCCACCAATATCCCGTATGTATTCACCGGTTCCGAAGCGTTTCCGCAGGATCTGGTCAAAAAAGCGGCCAAAGCACAATGGTACGCGCAAAATGAAGGGTTGGTCTACGGAAAAATCCTGATCACCTGTCCGCTGAACTGGCTGTCGGAAGACCAGGATGGCACCGACATCGTGGGAGCCGCCGTCAACTCCTGTTTCTTCCCGCTCTACGAGGTGGAAAGAGGGGTTACGACGATTACCTACAACCCGGAGGAAAAGAACAAGAAAATCCCGCTCGCTGATTGGCTCAAAACGATGGGCAAAACCAGGCACATGGTGAAGCCCGATTACGCTGAGGCCCTGCAGCATTTCGAGCGGGAGGTAGAGCGTCGTTGGACGATCCTCAAGGCAAAACACGAAAATCCGTATCTGTAACGTGCAATCCCTGAACTGAACTGCCTCGGGCCAGAGGCAGTTTTTTTCTTATTGTATTATAACAATGCGTTATAACGAAAGATTTGTTATACTACATTAGTGCGTGTTTTTGTTCCGTTTCCTAGCGTTTTTACGTGTATGCTCCATATTTCGGTGTATTATAACTTTTTGGAAATTCTTCATCTGTTATAATACATTGCTTGACTAGGAGCATGTAAAAAAATGGTCCGTCTACGATGTCAATGAGGATCTTACTGCTCCCACAAGCCGTAGATGCTGCACATCTAAATATCGTCTTGTTTGATCACTATGGTTCACTGTTCTTGGGCGGCATGGCAATCTTTTTGGGGATCTGCCGATGGAGGGAGCAGAGTACCATCATGGATACAGCGTTCGTAAGTCCTCCGAATCGGTCTTCGCGCCAGCATTACGTTGAGAAATCTTTACCTGCCTTCACCTCCTTGTCACATTTTCTGTAAAAAAACTGGTGTAACCTAACAGGTAAGTCATGCGTCATACTAATGAGGGACTACACCCAGCAATAGACAAATCTAATCATTGGAGAGTTGAGGATGAGCGAAACATGACGAATTCGATCGGCGAGTTGACGGTTGAAGGGGTTAATCACAGCTACAGCAGCGGCAAGCTAAAGGTACCGGTGCTGTATGATATCTCGCTTCATATCAAGGCGGGGGAGTTCGTCGCCCTCTGCGGTTCTTCCGGTTCCGGCAAGACCAGCCTGCTTAACCTGCTGGCGGGGTTGACCAAACCGGAACAAGGTACGATTTGGGTCAGTGGACAGGAGATCTCCCGTTTAAATGAAAATAAGCTGTGTATCTTTCGACGCAATTATTTAGGTTTTGTATTTCAATCATTTAATCTGTTGCCTACCTTGACGGCAGTGGAAAATGTGGAGCTGCCACTGGTCTTTTCCGGCGAAAAAAAGCGGAAACGTCGCCAGAGAGCAGCTGAAATGCTGGAATTGGTCGGTTTAGGAGATCGCATCCACCATAAGCCCAATGAGCTGAGCGGCGGGCAACAGCAGCGTGTCAGTATTGCCCGTGCGCTCGTCAACAAGCCGAACATTGTCTTGGCGGACGAGCCTACAGGGAACCTGGACAGTGTGACGGAACTGGAGATCCTTCAGTTGATGCGTTCCCTAAACAGCGAGAACGGCACTACGTTTATCATCGTGACCCATGACGATCAGGTGGCGAAGCAGTCAGATCGGACCATTTTCCTAAAGGACGGGCGGATTATCGACGAACTGCAATCCGTTCATGCCTAGAAGCGATAAGAAATGCAGGTGGAGAAGAAATGAAACTGATTGATTCACTGCTGCTGGTTTGGCGCAACTTGTGGCGAATGAAACTGCGGACGATCTTGACGTCCATCGGGGTCATGATCGGAACAGCAGCGATCGTGGCTATGATTTCGCTTAGTATTGGGTTGCGCGACAATGCGGTAAAAAGTTTGGAGAATTTCGGGAACTTGACAGAGATGGAAGTACAGCCTGCTTTTCTGATGCCGGATGAACAGACGCCAATTCCCCCCGATCAACAGAAACAGTTGAATTGGGATGCGGTGAATGAGCTGAAGCAGGTGCCGGGAGTACAAGCGGTCATGCCGGTCAAAGAGCTCCGTGCAGAAGGGGAGTTGAAGGTTGGACGCCTGGAAGGGCATGTGCGGTTGACGGGCGTAGACGTACGCGAGGCGATTGCGTTTAAGGGCAAGGATATTGAAAAGGGTGAGTTTCTCAATGGACCCAAAAATGAGATCGTCATCTCGTACGACGTACTCCGCAGACTGAGGGATGTGGAGAAAGAAAAACGGGAGGCGCGCCTCCGCAACCAAAACCAGAATCAGGCTCCCAACCCTAGGTTTTTCAATCGTGATTCGGGTGGCGAAGCAAACTTGCCCAATGTAGTGGGGATGACTGGTTCACTGGTTATCACCAGGCAGATTATGGACGAGAATGACGAGCCCAAATTTGAGAAAAAAGAAATACGCGTGCGGATCGTCGGTCAATTGAAACAAGAGGAAAATCGCTACTACGGCGGTTCTGTCGCCTACGTCCCCATGGACCTGATCGAAGAGTTGAACAAGTGGGCCAATCCGGAAAGAGGATCAGGAGAAGCGCGGGATCGATCACGGGCGGAACAGTCACAGATCGAGTTTGATTCAATCACGGTGAAAGTGGAATCGCGGGAGAAAGTGGAGTCAGCTGTGCAACAGATCAAGCAGCGGGGATTCGATATCTGGTCGCCGGCAAGTGCGCTGGAGGAGATCAACAAGTTTTTCTTCGTTGTCCAGATGATCCTCGGGGGGATCGCTGCCGTTTCATTGCTGGTCGCTTCTATCGGGATCATCAATACGATGATCATGTCCATCCTGGAGCGGACCAAGGAGATCGGGATCATGAAGGTGATCGGTGCCACGGTCTACAACATTCGCTGGCTGTTTTTGATTGAGTCAGGCGCGATTGGCTTAATCGGCGGGATTACCGGCCTGGGGATTGCTTATGCGGCTGTTTCCGGCCTCAATTACCTGGCGGCGAACAATCCGGACTTCAACATGTTCGGCGGTGGACCTGGGCCGGAGGAGGCCATCACCCAGCTTGCTGTTATTCCGATGTGGCTGGCCTGGTTTGCGATTTTGTTCTCCTTTGTCATCGGCCTGTTGGCAGGGATTTTTCCGGCGTTTCGCGCCTCGCGCTTGAGCGCTTTGGAAGCAATCCGTTCACAGTAGCAATCATACGTACGCTAAGAGCGATGCGGTACATAGGTAGGAGGAAGAGCAATGACGAAGAAAAAATGGTTGACGATCGGCGGGGTGGCGGTCGTCCTCATCGGGGGATTGGTCTACTGGCAGTTTTTCATGCCAAAGGAGGAACCGGTAGACATGACGCAGCAGATGCCGGAGTTCCCCACGGTGCAGGTAGAGCTGGGAGAAGTAAAAAAATCAATCTATGCTACGGGTACGATTGAAGCAAAAGCAAGAGAAGAGATCAAACCGGAATTGAGCGGAAAGATCGAGCAAATCTTCGTAACAGAAGGACAGCAGGTAAACGCAGGGGATCCGCTCTTCTTGATCGACAGTTCCGAGAGCATTCTGGAGTATCAAAAGCAGGAGATCAACGTCACTCGGCTGCAGCAAGAGATCGCCGATTTGCGTTCGCGAAAGCCGGAGGTATACGCTGACGCAGAGGGGATCGTCTCGGAAGTGCTGGTGGAACCGGGAGATGAAGTGACCAAAGAGACGGTGATCGCCAAACTGTCCAACCCGGACAAGCTGAAGTTAAGAGGGGCTTTTGGCGCCAGTCAGATCAAACACTTCAAGGAAGGGATGCAGGTTAGCGTCTTTTTGAGCGGTTCACTCGTGTATCTTCCTGCTACCGTGGTCAAGGTGGATCGGGAAGGACGGGCAACCAGTGAAGGCGGCGTGATGTACGAGGTAGAAGTGCTGCTAGACAATCCCGGTGCCGTCCATCCATCGGAAAAGGGCATGATTCAATACAAGACACCCGAGGGCATTACCGTTAACAGTTGGGACAGCAACCAGTTTGAAGCGATGGACGACATCGAGATCAGGGCGGGAACAATCGGGAAGATCAGTACCGTGCTGATTGACGATGATGAGAAGGTGAACAAAGGACAACTGATCGCAAAAGTGGATCTGTCGGACACCGATCTGGAAATCAAAGAAAAAGAACTGGCATTGAAAGAGTCGCAGCTCATCCTGCAGCAGAAGAAATCGGATGCATCCAAGGCACAGGTGGTGGCACCGATCAGCGGACAGATCACCGACCTGGAGATCAAAGAGGGAGAGAAGGTAGACACCGGCAAAACGGCGATGATTATCATGGACATGTCTGCCGTCTACATGGAAGCCAGCGTCGATGAGGTAGACATCCCCTACATCCAAGTAGGACAAGCGGTCGATGTGTACGTCACCGCCTACGGAATCGAGGTCTTCCCGGGAGAGGTGGTAGAAATACCGCAAGAGGGTGTCAGCGAAGACAACTCGGTACGCTTTGAGGTTAAGGTGCTCGTCAAAGACGGAGCGAAGATGAAGCACGGGATGACCGGCGATTGCGACATAATCGTCAATCAGCAACAGAACGTCCCACGTCTGCCGTATAACGTGGTTGAAATCCTCGAAGAAGGCAAAGGAACCGTGATGGTGAAAAATCCAGAGACGGGCGAACCGATGCCAAAAGAGGTGGAGATTGGCGTGGAGGGCGCCGAGTACGTGGAGATCAAAAGCGGCCTCAACCCGGGTGATGAAGTGCTGATGATGAACGGCGGCGGAGGCATGATGGGCGGGGGCGGAGGCATGCAGATTATAGGCTAAGGAACACCCACACCCTTACATGATCATAACGATGAAAAGCTGATTGTTGCAGCACGTTCAACTGTCCTTTCCCCTTCCCAGTTTTAGACATCGGGGCGGGTTTCGGAGTGGATGTTGGAGGTGCTTCTTTTTTTGACTGCACAATCTGGTAAGATAAAAGCAGATATCCTTCACCGATAAGGGAGTATTAGAGAGATGACCTATAAAATCGGCGTAGTTGGTCCCGGCCCATCGATTGAGCGCATTCTCGGAGTGGCAAAGGAATTCCGTGCAGAAATGGAGTTTATCGCCTATCCCTACCAGAATGCCCAGGAAACAAAACAGATTGTCGCAGAGCACGATCCCGATGTAGACGGATGGTTGTTTACCGGACAGATTCCGTATCTGATTGCCAGGAAGGCCCTCCAAACAGAGGAACACCTGGTTTATATTCCGCATACCGGATCCAGTCTGTATAAATGTTTCTTTCACATGGCTTATTACCAAAAGAAGTTTCTTGAGCGGGTCTCCATCGATACGGTTCAGTCCGAAGATGTGGAGGAGGCACTGCAAGAGTTGGGCATACCTACGCAAGAGATTTACATTAAGACCTACGACGACTATATCCAACCGGACGAACTGTTTCGATTTCATCTGCAGCTCTGGCAGGAAGGGAAGACGGAAGGCGCTGTCACCTGCTTTCAGGCTACCTACTTGGCGCTGCAACAAGAAGGAATTCCGGCCTACTGGATCTCACCGACCAAAATGGTGATTCGCACCACGTTGAAGCTCATTTTGGAAAAGATGAAGACATCCTACTTCAAAGATACGCAAATTGGAGTGGAAATCATTGAAGTAGAACATTTTGACAAGATCATTGAAAAGGCAAAAACACCGTATCATCTGCAATACCTGGAGCTCCGGCTAAAAGAAATGCTACTGAAACTGGGCGAGAAATTGGACGGTTCCCTGTTGGAAAAGGGAAATGGGCGTTACGTGATATTTAGTTCCCGCGGAGCGATTGAACGAGAAATACCTGTGCTGCAAGATACGGTTCGGCAGCTTTCGCTGGAAGTAGACGATCCGGTAGCGGTTGGCATCGGCTTCGGTGAGACCGTCTTCGCGGCGGAGACCAATGCCCGACGTGCAGTCCAGCATGCAAAGGAAAAAGAGGGGCGTGGCATCATCATTGTTCAAGATGACGGACAGATCGTAGAATCTGTCGGTCAAAAGGAAGAATTGGCCTATGCCTACCGCTCAGAGGATAAGGAACTGCACGAGAGATTGAAACAAGCCAACATCAGCATCAAAACATACAAGAAGATCGAAGCGCTGGTACGCCGCAAAGGGTGGGACAGTTTTACAACCGCTGATCTGGCTTCGTATCTGTCGATGACTCACCGCAATGCCCGGCGGATCGTAGCCAGCCTTTGCGAAAACCAATTGGTGGAGTGCATCGGTGAGGAATCTCACGCTTCGCGAGGCAGGCCGAGCAAAGTGTATCGGTTGACGTAAAATCCGACCTATTGTGGCAGGCGCGATGAAACCGCGCCATTGCAAAACCGTCTATGATCCAGACCGTGGGTGTCCTGGCACCTGCGGTCTTTTTCATGCGCAAAAAGCATGCATGACAGGCTAAAGGGGCACGAAGAAAAGTGAGAAAATTTCTTTTAGTTGAAATAGAACGTGATCTTTTGTACCCTGTATTTAAGGAAATCGTCCTTAATTATACCGAATAAAGGGGAGTGCGTATGGCAAATCACATGACAGAGTTGAACCCGTCCAAACAGAATGGACAAAAAGGATTCCTCAAGTGGGTGGAGGTCGTCGGCAACAAACTGCCTCATCCGTTCATGCTGTTTTTGTATCTGGCCCTGGGAATGATGGTGTTATCCGCCATTTTGGCTTCATTTGGCGTAACGGTCGTTCACCCGGGAAAAGGTGAAACCATTGCCGTCAAAAGTCTATTAAGCACAGAAGGATTCCACTGGATCTTAACCAGCATGCTGACGAACTTTACTGGATTTAAGCCGCTTGGTCTCGTATTGGCGATGGCGCTTGGGATCGGTCTCGCCGAAAGAGTCGGGCTGATTCAGGCAATCTTGCGCAAGATGATTCTCAAGGTTCCGGCACGAATCGTTACGTTTACCGTTGTCTTCTCCGGGATTCTCGGCAACCTAGCTTCTGACGCCGCTTTCGTCATCATTCCGCCATTGGGCGCGATGGTGTTTCTCGCGTTGGGCCGCCACCCGTTGGCCGGATTGGCCGCAGGGTTTGCCGGGGTTGGTTCCGGATTTACGGCAAACATCTTCGTAGCCGGTACAGACGCTTTGTTATCGGGGATCAGTACAGAAGTGGCCAAGACGATCGATCCCAATGTGGCGATTTCTCCTCTGGCCAACTGGTACTTCATGGTTTTCTCCACTCTCTTCTTGTCTTTGCTCGGTACCTGGATCACAGAGAAGATTGTTGAGCCGCGTCTAGGCCAGTATTCCGGGAATAAAACAGCACGTCTGGAAAATCTGACAGAGACAGAGAATAAGGCACTGCGGGCAACAGGAATGGCTGCCGCTATCTTTCTCGTGATTCTTGCGCTGCTTGTCGTTCCGGAGGGAGCGATTCTGCGTGATCCCGAGCAGGGAACGATTATTCCCTCTCCATTCTTAAAAGGCATTATTCCGATCATCTTGCTGTTCTTTGTTACGGTTGCTACGACTTTCGGGATAAAAACAGGTCAGATCAAATCGCAAAAAGACGTCCCGCGCTTCATGACGGATGCGATAAAGGACATGTCCTCCTTTATTGTGATGGTGTTTGCCGCTGCGCAGTTTATCGCTTTTTTCAACTGGAGCAATGTAGGCGTATATATCGCCGTAAACGGCGCTGAGCTGCTGACAAGCATCAATCTGACCGGGCTGCCCGTGGTGGTTGGTTTTACCTTGCTGGCTGCACTGTTAAACTTGTTTATCTTCAGCGGTTCGGCCCAGTGGGCGTTGATGGCGCCAGTGTTCATTCCGATGTTTATGCTGTTGGACTATCACCCAGCCTTTATTCAGTTGGCTTATCGAATTGCCGATTCTTCGACCAATACGATTTCGCCGCTCAATCCATATATGCCGATGATTCTGATGTACATGCAGGAGTATAAGAAAGAGGCTGGTCTCGGCACGCTGATCTCGATGATGATGCCATACGCCATGATCTTCCTGACAATGTGGACGGTGTTGATGATCGTGTGGTACTTGTTCGGTCTGCCCTTGGGACCCGGCGTTTCGATGTAGAGAACTTGACTGGCAGAAGAGATACATCTAGCAATGAGAAGAATTGAGGAGATAGGTTTGGAGGGAACCCGAGTTGGTGAGGAAAGCAGTGACTGTCTCAAAAGTGGATGAGAAGTATCTTGTGGAACTACGAAGAGAGTTCCACCGATTCCCGGAAGTAAGCGGACAAGAAGAACGAACGTCCCGGCGGGTATATGAGGAACTGCAGCGTATGGGAATCACCGATATTAGACCGCATATCGCCGGGCATGGCATTGTCGCGGCGATCGGGGGCATTGTGGATGGCCCAGTCGTCGCGCTTCGTGCAGATATGGACGCTCTGCCCATCAAGGAGCAGACGGGAGTACCTTTTGCTTCTGAGCACAACGGTGTGATGCATGCTTGCGGACATGATTCACACACAGCGATGCTGCTGGGAGCGGCACAGGTGTTGAAACAGATCGAAGCACAGCTGCCGGGGCGGATTGTCCTGATTTTCCAGCCGGCGGAAGAAAACGCTCCGATCGGTGGAGCCAGGCCGATGATCGAGGCGGGCGCACTCCAAGATCCACAGCCGGACGCTGTTTTTGGGCTGCATGTCTGGCCAGGCCTGCCGGTCGGCCAGGTTGGCATCAGACCGGGCTATCTGATGGGGGCGTCCGATCGGTTTACCGTACACATCAAGGGTAGAGGCGGCCATGCCAGCATGCCTCACGAGACAGTTGATGCAGCCATTGTGGCCGTGCAGGTTGCACAAGTGCTGCAGACCATTGTCAGCCGCAATGTCAACCCGATGGATGCCGGTGTGGTCACGATTGGCAGAATAGAGGCGGGCAACAGGCACAATGTGATTCCAGACGAAGCGGTGCTGGAGGGTACGGTCCGTTCCTTTCGACCAGAAGTGAGAGACCTGCTGGAAGAGCGATTTTGCCGGATCGTCGGAGATGTGGCTCACAGCATGGGGGCTGACGCCGAGATCGTCTACCAGCGCGGATATCCTGTTCTGAACAATCATCCAGCAGCGGTTGAAGTGGTTCGCCAGTCGGTGCAGCGACTGCTGGGTATGGATGCACTGCCAGAGGTGGAACCGGGCTTGGTCGCCGAAGACTTTGCCGTCTACCTGGAGCACTTCCCAGGCGCCTTTTTCTGGTTGGGCTGCGGCTTTGTTGACGAGAGCAGGAATTATCCACTGCACCACCCCAAGTTTCTCATCGATGAACGAGTGCTGCCGATCGGAGCACAACTCCTGGCAGAGACGGCCTGGCAATTCCTCCGGCAAAAAGGGTGGTCGGCATGATGATGCAAAAACGAATTGCGCAGCAGATACAACAGATCAAAAAACAGATCATCCACTGGCGAAGGGACTTTCACCAATACCCGGAAGCGGGATGGACAGAGTTTCGCACAGCATCCGTGATCGCCTCTGTTTTAGGC
Organism: Brevibacillus humidisoli; assembly: GCF_020923435.1. Classification (NCBI taxonomy): domain Bacteria; kingdom Bacillati; phylum Bacillota; class Bacilli; order Caryophanales; family Paenibacillaceae; genus Brevibacillus; species Brevibacillus humidisoli. Next base: position 3,320,272 of record NZ_CP087263.1, on the reverse strand, counting down.
GAACTCGGCTTCTCCGTCAAACTGGGCCGCGAGGTAGTGAGTGCGGAGTCCAGAATGGGTGTGCCGGATCAGGAATCATTGGCAAAAGCGAGACAGCGGGCGCTGGAAGAGGGAGCAGACCCGTCGCTAGTTGAGCAGATGGAAGATGGCCTTACCGGTGTTGTGGGCATCTGGGACACAGGACGCCCTGGACCCTCGATCGCTTTTCGCTTTGATATTGATGCGCTGGAGATTATGGAAGAGCGGAGCAGCGAGCACCTGCCTTCGCAGCAAGGATTCTGCTCCCGCTACGATGGTCTGATGCATGCCTGCGGCCACGACGGGCACGCGGCGATTGGGCTTGGCTTGGCCCACTTGATCGCTGGCCTGCCACAAGAGCTCAGCGGGACTGTCAAGCTGATCTTCCAACCGGCAGAGGAGGGAGCAAGAGGGGCAAAAGCAATGGTTGATGCCGGAGTGGTCGATGACGTGGACTATCTGTTTGCCGGCCACCTCGGCATGACCGCCCGTACAAACAGCCAGGTCGTCTGCAGTGTCACGCAGTTATTTGCTTCAACCAAAATGGATGTTCATCTAGAGGGGATACCCGCCCATGCCGCTTTTGCCCCGCATGAGGGAAGAAATGCTCTGATGGCGGCGGCTACTATGGCTGTGCAGCTGCAGGGGATTTCCCGTCACGGCGGCGGAGCGTCGCGGATCAATGTAGGCATGCTGCAGGCAGGCGAAGGGCGAAACATCATTCCTTCCCGCGCCAGTCTAAAGTTGGAGACGCGCGGGGCCAACAATGAAGTGAATCAGTACATGACGGATGAAGCGATTCGCATCATTCGATCCGTCGCTCACATGTACGGTGTGAAAGAGCGGATTGAACTGGTCGGTCAATCGATCTCCGCTCCCTGTGACCCGGAGCTGATCACCCTCGTCCAGGATGCAGCCAATGCCGTCGAGGGAGTGGCAGAGGTGTTGGAATCGATGCCATTTCGCGCTTCAGAGGATGCGGCCTACTTGATGGAAGCGGTACAGAAGCGGGGGGGAATGGCGACGTATCTCTTGTTTGGGACGGAGCTAGCAGCCGGTCATCACCACTATGCATTTGATTTCAACGAAGAGACCCTGCCGCTCGCGGTTGAGGTATACGCCAATCTGCTGGTAAGACTGATCGGGCAGAGCAGTCACGTCTCCAATAATACACTGCCGGTCAAAGACAAATCGTAGCCGCCGATCGAGGCGATTTCGTTTTGGAAGCGCTTGGATCGCAAAATGTCGAGGAGAAGCTCGATCCGCGCAGCGTTGTCGGGCTTCTTCAATAAAACCAGGTCATACCGCTCCTTGATCAGCGGCACAAAATCGACGCCAACGACATACGCCGCCTTTTCAATCCCCACTCCTGCATCGGCCCGGCCGTTGGCAACGGCTCCGGCCACTCCCAAGTGGTTCGTCTCTTCTTGATCGTATCCGATGATCCGAGAAGCATCCAGTTTATGGACGCGAAGCTGTTCGTCAACGAGGACGCGAATCCCCGACCCCTTCTCCCGATTGATCATCCTGATGTCAGGGTGCCCCAGATCACGCCAGTCACCAATCGCTTTCGGATTTCCTTTCGCCACGTAAAATCCGGCGTGACGAAAGGCGAGATTAACCACCAAGTAGCGATGTCCGCTCAACAACTTGCGAATGTACGGCAGGTTGTACTCTTCCGTATCGGCATCATACAGATGTGTGCTGGCCACCTCGCAGGCTCCCTGGTACATCGCAATCAGGCCGTTGAGACTGCCCAGTTGGGAGCGTAATGGTTGGCTATTGCTGTCCCGGGCTTCCACGTGACGGGCGAGGATGTCCAGAGCCATATCCTGTCCGCTGATCACCAGTGGGCGCTGGTTCGCCGGCAGGGATACGGTGCCGACCGCCCCATCCTGTTTCTCGCTGGAGGGGAGGGATTCAGCAGGCCCCTTTTTGGCACGTGACTTGTAAGCGTCTAGATCGGCTGCGTCAATCCGCATCTGTCTTCCCACCCGGTAGGCAACCAACTCCCCTTTTTTGATCAAATCGTATACGGTCAGCTTGGAAACCCGCAACAAGCGGGCTACCTCTTCTGTCGTATAGGAGACCTCCTTGATCATCCGGGCACCTCCCTCCATTCTCGTATCTAGGTGAGATTAGTTTATCATTTCCTGAAGAGAGGCTTCAATTAAGAGAAACGATCTAATATAATCAGTTATAATAAGATATATTTAGTTATATCTAATTATAATGATAGGGTGTGGTGAGATGAAGGGAAGCAGGGGGGCTTACATACTAACGGTGATGCTGCTGTTGGTCACGCTGACAGCATGTTCTGCCATGCAGCCTGTTGCTTCTACAGGAGGTGAAGGGACGTCTTCTGATTCTCCCAAGACAGAGCTTGTCGTCTCCGCTGCAGCCAGTCTGACCGACGCGATGAACGAGTTGAAGGGAACATTTGAGCAAGAGCATCCGCAGATTAGCCTCGTTTTCAACTTTGGGAGTTCGGGGAAGCTGGCCAGACAGATCGAGCAGGGCGCGCCAAGCGATCTGTTTTTGTCTGCGAGCCAAAAGGATATGGATACCTTGGACGAGAAGCAACTGATAGACAAGGATTCCAGGGTGGATTTCGCGGCCAATCGTCTCGTCCTGATTGCGGCTGTGGACAGTCCACTCCCCTTTTCTTCGATCGAGCAGATTGATCCGGAGCAATTCCAACACCTTGCGATCGGTGAGCCGGAAATCGTTCCGGCCGGCAGGTATGCCAAGGACGTGCTTCAATCTGTCCAGTTATGGGTACCACTGCAGGAAAAACTGGTACTCGGCTCCGATGTTCGGCAGGTGCTGACGTATGTGGCGACCGGAAACGCCGAACTGGGCATCGTCTATGCCAGCGATGCAACGATTGCTGATGGGGTGAAGGTGCTGGCCGCTGCTAAGCAGGAGTGGCATCAGCCGATCGTCTATCCGGCTGCGATCGTAAGTTCGTCTGCTCACCGCCCGGAGGCGGAGCTGTTCCTCGACTACCTGACGAGTGAAGCAGGAAAGGCAGCCCTTAAGAAATACGGTTTTGAATAGGTGATCAGATGGAAGCAGCCAATCTTTCTCCGTTGTTATTGTCTCTGAGAGTGGCCTGCCTGGCTACTCTGATCGTTTTCTCAGCCGGTATTCTCTTGGCTCGTCTGTTGGTGCGCCGCACCTTTCCGGGGAAGTCCGTTCTGGAATCACTTTTTTTGCTGCCGCTGGTGCTGCCTCCGACGGTGATTGGCTTCGGTTTGCTTATGCTGTTTGGCAAAAACGGAGTCATCGGTCATTGGCTGCTGGAGTGGTTCGGCATTCAGGTCGTCTTTTCGTGGTGGGGGGCGGTGATCGCTTCTGTGGTTGTCGCCTTTCCTTTGATGTACCAGAGTGCTGCCGCTGCCTTTGCGACAGTGGAGCCAAAGTTGGAACAGGTGGCTCGAACGATGGGAGCATCGGAATGGCGGCTGTTCTGGACGATTTCGTTTCCGCTGGCCTGGCCGGGGCTGCTGGCAGGGCTAGTGCTTTCTTTTGCGCGGGCGCTGGGGGAGTTTGGCGCTACCTTGATGCTTGCGGGCAACATACCGGGCAGAACGGATACTGTGCCGCTTGCTATCTACTCTGCCGTGGAAGCGGGACGGATGGAAGAGGCGACGTTTTGGGTGGTGACGATTGTCGCGCTTGGGTTTAGCTCGGTGATGTGGTTAAACTGGTGGAGTAGACGGAACATGGGACGTTATCGTGACGAGCATTGATCCGAAAGGGGAGGAAAAAGATGTTGTCAGTCCGGCTTCAAAAGAGATTGCCACACTTTCTGCTAGACCTTCAATTCGAGATGAACGAGCAAATCTTCGTCTTGTTTGGCCCCTCCGGATCAGGCAAGACCACGGTGTTAAACTGCCTGGCTGGGCTGACCCATCCCGATGGCGGCTGGATTCGACTTAATGGAGAGTCGTTTTACGAAGAGGGCGGCAAGCCTCTCCCTCCACAGCGGCGGAAGATCGGTTATCTCGTACAAGAGTATGCGCTGTTTCCGCATATGACGGTTGAACGCAATATCGCTTATGGCATCAGGCGGCAGCATAAGGAGTCCGCTTGGCAGCAAATCGAGCCGCTGCTGCAGGTGCTGGGCATCAAGCACCTGCTCCACTGTTATCCGCAGCAGATATCCGGGGGAGAGAAACAGCGAGTCGCCCTAGCCAGAGCTTTAGCCACACAACCCGCTTTGCTGTTGCTGGACGAGCCGTTGTCAGCGCTGGATCAAGAGACTCGTGAGCAGTGCCAGCAGGAACTGCTGCGCATTCACGACATGTGGCGCATCCCGTTCTTGGTCGTCACGCACGACCGGGAGGAGGCAGAGAAACTAGGTCAGACGATTTTATTCATGGAAAAAGGCACGATACAAAGGGTACGGCAGAATGAGGTAAAACCAGCCGACCGAGCTGAGACCGAGGTCAAATGACGGGGCTGTCCCAAGGCTGATACGCTTCCCATACGACCTGTCTATCTATAGGGGATGCATCATGCATGAGGGACAGCCCGCTTGTCTCTGATTACTCTTTGTCGCTGGAAGGGGTGCATGCGCCATCGGCACAAGCAGCATCTGACGCAGAATCATCCGCGTCATTCAGCACGGTCAGCTTGCTTTTTTCCTCCCACGCTTTCTGCAATGCTTCCAGGAAAACCTCACTCGGCTGCGCACCGGATATGGCGTATTTTCGGTTGATGACGAAAAACGGAACCCCGCGAATGCCAAGCTGGACAGCTTCTTGCTCGTCGCGCTGCACTTCCTGCCTGTATTCGTCGCTTGCGAGCATCTTGGCTGCCTCGTTAGCGTCAAGCCCAACTTCTGCAGCCAGATCGGCTAATGTCTGATGATCTCCGATATGCTTAGATTCGGTAAAATAGGCTTTTAGCAACCGCTCCGTCATGTTGAGCATTTTGCCATGCCGAGCGGCAAAATGCGACAGGCGGTGTGCATCAAATGTGTTGGTTGCAATCGTCGTATCAAAGTGATACGTCAGACCGACATCCCGTGCTTGAACTGTCATTTGATCATTCATCGCTTTGGCCTGTTCAAGACTGATGCCGTACTTGGCTGCCAGCATCTCGTGAGCATTTTGGTTTGCATCCCGTTTTGCTTCGGGGTCAAGCTCAAAGCTCCGGTAGATGACATCCACATCCTGTTTGTGGGCAAACTGCTCAAGGGCAGCTTCAAACCGACGCTTTCCAATGTAACAAAAGGGACAGACAAAATCAGACCAGATTTCAACTCTCATGGAGAGCACCTCCTATTGATTGCTAACGCTGCAGAAACATCATGTTCGCATATCTTGACCGAAGTATTGACAACAAAGAAAGGGAACATGCAATCTAACGATACATAAGGACTGGATACACATGGACTGCGATTACATGTAATCATTCTAGTTACAACTATACAAACATGTCAAGTGATCATGGCACTTTCAACTGCAACGTATACTAGGCATACAACCGGTTGAGCAGTCTTTGTTCGGCTGTCGAATCGGGATAAATGCGAGTCGGAAAGAGCGGAAAGAATCACTCTTGACGACTGGCAGGAACTGTATTACGATGGGTCTGTAAACGTTTACAGTAAGCACAGCAGGACGTGTTGAGATGAAGAATCTGACGATAAAAGACGTGGCCAGACGCGCCAATGTATCCATTGCGACCGTATCTCGCGTCATCAACAACAAGCCTTGGGCCTCAGAAAAAGCCAAGGAGAAAGTGTGGCAGGCCATCCGCGAACTCGGCTATGAGCCCAATGCGTTGGCTCGGGGACTGGTAAGCGGCAAGTCCAATACGATAGGTGTATTAATCCCTGATGTCTCCAATCTCTTTTTTGCGGAAGTGTTTCGCGGCATGGAAGATGCCGTACATGAGCGGAACAGCAATGTCTTTATCTGCAACACCGACTCCGACAAAAGGCGGATGCTGCGCTATATCAAGCTGCTCAAGGAAAAACAGATCGAAGGCGTTATTTTTACCAGTGAAGAAGTGACAGAAGAATACTTTGAAGCCCTGCAACAGCTTCATGTTCCGGTCGTATTGGTAGCTACCACCGCCTCCCGGCATGAGCTGCCTGTCGTCAAGGTGGATGATCATCAGGCGGTGTATGAAGCGGTCACCTATCTGATCCAATCCGGCCATAGAGAGATTGGCATGATCAGCGGCCCGCTGGACGATGCGATCGCCGGTTCTCCCCGCTATCATGGCTATCAGGCTGCGCTGGCCGATCATCGCATCCCCTGCAAGACAGAGAACGTGGTATTTGGCGACTATCGATTTCACAGCGGACGCCGTGCGATTCGGGAGCTGCTGGCGAGAAACCCTGGGCTTACGGCTGTATTTGCCAGCAGCGACGAGATGGCGATCGGTGCGATGGTAGAAGCGTGCAAGATGGGGATCGCCATCCCCGAACAACTGTCGGTGATGGGTTTTGACAACGTCCGTCTAGCCGAGATGTCCAATCCGGCCCTGACGACAGTGGCGCAACCTTTGTACGAAATGGGCTACAGAGCTGTCGAACTGCTGTTTGAACTGATCGATCAATACCAGATCGAGGGCAAGATCGATTGGAGCGGCCCGACAATCAAAATGAACCATCAGATCGTGGAGAGGGAATCTGTAAAACGAAGAAGCCTGTAACAGACGACTTCTTCCTTTTTTCAGATAACCTGTAAACGTTTACAGACAGACAAGACCTTGCTCGGGAGGGGAGAAAATGCCTTTTTACCGCAAGTACTGGCTGGAAATCGTCATGTGTTTCCCCTTGCTCTTTTACATTTTTTTCTTTACCCTGCTGCCCGTGCTGCAGACGATCATGATCAGCTTCCTTGATTCCCGGTCACAGCAATTTACATTGTCTCATTATCAGACCTTGTTTTCCGACATCAATTTTGACAGCGCTTTATTTAATACCCTGTTCATCACCATTGTCGGAATCATCGTGCAGATCGTGATCGGACTAGCGATCGCGCTGCTGCTCAAGCAAAAGTTTGCCAGCCGTGGTTTCTTTCGGACGGTGATGCTGGTGCCGATGGGGGTACCGACGCTGGTGGCGGGTGTGACCCTGCTGTTTATCTTTGGCCAGACCGGGTACTTTAACGAACTGCTGTACCGTCTAGGCTTGATTGAGACCCAGCCGTTTTGGCTGGGAGGCGGACTTGATACGCTACTCGTCATCGTCGTTGCGGATATGTGGAAAGTGCTGCCGCTCACCATCCTGATCCTGCTTGCCGGGCTGGAGAGCATCCCGAATGATGTGTACGAAGCGGCCGCGGTTGACGGGGCCAGCACGAGACAGGTCTTCTGGAGCGTTACTCTCCCTCTGTTGAAACCTTCGATTACCATGGCCGTGATCCTGCGAGCGATTGATTCATTTCGGATTTTTGAGCTGCCGCTGGTCATGGCTAGTAAAAATGCGCCGGTTCTTTCTACCTTTGCGTACGAAGCGTTTCGGCGCAACCAGTTTGGCTTGTCGGGCGCCGCAGCGACGATTCTGCTGGCGATCATTATCGTTTTCATCCTTCTCTACCTGTTCTTCGTCGAGCGTGACGACAAGGGGGTGTCGTAGGTGGAGCGATACGGGCAGCGGTCAACCTGGCGGAATCTCCTGATCATCGTATTGCTGGTCTTATTTACACTTCTGATGCTTCTCCCGGTCTACATATTGGTCAAAGTATCGATCAGCGAACCAGAGGAAGTGAATACGGATCACCCGACGTTTCTCGTGCACGATGCGACGCTGGAACACTGGAAAAGCATACTGATGACGGACAAGAAAACAGAGTCGGGTCAGACGATCTACCAGATCGCAGAGGGATCCTATCTGCTCCGGACGGAAGATGGCGACCAACTGACGCTCACCCCGGAGGATCAGTTTTCGATCAACGGCGTGTTCCGCAAAGTCTACTTGATTGATGGCCCCAGCGTGGCCGTGTCACTGGAGGAACTGCAAAAGCTGCGGGAGGTTAGTGTAACCAGCAAGACGTTTTTCGGGCCGGAGACGGTACGCAATCTGTACGCTCCACTGTGGAAAAGTTTTCAGGTAGCCACACTCACCACGCTGTTTGCTATCCTGCTGGCGGCTCCGGCCTCTTATGTGATTTCCCTGATGCCGAAAAAGGTGAAGTACACGGTGATTCTGTCGCTGTTGTTTACGCGGATGTTCCCTGACGTCGGAATTGCGCTGCCGATCGCCACCCGATTCTACGAATGGCAGATGATCGACACGACTACGGGACTGGTGATGGCCCATTTGATTCCCAACTTGCCGTTTTTGGCCTGGATACTGGTCGGTACGTTTGACGTCATCCCGCGTGATCTGGAGAAAGCGGCGCTGATCGATGGAGCGAACCGGATGAGGGCCCTGCAGCGGGTGATTTTGCCGATCGCGGCACCCGGCATCGGGGTGGGAGCGCTTTTTGTCTGGCTCAACTCCTGGAACGAGTTTATCTACGCCAGATATTTGTCCAGTGCGACCAGCACCTTGCCGATCAAAATCTATGAGGTGATTACGACGGGCACCTTCTTTTCGGCAGCCGCCTATTCCACGATTCTGACCATTCCGGTGATTGTGATCACCTTCTATCTGCAGCGTTATTTGCAGTCCGGTATTTTGTCCGGAGCTGTGAAATAAAAAGAAAGCCAATTGAGAAAAAGGGGCGAGGGAAGATGTACGTGATGGGAAAAAAATCGGCAGGAATTCTCGGGTTGCTGCTAGCCGTCGTGCTTGCCTTGACCGGATGTGTCAGCACACCACCGACAGAGAGCCAGCAGCCGGAGCAAAACAGCGGACAGACCGCGCAGTCCGAAACACCGTCAAAGGAGACGGGTCAGGGAGAAAAGGTGCTGCGGGTTGCTTTTGGGATGGGGGAAACAGAATGGAAGCTGTTTCATGACGAGATCCTGCCTGCTTTTCAACAAGAAACAGGGATCAAAGTGGAAGCAATCGAGTTGAAGCAGGAAGACCTGATCAACAATCTGACGGCACAGGTGGAGTCCGGCAACCTGACGATCGACATGTTTGCCCAGGATGTCAACAGCCTGTCTAGCCTGGTGACGCGCGGATTGGTGGAAGATTTGTCCGGGTACCGCGACCGGATTCCCGACTCGGTCATCCCCGGGATGATGGAAGCCGCTCAGTTTGACGGGAAGCTGCTGTTTTTGCCATACCGGCCCAACGTGGAGATTGCTTTCTACAATCAGAAAAAGTTTGAAGAGAATGGTTTGACCCCTCCGAAGACATGGGATGAACTGCTGCAGGTGGCAGAAGCGTTTAAACAAAAGACCGGTCAGGGAAGGGTAGCGATCAAGGCGAATCTGCAGATCGACAACATTTTGCACATGTTTGAATTCATCAAGGCGGCCGGCGGCGATCCGTATCAGCTAAACGATGATGGGAGCATCCAGGCGTTTACCTTCATGCAAAAACTGTACCCGCTGCTAAATGAGCAGAGCTCTACGGCCAACTGGGATACGATGAACCAATATCTGGAGAAGGACAGCGTCTATCTGGGGCAAAACTGGCCGTTTTACATTCCGCAGTTCCATCAAAACGGCAAAGAGGAAATCCAGGCGTACAGCGGTTGGGCCGGACCGGTAAAAGAAACCCATCTGCTTGGCGGCGAGGTGATCGGGATCCCGAAAGGCTCGGCAAAGATTGAAGAAGCGATTCAGTTTGCCGAATACCTGATGTCCAAACCGGTGCAGGAACTGCTGGTCAGTCAGTTGGCATGGCCGGCTGTCCGTTCCGATGCCTACGGATTGGTGCAGGGTTACCAAAAGCCTTACTTTGAAGCGATCAAGAGTGCTCTGGACAAAGCGGAACCCCGCGGCAACGTGCCGTATTGGGCTGATGCGGAGAAAGTCTACCTGGAGGCGTTCCAGAAAGCGGTCATCGATGGAGCAGATGTGAAAACCACGCTGGATGAGGCGGCACAGAAACTGGAGGAGATCAGGAACAACCAGTAGCAGGACAGATGATCATGACGAGGTGGATGACGAGTGGAGAGAAGAAGCTACTACGGTTTTACAGGAAACGGAGAAACGGCTGTACTGATTCACCCAACTCTCTCAATCGATTGGATGTGTATCCCGCGCTTTGACGGATTTCCGATTTTCGCCAAGGCGCTGGACCCGCTCAACGGGGGGAAGCTGGTGCTCAGTGCCATGGAACCGCTGCAGCCGGTCCGACAGCAATACTTGGGGCGCACCAATGTCCTGCAGACAGAGGTGAAGACGAGTAGCCTGACGATTACAGCTGTCGACTATATGCCGTGGGGAAAGAAGCTGTTCATTCGCGACCTGTCAGTGCAAAACAGAGGACAGGAAAAGGTAGATGCTCCGCTTTGTCTCCAAGCGGTTCCCACCCAGACGTCGGTACACACGTATGAAACGGACGAGGCAGACGGGATCGGCTCCATTCGTGACGGAATCAGTGTGCTCGTCTATCGTATCGAACAAGAGAAGTCTGCGATACCCCCAGGCGAAACCATATCCGCCAGAGTGGTGCTGGCATATGGAAATACCAAGGAAGAAGCGATGACCGCACTTGCGTCGGCAGGAGGGGAGTCTGCCGAGGATGCGATTGCTTTTTGGGAGAACTGGCTTGCGGCGGCTAGAGAAGTACAACTAGAAGACCCGGGCTGGAAAGAAGCGTACTGGCGCAGCCTGCTCGCTCTGAAACTGCTATGTGTCGAGCAGACGGGAGCGATCTTGGCGGCTCCTACCGCATCCTTTCCAGCCGTTCCTCACGGCGGGGACAACTGGGATTACCGGTACGCCTGGCTGCGAGACGGCTATTACACAGCCCACACGCTTGATCTGTGCGGCTTGCATGCCGAATCACGCCGGTTTTATGAATACGCTTTTCGCCTGCAGGAGGCGGACGGCAGCTGGCGGCAGCCATTGTACACGATCGACGGAGACAATCCTGCCGAGATGGTCGTTCCGGATATGGCCGGTCCCAACGGAGAGCGTCCCGTACGTTTCGGCAATCTCGCGGCAGATCAACTGCAGTTGGACAACAACGGCAACATCGTCCATGGTGTCTGGTGCCACTACAGAGAGACCGATGATAAAGCTTTTCTGCAGCAGTACTGGACACAGATCAAAAAGGCTGTTGATTGGCAGCTGCAAAACTGGGATCGGTCGGAGAACGGCATCTGGGAAATACGCGAAAGACAGGATCATTGGCTTCACGGCAAAGCGATGTCGTATGCCTGTTTTGAAGCAGGGGCCAACATCGCGCAGGTACTAGGGGAGACGGCAACGGCGCAGCGCTGGCGTGATGCTGCCGCGCAGGTGAAACGACAGATCATCGTGGAGGGGTGGAATGAGAAGCGCGGCGCCTATTTGCAGTCATACAGCGCGGATGCGCCGCTGGATATCTCCGTGCTGGCTCTGCTCTTTTACGGGGTGGTGGAAGCGGATGATCCCAAGCTGGCCGAGACGGTTCGAAAGATGGAGCAGCCGCTCTTTCGTCCGCTGCAGGTAAGTGGAGGGTATACCACGGCAGACCCGTTCGCCGGCCGGGAAAAAGGGGGCCTCAACATCTCCGGCGGAATCGCACGTTACGACTATGCACATGTCCCCTTTTACCTCCCGACGATCTGGCTGGCCCGCTACTATTTGCTCACAGGCAATCGTCAACGGGCCAAAGAGTTGATCGACACCTGCATTTCCTGCGCCACCGACCTGCTGTTGATGGCGGAGCACTTTCATCCGCGAACGAGGGAGCAGTGGGGCAACTTCCCGCAGGCTTTTTCCCACGAAGAGATGGCCCGGATTCTCTTGGAATGGAGTAGGCCCCGCTAGTACGCGTGCGCAGAAAACACGTTAGTCAACAGACTGGCGTGTTTTTTAGTTAAAACACGCTGAAATGTAAATTATAGGTTTGGTAATTAATGAAAACGGTTAATTAGATACAAGAAAGAAAAGCAATTATTGTGGTTGCTTACAAAAGGAGGGCATAATCATTGTTTTTTGTTGCATTACCTAATAAAAAGAAATAAGAACAATAAATCTAGTTGATCAGGCCAAGCTCTTCATCGTTGCGGTTGAGCAGTTTGTCATATCGGTGACGATGGTAGGTGCGCTGGAGAACAAAAAGGAGAGGAAACCATGAGTAACCGTGTGATGACAAAACTTTTGAAACCATCTATTAAAACAAAATTATTCTCGGCATTTGTGCTAGTTTCGCTCATTCCTCTACTGGTCATGGGAGTGATGAACTACTATTTATCCAAAGACTCGTTGGTGGAAGTAAACAAACAACATCTCAAATCACTGGTTGACAGCGCTTACCTGCTGGCGGAAACACTGGACAAACAGGTCCAAAGCGGCGTACTGACCGAGCAGGAAGCGCAGGAGATGTTCCGAGTAGCTATGGTCGGGGAAAAGCAGGCGGACAATACGCGTAAAATCCCCGACGATGTGCCGCGGATTGGCCAGGATGATTATTTTTTCGCCTACAATGGCGAGATACGCGCCGTCATGCACCCGAAAAACTTTGAAGGGGAAATCAAGGACAGCGTCAACGAGTTCGGTGTAAACCCCAATCGGGAGATGTACAACCAGAAGGAAGGCTACTACACCTTTATGTGGCAAAATCCAGGCGAACCGGAACCACGTGCCAAAATCGCCTACCTGCGTTACTTTGAGCCCTGGGATTGGGTGATTGTGATGGGATCGTACTACGATGGATTCTATCAGCAGACGGAAGAGAGCAAGCAATTTACCATCGTGATTCTGGTAGTCGGGTTTATCCTGGTGACGGTTGTTTCTCTCTTGATCGCTTCCGGATTTACCAGAAGAATCAACCGTTTTAAACAAGTCGTACAAGCGATGGGGAGAGGTGATTTTAGTCCCCGGGTAGAGGAGAAGGGGCAAGACGAGCTGGGCGTGATGGGACAGGCACTCAATGAGGCTCTGGAGAAGGTATCGGAGATGATCTCCGAAGTGAAAGAATCGGCCAAATACCTGAAGGAATCGTCCGACCATCTCTCCGAAGGAGCAAACCAACTGAACCATGCTTCTCTGGAGATCGCATCCTCTGTCGAAGAGGTGGCCAACGGGTCGGAACAACAGTCAGAAAATCTGCAGAACCTGTCCAGTTATATGGAGGAGTTGGCGGCCAGCTTTGAAGACACCTCCCACCAGGTGTCAACCGTAAACGGAGTGGCGATCAAGACTCGAGAAGCGAGTATGGAAGGAAAGCAGAAGATCGAAGTAACGATGGATCAGATGGCAGCCATCCAACATTCGGTTACACAAATCAATGAAGTCATTACTGCCCTGGATCAGCGAACCAAGGACATCGAAAACTTTGTCACGGTGATTACCGATATCTCCTCTCAGACCAACCTGCTGGCACTCAATGCAGCGATTGAGGCAGCCAGGGCTGGGGAAAACGGACGAGGGTTCGCCGTCGTGGCAGAAGAAGTAAGAAAACTGGCCGAACAGTCAGCCCACTCGGCGGAAGAAATCAAAGGGATTATTTCCAACATCGTCGATGAGTCAGAGCGCAGCCAAGCCACCGTTCAGGCGGGCAGTGACGCCATCCTGCAGGGGATCGCAGTGGTTCAAGATGCCGGAGAGAGCTTTGATCAAATACTCTATTACGTCAACCAGGTTGCGGAAGGAATCAATACGGTCAACCAAACCATCCAGGAAATCAACAAAGGGGCACAGGACGTATCCCGTTCTGTATCTGAACTGGGGGCATTCAACGAGGAGACCAATTCCCATACTCAAAATGTTGCTGCCTCTGTTGAGGAACAGACTGCGATGGCCAGGGAGATCCATTCCTCCATGGATAAACTGGCCGACAAAGCAAATCACCTGGACGAGATCGCCAAAACGTTTAAAGTATGACCTGTTCTCGCTCCAACCGTGAAAGGGGGTGGTGGAGGGGAAAAGTAGTGTGAACAGCCGACGCCATGCAGCCAATACACACGAAACGATACACAACAAAAGGAGGAGTACGATGTTTCGACGGTTTCAAACCTCTGTAGCAGCAACGTTAGCGATTGTCATGACACTGTTTACGGCGGCTGGTGCAAATGCAGCCAACAGGCCAACTACGATGGCGCCTCATGCGATGGTGACGACCCCGCATTATTTGGCATCACAAGCGGCCATTCAGGTACTGGAGGAGGGGGGGAACGCTATTGATGCTGCCGTTGCTGCTGCTTCCACATTAGGAGTGGTGTATCCTCATATGAATGGCATCGGAGGAGACAACTTCTGGCTGATCTACAACGCCAAAACCGGCGAGCTAAAAGCAATCAATGCAAGTGGTCGCTCTGGTGAGAAGGCCACGATTGATTTCTATAAAGAACAGGGATTTGAAAAAATTCCATCCCGAGGTTACGTGGCAGCCAACACGGTCCCGGGAGCCATTTCGGGCTGGCAGGAGGCTTATGACTACGGAAAGAAGAGCATGGGCAACAGCTTGCCTTGGCATAAGCTGTTGGAACCCGCTATTGATTACGCAGAGAACGGTTATCCGACAACGTTTAGCCAGGAGCATTGGACCCGTGTCAACATCGATGAAACTGACAAGGAATTCCGAGATCTGCAGCGCTTTTCTGAGTTTGCGGATGTCTTCTTGAAGGAGAACGGACAACCGTATGCAGAGGGTGAGTTGTTCAAACAACCCGATCTTGCAGAGACATTAAAGGTCGTTGCCAAGAAAGGGGCGGACGGATTCTACAAGGGGGAGATCGCTCAGAAAATCGTTGACGATCTGCAAGCCAATGGCGGCCTTCTGACGTTAAAGGATTTTGCCGAGCATAAGGCAAACTGGGTTGATCCGATTTCCGTCGAGTACCGCGGCTATACAGCTTATAATTTTCCGCCAAATACACAAGGATTTGCTTCGCTGTCGATCTTGAACATTTTGAATCATTTTGATGTAAAGGAACTGGGCGAAGGAACAGCCGATTACTACCACCTGATCGTAGAAGCTACCAAGCAGGCGTTTGCCGATCGTGACAAATGGCTGACAGACCCTGAGTTTGTAGATATTCCGCTGGATGAGCTGCTGTCCAAAGAGCATGGCAAAGCATTGGCTGACCGTATCGATATGGATCGGGCCGCAGCGGATGTAGAACCGCTCGATCCCAAAGGTGATACCGTCTGGTTTGGCGTGGTGGACAAGGATGGAAATGCAGTCTCTGTGATTCAAAGTATCTACCATGAGTTTGGGTCCGGCATTGTAGCCAAAGATACCGGCGTACTGCTGCAAAACCGGGGCAGCTTCTTTTCTCTCGACCCGGAACATGTCAACCATCTGGAACCAGGTAAACGAACGTTCCACACGCTGAACCCGGCGATGCTGTTCCAAAACGGGAAACCTTATCTCGTATACGGAACAATGGGCGGGGAAGGCCAGCCCCAAACCCAGGCTGCGATCGTGACGAGAATTGTTGACTTTGGCTTTAGCGTACAGGATGCGATTGAAGCCCCTAGATGGCTGCATGGACGGACTTGGGGCGCAGCGTCCAACGACCTCAAGATGGAAGGGCGCATTCCGGATGAGGTGATTCAAGAGATGAAAGATCGCGGACATCCGGTAAAAGTGGTCGAAGATTACACGGACACGATGGGTCATGCCGGAGCCATTTTGATCGACCCGGACACAAACATCAAATACGGCGGCGCAGATCCGCGTGGCGATGGCGCTGCTGTTGGGTATTAAACACCCGATCTCCATCTGGATTTCGTTTGCACATCCATTAACCTTTAGCCTAGACTAAAGTCGCATATTTGGAAGCGCAAAAGGGAAGTTCGTTCACCATTTCGTATGGGATGACGATCTTCCCTTTATGCTATACTGAGGGTGAGCTTGGAGCCTACATACCTCTGTTTGCAGGCACATGATGACGAAGCAAAGGAGTTGTTTACACATGGCAGACAACGAAGCGTTGCTTACGCTTGAAGGATGGTTCTCGTACCACGACTTCCGCAAGCTGGATTGGGAAAAGTGGAAGGCAGCATCGGCAGAGGAGAGACAGACGGCGATTGAGCAGCTGCTCGGCTTGATGAAAGAGTGGGAAGAAAACCAAACGGCAGGAAAGGGCAGCACCGCTACGTACGCGATGCTCGGACATAAGGCGGATCTCGGTTTTATGTTTCTCCGCGAGACCATGCAGGAGCTCAACGAGATCAAAACAACATTTAACAAAACACGGTTTGCCGACTTTACCCGCTCTGATTATTCCTATATCTCGGTGGTGGAGTTGAGCAACTATGTGAACAATCCGGGCGAGGACCCGAAGGCCAATCCACACGTGCGGGAGAGGCTCTATCCCAATCTCCCCAAGTGGCAGCACCTCTGCTTCTATCCGATGAACAAGAAGCGGTCCGGTGACGACAACTGGTATATGATGACGATGGAACAGCGCCGCGAACTGATGAAAGCGCACGGGATGACAGGCCGCAAGTACGCGGGTCGGATCAAGCAGATTATCGGTGGTTCGATCGGGTACGACGATTGGGAGTGGGGTGTCACCCTGTTTGCCAACGATCCGCTCGATCTGAAACGGATCGTCTATGAGATGCGGTTCGACGAGGTGAGCGCTCGTTACGGAGAGTTTGGCACGTTTTTGGTCGGCAATCTGCTGACGGAAGAAGGAGTGCAAAGCTTCCTAGAGGTCTAAAGTGATTGGCAGCAGAGCAATAAAATCGTTTCAGGCAGCTGCTGAGCCCAATGTTTTTGGCTACAGCAGCTGCTTTTTTGTCTCATACGCTGCTTTTTTGACTCTTAGAATGAAAGGACAATACGAAGTCACATTTAAATAAAGATAAATATGATGAACAAAATAAAAACAGACCCAATAGCTAAGACTAGAGCCGGAAGTTTGTGTTTGGGATTCCCCCAAGATACTAAGATTGAAAAATAAATGATGAATGCAAAAAAACCTATTATTCCAACGTTGATAGGTATTAATATCTTCATTTCTTGGTAAGTAAGGAACATATAGATCTCGGCTAACAGCCAAATGATGACGGAAACAACCCCGATAAAGATCAATCCAGTGTAAAGATTATCTTTCTTCATGCGCCAATCACCTCCGATGAGGTTCAGAAACTTCATGATACTAATGATACCTAGTATTGCAATCATTTTCTAGCTCCAGTCCCCAAAGCCGTTCATCTGGCTGAAATCATCCATTGACAAATCGCCAGTGAACTTTCTATAATGCCTTGTAAGCATACGGGTTTTGAACCGGATAGGCAGCGGTTCAAATGGATATACGCAAGAAGATCATGGACGAAAGCGTTGATGAGGACAAGTAGGAGGAGCCATGGCGTGCAGAGAGCCGTCCCGCAGGCTGAGAGGGCGGTCGCCAACTCGCTTCGAAGATCACCTCGGAGTTTTGCTTTTGAACAGGCGCTAGGGCCCTAGTAAGGAGCAACGGGAACAATCGCCGTTATCGGATTGAGTCCGCATCGTATAGACCGGACTTGCAGAGTCTGTTGTTCGCGAGAGCACAGAGATGCCGGGTGGTACCGCGATCCGATCGCCCCGGCAGTCAATCGCTGTTTTGTGGCGGTTGGCTGCCGGGGCGAGTTTTTTTGAAGATCATATGACCGTCGCGGCTGGTGATTAGGGCTAGGACATGCGGCTGTCGCGAGAACGTGTCGCGATACGACCGGAAACTGATTAGGAAGATGATCTAAAAACAAGCGTTGATGAGGACAAGTAGCAGGCAGCACTGACGCACAGAGAGCCGTTCCCTGGCTGAAAGAACGGTCGTTACCTGCCTGTGAAGATCACCTCGGAGCGTTCCTGTTGAAATGACTGCCCGCGATCAGAGCGGGGGCAGAGTAGACAGCAACGGGTTACCTCCGTTATCGGGTGGCAGTCCATATGTGCTGGACTGGGCAAGCCTGTCTGTTGTGAGACGACAGGAAAAAGCCGGGTGGTACCGCGATTCGATCGCCCTGGCAATCAAGCACGGTTTCGTGTTTTGATTGTCAGGGTGTTTTTTATTGAAAGGGAGAGGAATTGCGAAAGGGTGGGAAGGATGCAGCAAAGGGTACATGTACTGGTAGACAATCAACCAGGTGTATTGGCCAAGGTAGCGGCCTTGTATGCGGAGCGAGGGGTGAACATCGACAGCTTCTCTGTTCATCCTGTCCAAGGATCGGAGCTGTCCCGGATGTTGATCGTGACCAGCTGTGAACCAGATCTGCTGACAGGGATTTTAGGCGAATTGGAGCGGCTGGCTGAGGTGCTCAAAGTAGAGCGGGAGCGGAAAGAACCGGAAGAACAAGCAGACTGATCAAGATGGAGGCAAACAATCATATGACGAACCTATTAACGCTGGAAGATATCATGGTAGCGCATCACGTCGTAAAAGAGGTCATCTGCAAAACGCCGCTGCAGCGAAACGCGTTGTTATCGGAACGGTATGACTGCAATCTGTACCTCAAACGGGAAGATCTGCAGGTCGTCCGTTCGTTTAAGATCAGGGGAGCCTATCACTTTATCCGCAGTTTGCCAGAAGAATCCCTCAGCAGAGGGGTGGTTTGCGCCAGCGCCGGCAATCATGCCCAAGGCGTGGCCTACTCCTGCAAACGGCTTGGCATCAAGGGGAAAATTTTTATGCCAGCGACAACGCCGCGTCAAAAGGTCTCACAGGTCAAGCTGTTTGGCGGTGTATTCGTAGAGGTGATCCTGACCGGCGATACCTTTGACGACTCGTTCCGCGAAGCGATGCAGTCCTGCGAGCAGGAGAACATGACGTTTGTCCATCCGTTTGACGATCGGCGGATCATCGCCGGCCAGGGGACGGTTGGGACGGAGATCATGAATGAAATGGAAGAACCGCTTGATTATCTCTTCACCAGTATCGGCGGAGGCGGTTTGGTTTCCGGAGTGGGGACGTACGTAAAAGGAATTAGCCCGGCAACGCAGGTCATTGGCGTGGAGCCAGGCGGGGCGGCATCGATGAAGCAATCGATCGCAGCAGGGGATATCGTCACCCTCCCTGACATCGACAAGTTTGTTGACGGAGCAGCGGTGAAACAGGTGGGCCAGCTTACCTGGCAGATCTGCAAGGAGGTCCTGGACGATATCGTGCTGGTTCCCGAAGGAAAGGTGTGCACCACGATTCTGGAACTGTACAATGAGAACGCCATCGTCGCCGAACCAGCAGGCGCCCTGCCGATTGCCGCGCTTGATTTTTATCGCGATCAGATCAAAGGCAAGAACGTCGTCTGTGTCATAAGCGGCGGCAACAACGATATCGATCGCATGCAGGAAATCAAGGAGCGTTCTTTGATCTACGAAGGCTTGAAACATTATTTTATCGTCAACTTTCCGCAGCGGGCTGGTGCTTTGCGTGAATTCATCGACCGGGTGCTGGGACCAGAAGACGATATTACCCGATTTGAATATACCAAGAACAACAACAAGGAAAACGGACCGGCTCTAGTCGGCATTGAGTTGAAGCACAAGGAAGACTACCAGCCGCTGATCGAGCGGATGGAGCAACACCGCATTGACTACCTGGAAGTAAACAAGCATCCCTCGCTGTTTTCGTTTCTGGTTTAGATCCATGTACAAACGTTCTATTGGAGAGAAGCAGGTTTCACAAGCAATTGTGAAGCCTGCTTTTTTTTGAGCGATGAGGTAACGAAAGATAAGTCGGAAGTTTGGTCAGGAGATGCAGGGATCATACATAGGAAACATTCGACCTACGCAAGGAAATGTTGCGTACGCAAGCAAACGTTGCAAGGCGAAAGAGAAAAACAGGTGAGTTCCGCTCGTGTCAGTGCCCACAGAGTCGGAGCGGAAACAAAGCGGTATACGCTTGGCGGCCAACTGCTTCCCTGAAATCCCCCCGCCCCTTGAGGGCTTTTCGCCGCCGTACCGATTTGTTGGAGCGTAGACGGCCATCCCGGCTTCACCGTGGGCACTGACACGAGCGGAACTCACCTGTTTTTCTCTTTCGCCCCCACTATGGTTCGTTAGTAGAGTAAATCTTTTTTACAAAAGGAAGGAAAAGCGCTGGAAGGTAAAATTTTCGAAACTTCCCTTTCTCCTACTCTTTTTTACCAATATAATATTTTGCAAACGCGAAAAAGAAGGAGGAGTTCATGTTATTCACTTGCTGACGATGGTTGAAGCCACTGCAGAAGACGAACCGTTTCTCTATCAAGTCTACGCCAGCACCAGGCGAGAGGAAGTGGCAGGCTGGGGATGGGAAGAAGCAGCACAGGATGCCTTTCTGCGCATGCAGTTTGATTTACAACAGCGGTCTTATCAGATGGAGTACCCGAATGCGATTCATCAGATTGTGCTTCATGGCAGCAATCGCGCTGGCAGGATGATTGTTGACTACAGGAAGGAAGCGATCCTGTTGGTCGACCTATCGCTTCTTCCGGAATACCGCAATGTCGGCATCGGTACGACTCTGCTCAAAGAGCTGCAACAGGAAGCTGCGGATAGCGGGAAAGTACTGCTGCTCCAAGTGTATCACGCCAATCCGGCTCTGCGGCTGTATACCCGCCTGGGATTTGAGGTCACTGCGCAAAACGGTCTGTACGTCTCGATGAGGTGGCATACCAACCCCACTGAGTCACACTCGCATTACATAACCTAACATCATAGAGAGGTGATCCGTACTGAATTCTCTTACTGTTGCCGCTTTTCAGGAGTGTTTGCACAGCCATTTTACTGTCACCCCAGAACAAAACACCCCTCAGAAGTTAGAACTGATCGAAGTTGCCGACAAAAGTTCCACCGCAGTAGAGCAGTTTTCCCTCATCTTTCATGGCCCTTCTGATTTTTTGTTGCCTCAGAAATTGTATGCCGCCCAGCACCCGAAATTAGGTTCCATGGATTTGTTTTTGGTACCTGTGGGACAGACACAGGATGGGTATTTGTATCAGGTGGTTTTTAATCGATTAAAGGACTGATTCATTCGTATCTGCAAGGTATTGCGTGACAGCAAAGGGGGATTCTTACATGAGTGATGCGTACGTTGGAGAAATCCGTATGTTCGCCGGCAATTTTGCGCCGTTAGGCTGGGCGTTTTGCGATGGGCAGTTACTGAGCATCAGCGAAAATTCAACACTGTTTTCCTTGATCGGGACAACCTACGGCGGGGATGGCGAAACCACATTTGCACTGCCTGATCTGCGTGGGCGAATCCCGCTGCATGCGGGAACCAATCCCACTACTGGAACCGCGTATCCACTCGGTCAGAAGGGCGGTGTGGAGACGGTTACGTTGACGGTGGATCAATTGCCAGCGCATACACACCAGGTGGCAGCGCAATCGCAAGAGGTGGCAGAGAAAAGTACGGTATCGGGTGCAGTGTGGGCGCCGTCTTCGGTTCAGCAATATTCCACATCGGGGCCAACCGGGACCATGAGTGCATCTGCTGTGGCGACTGCAGGGGGATCACAGCCTCATGATAATATGATGCCGGCCCAATGCATCTCGTTTATCATCTCGCTGTGGGGAATCTATCCAAGTCCGAATTGAGCAACAGCTTCTCCACTTGCAAGACAAATCAACAGACGACAACAAGGAGGAATCAGCCATGTCAGAACCGTTTCTTGGCGAGATTCGTGCGTTTGCTTTTTCGTTTCC
The DNA here is from genome assembly GCF_020923435.1 of Brevibacillus humidisoli. Taxonomy (NCBI): domain Bacteria; kingdom Bacillati; phylum Bacillota; class Bacilli; order Caryophanales; family Paenibacillaceae; genus Brevibacillus; species Brevibacillus humidisoli. The sequence goes on along the minus strand of NZ_CP087263.1, from coordinate 3,298,614 downwards.
ACCCAGAGGCTGGGCCTTTTGTGATGGGCAGGAAATGTCCATCATGCAAAACCAGGCTCTGTTCTCTCTCTTAGGGACGACATATGGGGGAAATGGACAGACAACCTTCCGTTTGCCTGACCTGCGCGGCAGGGTTCCGGTACATCCGGGCGACGGCATCACACTGGGGGAGAGCAGCGGAGAAGAGGGGCACACGCTGACGATTCAGGAGATGCCGCAGCATACCCACGTTGTATCGGGTAGTTCACAGCCGCCTTCCAGTCCGCTCCCTGACGGCCATGTATGGGCTTCGGCTCAAGGTGTAAACAACTACAGCCAGGAAGCAAATGTACTGATGAGCCAGACGGCACTCAAGAATACGGGCGGCAGCCAACCGCATGAAAACAGACAGCCGTATAGCGTACTCAACTACTGCATTGCCATCATGGGGATTTACCCCACACGGAATTAAGGGAGGCGAACGCACAAATGTCAGAACCATTTCTCGGTGAGATTCGCATCTTTGCTGGTAACTTTGCTCCGAGGGGCTGGGCTTTTTGCAACGGTCAGATAATGCACATAACTCAGAACACAGCGTTGTTTTCCTTGCTTGGTACCACATACGGCGGGGATGGCAAGATGACGTTTGCACTGCCCAATCTGCAGGGACGGGCACCGATGCATTGGGGGGCAGGACAAGGGCTTACACCGCGTTCACTTGGTGACGTTAGCGGCAGTTCCACTGTTACCCTGATCAGTCAAGAGATGCCAACGCACAACCACCTGCCGCAAAGTCAGTCTTCCGGTTCACAACCCAATCCAGAGGGGGCGATCTGGGCCAGACCATCCGGACTGCGCCCAGCATCGCTTTATGGTGAAACACCAGATACCCAGATGGCGCCAAATGCCATCCTCCCAGCAGGCGGCAGTATGCCGCACAACAACATGCAGCCGTATCTGGGGCTAATCTATATCATCGCCTTGGAGGGAGTCTTCCCTCAACGGCCATAGTCATGTGCAGATGAGCAAATGGCATGGAGGAAAATAGTTAGGAGGAACCTGACGTGCTTCACGCTTTGAATCGGCTCGGAACAGACATGTTTTCCATGTCGTTCCGAGCGAAGCTGTTTGCGGCTTGTGTTGGAATCGGGCTGGCTTTGTTGTTCGGTTTTTCCGTGGCTGCAGAGGCAGCCACTCATACGGTTACTGATCAAATGGATACCGTCGACAGCAATCCTGGTGACGGCGTTTGTCAAGACAGTAGAGGCCAGTGCACGCTGCGAGCGGCGATTATGGAGAGCAACGCTTCTGCCGGGGCAGACACGATCATCCTTCCTGAAGGTACCTATACACTTACATTGGCAGGAACAGAAGACGGTGGAGATGAAATGGTCGGTGACCTTGACGTGCTGGATGACCTGACGATTATCGGGGCCGGTGGTAGCGGGGAGGCTGATCCGACAACTACGATCATTCAGGCGGGAACTTCTGCCGGAACCGGAATCGATCGGGTACTTGCCGTAAACCCCAATGTGGACAGAGAGATCGACTTCACGCTAAAAGCGGTCTGGATCAGGTATGGAAAGAGTAAGGTTGAGAGCTTCTACGGTGCCAGTCTTGGGGGAGGAATATTAGCTGATGCAGCCAATTCCAACCTGTACATCTACAACACGATTATCAGTGACAACGAGGCAGGTAATGATGGAGGGGGTCTGTACCTCAGCGGTTTAACCAATGGTACCATTCGAGTCGAGAAATCTGAAATTAGACAGAACAAGGCGGGAACGAGCGGTGGAGGGATCATTGTTGCTGCTGACAGTTCGGTAGAGATTGTCAATTCGACAATTGACGGGAATACTGCCGGTATTGGTACAACCTTCGGCAGAGGCGGTGGTATTCGTCTTGATCCTATCAACTATGGGACAGTAAAAGGAGCAATGATCGAACAAACGACGATTTCCAACAACCAGGTAAGCGGATCCGATTCCCTCGGTGGCGGAGTTGCTAGCCATCTAGCAATGACAATGGAGAATGCGACAATCAGCGGCAATCGTTCCGATTACCATGCCGGCGGGGTTTATATCGAAACAAGTAGTCCTTCGACCATCACCAATATAACTATCACAGACAACCGTGCGGATGCCGACGGGAATAGCGTAGGAGATGGCGGTGGTCTGTATCTGGATAACGGTGACGTCACGGCTCGCAATACGATTATTGCCAAAAACTATAAGGGAACCGGCACGGCGGCCAGCGACGTGTTCAAGGGATCGGGGACTTTTAACAGCACCAGTTCGTACAATCTGATCGGTGTCGGCGGATCAGGCGGGCTAACCAATTCCAACAGCAATCTGATTAATGTGTCCGATCCTGGTCTTGGCCCGTTAGCGGACAATGGTGGTCCTACCAAAACCCATGCCTTGCTCAATGGCAGTCCAGCGATTGAGGCAGGCAGCAATGCTTGGGTGACAACAGGATCGACTGACCAGCATGGCAGGACGAGAATCCTCGACTCTGCGGATACAGGGTCCACGGCGGTCGTTGACATCGGGGCGGTGGAAGCTCATCCGACGATTCAGGATATCGGCAATCAAACGATTGGAGCTGGGGGAAGTAAGCAGGTGACGTTTGAGGTTGGCGACGATGGCCTCGGATTTGACTCGATCACGGCCACTTCCAACAACCAGACGCTGCTTCCTGACAGCAATCTGACGATTTCGGGTAGTGGTTCAACTCGCAACCTATCTATTACGCCGGCATCCGGTCAGATGGGTACGGCGACGATCACAGTCAAGATCACGGATGACCTTAACGGAGTCGTGCATTCAGCGACCGATACGTTTGATGTTGAAGTAGTTTCCAGTGCAGATCTCACGGTGGCCAAGACAGACAACGGCCCGTTCTATCAGGGGCAGACCGGGGCCCAGTACCGCATTACCGTGAGCAATGAGGGAGCGGGACCGACCAGCGGTACGGTTACGGTGACAGATACCCTGCCTGCAGGACTTGCTGTCACCTCAATCAGCGGGGAAAGTGGCGAGAGCAGTATCTGGCATGGAAACTGTTCGCTTGGCACGTTAACCTGCACCACGTCCACCGTTCTGGCAGCAGGAGAGTCGTATGAAGATATTGTCGTCACGGTAGACGTAGCGAATAACGCTCCGGCAAATGTAACGAACGCTGCTGATGTGACAGGTGGAGCCGATGTGGATACCACCAACAATCATACCGAAATCACGACAACGGTGAATGAAGCGCCTGCGGTTGCTGACGTGGATGTTCCGGCAAACGGCAGCTATCTTTCTGGAGATCCACTTGATTTCACCGTGCACTTTACCCGGCCGGTGACGGTGACGGGTACACCGAGATTGGAGCTAACGATTGGCAGCGGCACTAGATACGCCACCTATCAATCGGCTGTTGATGGTGATTCCTTATCGTTTCGCTACATGGTTGCAGAGGGAGACCTCGACTCGGACGGTATAGCATTGGCCGGGGCGATTGATCTCAATGGCGGTACGATCCGTGATGCCAGCACCTCTTATGATGCTCGGCTCACCCTCAATGGTGTGGAAGATCTATCGCAGGTACTGGTGGATGCGGTTAAACCCACAGTAAACAGCGTCACGGTACCAGCAAATGGGACGTATGGGACCGGAGCTGAACTGGACTTTACCGTAGAACTTTCAGAACCAGTCACGGTGACGGGCACGCCAGAGATTCCATTGATCGTAGGCGGTACTACGAGATACGCCTCGTATATTGCTGTCGATAGTGACCAGGATTCCTTGGTATTCCGCTATGCCGTACAGTCGGGAGACCATGACAGCGATGGCGTGGCACTGGGCGGCAGTATTGAGTTGGCTGGCGGCAGCTCCATCGACGATGCTGTTGGCAATGCGGCCAACCTAACACTAAACAATGTAGGCAGCACGGCGATGATCTATGTCGATACAAGCCAGCCAGAGGTTGCAGCCGTTGAGGTACCGGCGGCGGATGCTTACAAAGCCGGAGAGAATCTCGATTTCACCATCCGTTTTAGCAAAATCGTTACAGTCGATACGGCAGGTGGGACCCCTCGCTTGGTATTAGATGTCGGCGGTAGTCAGGTCTACGCCAACTACCAGAGCGGCACCAATTCCGATGAGCTAACATTCCGCTACACAGTAGGCGCAGGGCAAAATGATGCGGACGGCATCGCGATCACGGCACTGGAGGCAAATGGCGGGACGATTCAAGATGCGGCAGGAAATGCGTCCAGCCTGGTGTTGCAGAATGTGTCGGATACCTCCGGCATACTGATCGATACGCAAGTACCGACGGTTCAGTCCATCGTCATCCCCACTCCTGGCACGTATCTGGCTGGGGGAAATCTTGACTTTGCCGTCACCTATGACGAGCCGGTTAGTGTGGATACAACGGGCGGAACGCCGTATATTCCTCTGGATGTCGGTGGAGCGAATGTTCAAGCTGCGTACGTATCAGCGGTTGATTCCACCACACTGACGTTCCGTTACCAGATCGAACAAGGACGGAAAGATGAAAACGGGATTGAGGTTACTGGACCGATCGCCATAAACGGCGGCAGCATCACGGATACAGCTCAAAACAATGCAGATGCTGCACTAAACGGCTTGGGAGACACATCGGGCATCCTGGTCGATGCGGTGGCGCCAACTATTACCGGCTTTGTATATCCCGCCGCAGCTACGTATAAAGAAGGAGACACGCTTACATTTACGCCTACCTTCTCTGAGTCGGTGCTGGTGGATACCAGCGGTGGCAGGCCAAGAATCGAACTGACGATCGGCAGCAGCACGCGTTACGCCGAATATACGGCCGGTCACCATTCTACTGCCCTTACCTTTACCTATCAGGTACAGGATGGAGAAGTAGACGTCGACGGTATAGATGTGGCTGGTTCAATAGATCTGAACGGCGGCACACTGCAAGATTCGATCGGCAATTCTGCGGAGCTGAACTTGCCACCAGCCGGCACCAGCGGGATCTTGGTGGATGCGGCAGATCCGACCGTCACCTCTGTTTCGATCACAGACGGTTATTATTACGTGGGAGATACTCTACAGGTCATCGTAAATCTGAGTGAACCGGTCACTGTGAACAGCGGCACACCCGCGTTAGAACTGGATATCGGCGGTACGCCCGTGCAGGCAGATTACCAGGCGGGTACCAGAACGAATGCACTGGCATTTGCTTACAACATAACTCCCGGACTGGAAGACCATGATGGTATCGAACTGGGCGCAGCGATCCAATTGAATGGCAGCATGATACGTGACGCAGTAGGAAACGAGGCTGTACCCACACTGCCTGCTACAGATACATCCAATGTGCGAGTAGATACCTCCGAACCGGAAGTAACCTCGGTCGACCTCCCGGCAGACGGGTTCTACAAAGCGGGAGATGATCTGGACTTTACCGTTCACTTTGACGAACCGGTGACGGTAAGTGGCACACCCCGGTTGGCTCTGGAGATAAACAGAGGCACGATATATGCCGATTACCAATCTGGAAGCAACACTGATGAATTGCTCTTCCGCTATACGGTGCAGCCGGGCGATGATGACCGCAATGGATTGGAACTTCTGGTGCCGACGATCGATCTGAATGGAGGAACGATTCAGGATGCTTCAGGTCTGGCAGCGTTCCAATCGCTAAACAACTTAAACGGAGATTTGTCAGCGATTTACATTGACACGACAGGACCAGCAGCGCCGTCCTTCACCACCCATGACGGCACCGTATTCCGTTCCCGCACGGCTACCTTTACCGGTACCGGCGAACCGGACAGCACCGTACGGCTCTATGTGGACGGCGACACGTCGGCTAGCGCCAGTGGAAAGGTTCGGGGCGACGGAACATGGAGAATCTCCGTAAGCGGTCTGACAGTAGGGGATCATCAGATCGAGGCCGATGCTGTCGATGAGGCAGGCAATGAAAGCAGCGGCAGGGACTCGATCGACTTTACGATCAAAAATCCACCGCCACCACCACCGCCGCAAGATGAGGAGTGGCCGGAGCAAGAGGATGTCCCCGTTGACAAGTCGTGGACGATCCGTTTCAGCAAGAAGCTTGATCCTGAAACGGTGACAGAACGGAATATCTACGTAACCGATGATCGGGGAAGACATCTCGATGTAGAGGTCACCCTCGGTGAGGATGAAAAGTCGATCCTGGTCAGTTCGCCAGAAGAGGGGTACGAACCCGGAGAGACTTACACCCTGCATATCCGCCGCTATATCCGCTCAGAAGATGGGGAATCGCTGAAAAAGTCGATTCGCATGGACTTCACCATTGCCGAGGAAACGGTGGGCCCGCAGGATTCATCCTCGATCATCACCGTGCCGGAAGAGGCGGACGATGAGGTGCCTGAGGAGACTCCTGCTCCCGATGGTCAATTGGAAGATCAACCGGGAGATGCAGAAGACGGAACAGGTGATGAACCTTCTGAAGAGCAAGAGGATGGAACGATGACAGATGAAGTTGAGGATGAGGATGTCACTTCCCAACCGGATGATTCTTCCATAGAGGAACAGGGTTCCGAAGAAACTGACCAAGCCGGTTCTGCTGGTAGTCAGGAAATGACCGAGCAACCATTGATTCAGTAACCTTTGACGGAGTCCCATCAAAGGGATTCGTAACAAGCAGAAAGCTCAGTTCTATGCATGAAAAAAAGCAGGCTCGCTGCAATCGGCGAACCTGCTTTTTTCCTATCTGGCTCAGCCATTATGGTATAATTCTGAAAAAAAGAACCCGCAATCAAGGGAGAAGGAGAAACGAGAGATGATCATCGATCTCAAAAATGTTACCTGGGAACGAGACAAGACAATCATAAAGGACGTCTCCTGGCAGATCAAAAAGGGAGAACACTGGTGCCTAGTCGGACTAAATGGATCGGGCAAGACCACTCTTCTCAATATCATCAATGGATACATCTGGCCAACGAGAGGCGTGGTGTCGGTTCTTGGTCAGACGTTTGGCAGATGCGACCTGCGTGAGCTGCGCAAACAGATCGGTTGGGTCAGTTCTTCCTTGCAGCAGAGACTTTACGGACAGCAGTCAGCGGAGGAGATTGTACTGAGCGGTAAGTTTGCCTCTATCGGCTTATATGACAAGATTGAAGACGAAGATCGGCAACAAGCGGTCCAACTGCTTGTATCGCTTGGCTGTGAGGCACTGCTGTCACGCACCTATGCTACCCTGTCGCAGGGCGAGCGGCAGAAAGTCCTGATCGCCCGAGCATTGATGGCCCGACCCCGGCTGATGATCCTGGACGAGCCGTGCAGCGGTCTCGACCTGATCGCGCGGGAAAACTTGCTGACGATGATCAGTCAGATCACAGCTCAAGCCAACGCTCCCACGCTGATCTATGTCACACACCATATCGAAGAGATTTTGCCCTGTTTCAGCCACACCCTGCTGTTAAAGCGTGGAGAAGTGTACAAGTCAGGCGCGACGGCAGAAGTGCTCACCGGCCCGCAGCTGAGTCACTTTTTTGACGCTCCGATCAGCGTTGAGCGTCGGGATGAGCGAGTATGGGTGTCGTTGCGATGAATGCGATGCCGCGATACTTACTGTACCTGTCGCGCAAGTGTCTGACAGCCATTATTGTATCTTCCCTGTTCCCGCTGTTGCTATCGGGGTACAGCTTGGTAGACCCGGAACAAACCTTTCTCCAGTACTACCTGCTCTATCTGTATTACGGCTTTCTGATTATTGTTTCCTACGGTGTCCTCGTTTCCTGCGCAGCAGACCTTATCTATCGTCTGCTCCATCCGGTTCATGCAGGTATCGCCATCGTCTGCCAACTCGCTCTCTATGTGATAGGCGGAATGCCTGCCTCCTGGATGGGGGTGGTCCCAGCGCTCCTCTTCCTCGCGATTGATGAGTCGGCAAAACGCTGGATCGGCAAACATCCTGCTCTTTTCATTTTACCGGGCGTCTTCCTGCCTATCATCTCGGCAGCTATCGGGTTTGTCCTGATGATTTCCCGAATACATACAAGTTGAGAGAAAAAAAGCGCTTTTCGGATCACACGGAGAAGCGCTTTTTGCTTGCGTGTAAACTCTCAATAGGAAACTTCCTGCCTAATCTGATGATTTTTCAAGTTTATCCAAAATTTATCCAGGGAATTAGATAGATAGTACCTGCCGTTGCGGTGGCCTATATGGGGAATAAATGCTATGTGGTTGGTGAAAAAATGGAGCATCTCGTCACAAGTTACGGTTTTGTCGCAGCTTTCATCTTCATCCTGGTTGTCATCGCATATGCCATTTGTAGAGTAAAATTTTCAAAAGAGAGAGGTCAGCAGCAAACGAAAAGAAGATGCAGCTGGCCCGATAAGGCAGAGGAGATCATGGATTACATACACTCTCATGATGCCTTGACAGGTTTGCCCAATCGCCACTTGTTCGATCAGATTCTGGCGGAGAACATCATCGGTGCCAGACGGTCTGGAGATCGTACGCTGGCTGTTTTGTTGGTTTCACTGGGGCGGTTCAAGATTATCAACGACACGATTGGGCATGAGATGGGGGATTTGCTGCTGCAGCGGGTAGCAGAGCGGCTGCACACGCGTCTCGCAGAGGACGAGCATCTGTCCCGACAAGGGGGAGATGAGTTTGTCATGCTGCTCAAGGGAAAGGAGCAGGACGCTGTGCGGCAGACAGCGCGACAGATCCTCGAACAGCTGGCACGTCCCTTTTCTTTGGGTGAATACGAGGCATATGTTAGTGCCAGTATTGGAATCAGTCTCTACCCGCAAGACGGTGAGAGTGTCGGTGAGTTGATGAAAAATGCTGACGCCGCCATGCTGTATGCAAAGCAGCTAGGCAGCAACAGCTATCAGTTCTATTCACGGGAGCAGAGCCAAAAGACGCAGGGGCAACTGCAGATGGAAGTGGATTTGCACAAGGCATTGGAGCGGGGAGAGTTTCTTCTCTATTACCAGCCGCAAGTGAACCTGCTGACAGGCAGAGTGACTGGCGCTGAAGCGTTGATTCGTTGGAATCATCCGGAAAAGGGCTTCATTCCGCCCAATGAGTTCATTCCGCTCGCCGAAGAGACGGGATTGATCATCCCGATCGGAGAGTGGGTGCTTCGTGCGGCCTGCCGACAGAACAAAAGCTGGCAAGAGAACGGTTTTTCACAGCTGGTAGTTTCGGTCAATATTTCTGCAAGGCAGTTCCTTCAGGCCGATCTAGTTCGTATCGTGCGAGAGACGTTGGAAGAAACCGGTCTCGACCCGCAGTTCCTGGAGCTGGAGATAACGGAGAGTACCACGATGGATGTGAATCGGTCGATTGCCGTATTGCAGGAGCTCAAGAAGCTAGGGGTTCGCATCAGCGTGGATGACTTTGGGACTGGTTACAGTTCGCTCAATTATGTGAAACGGTTTCCGGTGGACAAGCTAAAGATCGATCAGTCTTTTATCCGGGACAGCATCTACGATGCAAATGACGCAACCATTGTGAAGACGATTATATCAATGGCGCACCATATGAAGTTGCTGGTCAACGCCGAAGGGGTGGAAACACGTGATCATCTCTCCTTCCTCAAACAGCATGACTGTGATGAGGTGCAGGGGTTTTTCGTGAGCAAACCACTACCAGCAAAGGAGTTTGCCCAGCAGGTTGCCGACATAGAACGTGATCTTGGAATGGTTGAGGGGATCAATAGAAATATTTGATGCCCTCGATATCGATACATAATCGGTTGTAAGACAATTCAGTTTTGTTATGGAAGTGGAGAAATACGTATGCAAAAAAGCCAAGCTGAAGCTATCCTTTGTTCGTCCGAAAACGGGACAAGCAAATGATAGCCTTTTCATTTTGATGAAACATTTGAAAGAACAACGGAAATCGTAGTATCGTATAACTTGGTGCATTTTGAGCCGAGGTGATGGGAACATGTGGTGGAAAAAACGTAGACAAACAGGAGCGGCTCTCTTTACACCGCTGCACCAGTTCTACGAGTACATCTTGCTGCTGGCTGGCTCATTGATTCTGGCGGCCAGTTTCAACCTGTTTTTGAATCCGAATCAAATCGCATCAGGTGGCGTAACCGGGCTGTCGACGATCATGCTGTATCTGTTTGGGGTCTCCCCGGCGATTACCCAGTGGGCGCTAAATATTCCGTTGTTTCTGTTGGGGTTCTGGCTGCTGGAGCGGCAATACAGTTTAAAGGCGGCCGTTGGTTCCACGGTACTCCCTTATTCGTGGTTCTGACCAGCCACCTCGCGCCTCTGACGCACAATCCACTTTTGGCCAGTATCTACGGCGGGATCGGAGTCGGCTTAGGCATCGGGATTGTCTTTCGCGGCAGGGGCTCGACCGGAGGATTTTCGATTGCATCCCAGATCCTGCACAAGTATACCGGCCTCAGCCTCGGGGTGGCTGTCGCCGTGTTTGACGGCCTGGTTATTTTGCTGGCCGGTATCGTGTTTTCTCCGGAAAAGGCGCTGTACGCCCTGATTGGGCTGTTTGTGACCAGCAAAACGATTGATTTCGTCCAGATGGGTCTGCACACCTCAAAAGTAGCCTATGTGATCTCGGAACAGGCGGACCAACTGCGTCATGCCATCCTGTACGATTTGGATCGCGGCTTTACGCTGCTGAATGGCTTGGGTGGCTACACGGGGGATGAACGCAAGGTGCTGTTGGTAGTGGTCAGTCAGAGCGAAGTAAGCCGCCTGAAAGTACTGGTGCGGTCTGTTGATCCATATGCTTTTGTGATTCTGACTCCAGCCCATGAAGTATTGGGCGAAGGATTTAAGAATGGGTAGCGCTGTGGTCAGCGCTACATCTCTGATTCGCCTTTTGGGAGTTTCTCGATCACTTGCACGTATTTCTCATGCCATTTTTCCCATTCATTTTTACGGTCTTCCAGCGTGCTGCCGTCCAGCAACGCTTCGATGACATCCAGGCAGACGTGCCAGCCGGCAAGATCCTTTGGCGTGTGATCCGTGATCTTGTTGATCTTCTCGATCAAGACCAAGCGACAGCCCTCTCCATCTGGGTACAGCTCAAAGCGAACCTGGTCGTCCCCCCATGTATACTCCAGTACGGAATACATGGCAAACTCGATAATCCGCAGTTCCTCAAACGTGCCATCCTGCATGTCAAACGTGATGACCCCGCCTTCACGCAGCTCATCCATCCGAAGCTCAGGGAACCACTTGGCCAACTGCTCGTTTTCTGTCAGCGAAGCCCAAACCTTTTCCGAATCTTCCAAAAGGCGCCTCCCTTTTTGCAGATTGGCCGCAGCCTCCATAGCGGACAAAGTGACCGGACTCTGTTCTTGACCTGTTCCTCCTCTCTCATGAAAGCCTGTCGCTGGAGCTACCCGCAGTTCCCCTAGCTCGTCGATCATCTTGTGGCGATCAAGCAGCAGGTGGAGTGCCTGACGAAACCGAATATCCGCCTGTGGCCCCGGTCTGGCCAGATTGAACGTGAGCAGGCTGCAGCTGGCGAACGGGAAATCCCGGCTTCGCCAAGAGGAATGGCTTGGTCTCGCTGTCTCCCCTGTGTGGACAAACAACTGGCTTGTCTCTTGGCTGAGCAGGGCGTTTGCCTGTTGCGCCGACACAGAGAGAATCTCAATCCTGTCCAGGTGGGCACGCCCGTAAAAGTAATCGGGATTCGCTTCCAGGATACAGTGGTGATCGGTGTATTCGAATACCCGGAACGGCCCTGTTCCCACCGGGCGAAACGGGAGCGAAGCGAGATCTGCCGGGACGACAGATGCAGCGGGCAAACTGAGAAACGGCGCAAACAGCCGATTGGGCGCGGACAAAGTAAGTTGAATCGTGTAGCGATCCAGGAGGCGAATGCGATTGACCGTCTGCAGCAGCCAACCGTTGGCTCCACCATCCCGGCTGGATCGCTGCAGCCGTTCCATCGTGTAGGCGACATCGTCTGCGGTGCACTCTTTGCCGTGGTGAAACCGTACGCCTTTGCGCAAGTAGAAAACCCAGTCACTGCATGTACGATTTGACTCCCAGTGATGGGCGAGCATTGGGAGATGACGCTGTTGTTTGTAGTCATAAGCGATCAATGTATCATATACCTGCTTGATTAGGTGGAGATCCAGGGCAAAAAAACCATCTGCCGGATCGAGCGCATTGATGGTCCGGGCGATCGGCAGGCGAAGGGTCTCCAATCGCTCCCCTTCGTTTGACTCCACCTGGTGCCCCAAAGACTGGTTCAGCAGCAGCAAAAAGGAACGCTGAAGCGTGGTTCCATCTCCGTATGTACGGAGCAGTTCCAGCGCCTGATGCAGTTTTCCCTGGCGCACTCTTTTTTCTGCTTCGGCCAGCAGCAGTTGGTCGGACGGATAGTGAAACCGGATCGTGGAAGCGATGCCCCTCCCTCTGCCGGGAGTGTAGGAGAGCCAGTTCAACTGCTCCATCTTGTTGATCATCAACTTCGCGTTGCGGGGGGTGCAATACCAGATCTCGGCCAGTTGGGCCATAGTCACCCGCAGCGGTTCCCCTTCTTCCGCTATCGGAAACGTCTGTCGCAGCTTTATGTAGTCCAGCACGATGGACATGCGGCACTCCTCATCTCTACTTGTCTTGAAAAAGTCGAAAAAACGAGGCATTAACTCTACACTTTTTATTTTACCACCCCTGGGTGGGTGATTGCCTGGTGGGGAGCATCCACCGTATTTGCAGCGGCAGCTATCGTCAATTTCTGTCTGTTTGCCGTATGTATCAAGACCCGCCTCTGGCATGTGGGTTAGATCCATGATGCATGGATCGCCGGCAGGAGATTAGCGGCTGCTTTTCGTATAGTTGTAGAGAGGAAAGGTGGCCAGTTCCTGCTGTAAGCAAGAAATGGAGTGAAAAACAATCGTAAGGAGGGGATCAGCATGCTGAGCAGAGAAAATACGTTGTTGGTGGTCGTCGATGTACAAGGCAAGCTAGCCCGGATCGTGCATGACAGTGAGGAGATGGTGGATACACTGGAGAAGCTGGTTCAGGGGGCCCAGATTCTCGGGATTCCGGTTGTCTGGCTGGAGCAGTATCCAGAGGGGTTCGGGCCTACAATAGAGGAGATCGCCCGTCATCTGCAGGACATTCAACCCATTGCCAAACACGCGTTTAACGCCTGCGATCATCAGCCATTCATAGAGGCAGTCCGTCAGACAGGCCGGCGGCAAATCCTGATCGCTGGTATCGAGGCGCATATATGCGTGTATCAGACAGCCGTTGGTCTGCAAGAGAGCGGGTACGAGGTACAGGTGGTGGCAGACGCCGTCTCCTCCCGTACAGAGGCCAACAAACAGATCGGGATCGAAAAGATGAGAACAAGCGGCGTCGCCATCACTTGTCTGGAAACCGCCCTGTACGAACTGCTGCGCGTCGCTCGGGGAGAAGCGTTTAAACAGATTCTCAAGCTGGTGAAATAGTCCAGTCCAGCCAGCCTCAAGCCTGCTGCAGGCAACCCTATTGGCGCAGATATCTGCTGTCTTTCATAAACATCCGCCAAAAGAGGAGAAACCCCGGTGTAAGCAGGGCGAATCCGACGATATAGCTGACAAACAAGGCGCGGAAGGTGTTGGGGTGAGTAAAACCTGATTCAATCGTGACATCCGGGTAGACGACATAAGGCAGATGAGCGGCCCCGTAGGCATAGCTGGCCAGCAGATACTGTACGATCACGCTGATCACGGCGATGCGCGGCAGGTGCAGCAAAAAGCGGCGTTCCTGCGGAAGCAGCAGCGTGATGTAACCGACAAAAAAGCAGGCGGCAGAAGCGATCAGCCAAGGGAGGTAGTCCCACAACCTCGCATAGAGCCAGGGGGCAGCTCTCTCCATCGTGACAAGGGTCAGCATCGCCATCAACAAAGTGAGCGGACCCAGCAGGATGGCGTCGCGCCGATAAACGGCAAATGCCTGCTTTTCCCCTGCCACGTACGAGTAATCGGCGAGCAGCAGCGACGATAGGAAAAGCGTGCTGGTGACGGCCAGTCCAACGTAAGCCAAACCGTGCGGACTGGTCAGCAGTTCGCCCAACAGCAGCCGTTCCACACCATCTATGTCCTCTATATATCCCCCTTGCGTGATCGGCAGCACGCTGATCAACAGAGCCGGAACGATCAGTCCGGTAATCCCAGAGACGACACTCAGCATCTTGTGATACTTCTGGACAAGATGAGAGAAGATCATAAAGGCACTGCGAATCAGGATCAACAGGACGACCAGGCTGCCTGGAACCAGCAGCACCGTCCCCAGCTTAAAAGTAGCCCCAGGGAAAAAAGAAACCAATCCCACAACGATGAGGACGATAAACACATTGGTCACCTCCCACGAAGGGGAGAGATATCGGTTGGCGATGGTTGTCGCTCTGGTTTGGTCGTGATTGAGGTAGACCATCGACCAGAAACCGGCTCCGAAGTCGAAGGCAGCCGCAACCGAATAGATTACCACAAAGATCCACAACAAGGTGATCGCGAGAAGCGTATCTGTCATCCTGTCTCACCCTTTTGGCGCGTCATTGTTGCTGACTTGACTGGCCGGTTTTGCAAATGGCAGGGGATGGCGGCGGAAGTAGCTGAGGAAGACCAGGATCGTCACGATGGCCAGCAAGAGATAGACAGCGAGGAAAAGCCCAAACAAAACGCCAAGTCCCTCCGAACGAGTGGCCGCCTCCGATGTCAACATCATCCGGTAGATCACCCATGGCTGCCGCCCGGTACAAGCAAAGATCCAGCCAAACTCAATCCCCAGCATGGCAAGGGGACCGCTCGCCACGAACAGCCACATCGCCCAGCGTGGATAGCGGTCTTTTTTCAGCAGCTTTTTCCAGGCAAAGCCGACAAAGCCGACCAGGATCAACAGACTGCCGATGCCTACCATCGCGTTAAACAGCGTATGGACAAACAGCGGCGGCCAGTATTCCCGGGGAAAGTCATTCAACCCGACAACCACCTCGTCAAAGCGGTTGCCGGCGAGAAAACTAAGCATCCAGGGAATCTCGATACCGTACTTCACCTCTTGTGTCTCGGGGTCGGTGAGCCCGCCGATCACCAGCGGCGCGTACGGCTGTGTCTCAAACAGCCCCTCGGCGGCAGCCAGTTTTTCCGGTTGGTAGTGATGCAGATACTGGGCCGATTCGTGGCCGTTGAGCGCAGTGAGCAGGGAAAAGGTGCCGCCGATGATCAGCCCCATCAGGAGCGCTTTTTGATGAAACAGATACTCGCGACCGGGCGCTTTCGCTCTGATCATCTTCCAGGCGGCGACAGAGGCGATCACAAACGCACCGGTCATAAACGCGGAGACGGTGACGTGACCGGCCGTAACGAAGAAGCTGGGATTGAAAAAAGCGGCCCAGGGGTCTACATCGACAATCTCTCCATCAACCAGACGAAAGCCGGCAGGCGTCCCCTCAAAGGCGTGTACATTGGTAATCAGCACAGCCGACGCAGTGGCGCCCACCAAGACCAGGAAGACACTGACGATGCGCATCCACGGGGTGAGCCTGTCCGCTGCGTAGACGTAGAGGGAGAGAAACAGCGCTTCCAGAAAGAAGGCAAAAATCTCGATCTGAAACGGCAGGGCGATTACTTTGCCCACCACTTCCATAAAACCTGGCCAAAGCAGCGATAGTTGGACACCGGCAATCGTACCGGAGGGAATCGCCACTCCCAACAAGATCGCCTGTCCCTTTGTCCAACGTTTGGCCATCAGCTCGTAGTCTTTGTCTTTGGTACGCCAAAAGAGGAGTTCAGCGATCAGGATCATCAGGGGAAGCCCCACTCCAAGGGTAGCAAAAATGATATGAAAGGCCATCGTCATCCCAAACATGGACCGGGCCAACAGGATTTCATCCAATTGGGAACACCCTCTCCACCAAACTGGTATTCATTCCGTTCTTTACTAGTTTAGTGTGCGCCGATTCCAAGTGATTATGTATCTCTTGCAAACGGCGGCGAGAGGGTGAAACGTTTTCTTCTCTATCCCTTCCTGCTTCTGTACAGCAGGTAGATAAAAAACGGTGCCCCGATCGCA
The DNA here is from genome assembly GCF_020923435.1 of Brevibacillus humidisoli. NCBI lineage: Bacteria > Bacillati > Bacillota > Bacilli > Caryophanales > Paenibacillaceae > Brevibacillus > Brevibacillus humidisoli. Next base: position 3,282,602 of record NZ_CP087263.1, on the reverse strand, counting down.
GCGGTAAAAACACCGGCTGGAACATCGTTGGGCAGAAACAAGGTTCTACCAATCAAGTCGGCCAACAGCAGCAGCAAGCTGCCAATCAGGGCGGATACCGGCAACAGACCGTCAAGCGTCGGACCCACCAGCTTTCTGGCAATATGGGGTGCCATCAGTCCGATAAACGTGATGCCTCCGGCCATTCCTACCGCCGAACCGGCCAGGCAAACGCTTATGGCAATCAACAGCAGCCGATGTTTTTCAACAGGATCACCAAGTCCGGTAGCGACCGAATCGCCCAATTCCTGCACATTCAGTTTGGAGGAGAAGGCAAAGGAAAGCGGGATCAAGACAATCACCCACGGCAGCAGCGCTAGGACATGTCCCCACGCCGATCCGTAGACGGTACCCGACATCCAGCTTAGCGCTTGGGAAGCCAGGTAGGTTGGACCAGCCACCATAATAAAAGAAGTAAGGGCTGACATGGCGACGGAGAGAGAGACGCCGATCAGCACCAGTCGGAGGGGGGAGACCCCTTTTCTCCACGCGGTCAGGTAGTTGATCGCAGCGGTAAAGAAGGCGCCGAACAAGGCGACCAACGGGAGCCAGTTGACGCTGTACTTCCCTCCGGATACGGTGATAAAGGCCACGGCTGCTGCTGTCGCTCCGTGGGTAATGCCTAGCATGTCGGGGGAAGCAAGCGGATTGCGAACCACGCTTTGCAGGATCGCTCCAGCCACTGCCAGAGAGGCGCCTACCAGAATCGCCATCGTAATCCGGGGCAGCCGCAGGTCCATGACAACCAGCCGATGGGCCTCTTCCCCAGCGCCGAACAACGTCTTGACTACTTCCCAAGGGGGGATGAACAAGCTGCCTATGCCGACGCAGAGCAGGGCCGCCAGTACGAGCACAACCAGCAGGGTCAGGGTGACCAGCAGCGTTTTTTTGTGGATTAGGAAAGAAAACGGCGGTTTATGCGAACGCAGGGAAAGATACTTACTCATATTTTCTCCTTCTCACGATGTAAATCACGGCAGGCACCCCGATCAATGCGGTGGCGACGCCGACAGGCACTTCTTTTGGCATCAGGACAAAGCGGGCAGCCAGATCAGCCGTGACCAGCAGAATGGCGCCGACGACGGCAGAATACGGAAGCAGCCAGCGATGATCCACTCCCACCAGATAGCGGCAGATGTGGGGGATGATGATGCCGATAAAGGCGATCGGACCGGCCACGGCGACAGAACCTCCGGCAAGCAGGACGATCAGCAAGGCAGCTGCCGCTTTGGTCAAACCGGTTCGCTGCCCTAAACTCACTGCCACATCTTGACCGATGGCGAGCAGGTTCATCGGTTTGGCGACAAACCAAGAGCCGATCCACGCGATCAAGATATAGGGAAACACAGCGACCAGATGTGCCAAGTCGCGCCCGGCGACTGATCCTACCAGCCAATGCAGATATTCGTCCAGTGATTTGTTGGTCAAAAGCAAGATAAGCGAGGTAATGGAAAAGGCAAATGTGGAAATGGCTGATCCGGCCAGTGTTATCTTGAGCGGTGTCATTCCATCGCGGCCTACCGATCCCAGCAGGTAGACGACAATGGTAGTGACGCCAGCTCCCAGAAAGCCGATCCATATGTATTCCATCAGGGAAAAGGCAGAATCGAACAAAAAACTGAAAGCGACGATAAACAAACCTGCTCCGGTATTAATCCCCAAAATGGAAGGAGAGGCGAGCGGATTTCGCGTAATCGCCTGCATCAAGGCACCAGCGATGGCCAGGCTAGCTCCTACGGCGGCCGCAATCAATGCTCGCGGTACGCGTGTTTGCTTCACGATCAGATGCTCGTCTGAACCGTCAAAGTGCAAATAGGCGTCGACCGCGCTCTGCAAGCTGATGTTGTTGATTCCGTACAAGATGCTGGCCAGCATACTGAGCAGCAATACGAGCAGACCGAGGATCAGGATGGTCGTCTTCCAGAAACGACTCTGCAGCACACAAATCACGAACAACTTCCTTTCTAGGCCAAAAAACCAGCATGTTCTGAAACAAAAAAATATTGATAATCATTATCATATTAGGGGTAGGAAGCACGCTAGTCAATGAACGGGAGATGACAAAAAATCCATGACAGTACTTCCGCTTACACTGTAAAGTATTGCGTGTTTAATGATAATCGTTTTCACTAAATGTGATGAGAAGCTGTTTACCTCCATACAACTGGCTTGCATCACTACAGAAAAACAAGGAGGAGAATGTGATGGTACGCCAGCATCGTTTTTACACTGGATTTTTTGCAACTGCATTGGTCTTGATCTTGATGATGGTGACAGGGTGCGGGAATCAAGCGACACCAGAGAGCGGTTCAAACAATGCTTCTGCCCCTGCTGAGAACACGGAAAACTCGTCTTCTGGAACTGCTCCGCAAGAGGAGGCAGCAAGAGTTGTCAAACACGCGATGGGTGAGACAAAGATCAAGGGAACCCCGGAAAAGGTTGTCATCCTGACCAATGAAGGGACAGAGGCATTACTGGCTCTTGGCGTCAAGCCAGTTGGAGCGGTCAAGTCGTGGTTGGGTGATCCGTGGTACGAACACATCAAAGCGGAGATGGAGGGCGTCACTGTAGTCGGGGATGAGATGCAGCCCAACATTGAGCTGATCGCCAGCCTGCAGCCTGATCTGATCATCGGCAGCAAAGTTCGTCAGGAAAAGGTGTACAATCAGCTTTCGCAAATCGCTCCGACTGTCTTTTCCGAGACCTTCTCCGGCAGTTGGAAAGAGAACTTCATGCTGTATGCAGAGGCCCTCAACAAGCAGGCAGAAGCAGAACAGGTAATGAGCGATTTTGATCAAAAGATTGCCGATGCCAAGGAAAAACTGGGTGACAAACTCTCTTCCAAGGTGTCGATTGTCCGGTTCTTGCCGGGAAGCGCACGGATTTATTACAAAGATTCGTTCTCCGGGGTGATTCTGGAGCAGCTTGGCTTTAATCGTCCGGAATCACAGCAAAAGGACATGCTGACAGAGGAAGTGACCAAAGAGCGAATCCCTGAGATGGACGGGGATATCTTGTTCTACTTTGTCTGGGAGGATAATCCGGGCGAATCAAAGGGAGCGGACACAGCAAAAGAATGGATGAACGATCCGCTTTGGAAAAACCTTGAGGTCGTCAAACAAAACAACGTGCATGAGGTAAGCGACGCCATCTGGAATACGGCGGGTGGTGTGAAAGCGGCCAATCTGATGGTTGACGAACTGCTCGGATATTTTGAATAACTGTTAGGCCGGAGCGATTACAGATCAAGGGGTCAGACCAACTATGATGGCAGAGTCTGGATGTTGCTGCAGGTATAGACGTGCTATACTGGGTGCATGAAGCAACAGACGACAGGCTTTTGCCATCATGTTGGCGCTTGTCGCTTGTAGAGAGCGAGAGGGAGGAAAACCGAATGATCCTGGAAGTGATCGCGACCACCGCAGCCGACGCCAAGCTGGCCGAACAGGGAGGGGCTGATCGGCTGGAACTGATTACCGGCATCCTGGAAGGCGGACTGACGCCCAGCTACGGGCTGATCGAGCAGGTTGTGCAAGCCGTCTCCATTCCGGTTAACGTGATGATTCGCCCGCATAGCCAATCGTTTTGCTATGACGGGGCAGACGTACGCACGATGATCAGCGACGTGAAGGCTGCCAAGCAGTTAGGAGCGGCGGGAATCGTGATCGGAGCGTTGAATAAAGCGGGGCAGATTGACAGAAATACGCTGGAAGCACTGCTCGCAGAAGCGGACGGCTTGGATGTGACATTCCATCGCGCTTTTGACGAGGCGGTAGATCAGTTAGAGTCCCTGCAGCTGCTGCGTGGATATCCTCAGATACGCCGCATTTTAACCTCGGGCGGTAAAAAAAGTGCGCTTGATGCCATCGATCGGCTGAAGCAGTTGGTCGACTTGACACGGGATACTCATCTGACGATCATGGCGGGCAGTGGTCTAAAGGTGGATACGATTACACCTTTTCTCCAGCAGACAGGGGTGACAGAAGTCCACTTCGGGACCGGTGTGCGTGTCGATCAGCAGGCTCTGAAACCGGTTGATCCGGGCAGAGTAAGTGCTCTAATAGAAGCTATGCGTCAAGAAAAGGGAGAGGCCTGATTCAGGCCTCTCAGCGTGTAGACAAAGTACCGCAAGGTACAAGGTCTACACGTTTTTTTGTAGAATAATGTATGTGGAAAATAATTGCCAAGAGGTGTCATGTATGCTTTCGAAACAACAGGGCGAAGGCCGTTATCAAGTATCGGTTGTTTCACTGGATGAATTGGTTCCTCGTGATCATTTAGTTCGGAAAATCGAAAAAGCCATTGATTTTTCCTTCATCTACGATTTGGTGAAAGATCGGTATTCTCCGGACAACGGCAGACCCAGTATCGACCCCGTTGTACTCATCAAAATGGTATTTATTCAGTATCTGTTCGGCATTCGCTCCATGCGCCAAACGATTAAAGAAATCGAAACCAATGTCGCTTATCGTTGGTTTTTGGGATACGATTTTACCCAACCAATCCCTCACTTCACCACATTCGGAAAAAACTATGTCCGCCGTTTTCAAGGTACGGACTTGTTTGAACAAATTTTTACTCGCATTCTCGAAGAAGCATGTCGTCATGGCTTTGTTGATCCTTCTGCCCTCTACATCGATTCCACCCACGTCAAGGCCCATGCCAACAAAAGAAAGTACAGCAAGCAGCGGGTTCAGGAAGAGCAAAAGAAGTACCAGCAGCAGCTGCACGATGAACTGAATCAAGACCGCATCGAACATGGAAAAAAGCCGTTGCCAAAAAAGTCGGATACAAAGTGGAAGGAGGTGAAGCAGAGCACGACTGACCCCGACAGCGGATGGTTTGTCAAAAACGAGAAAGAGCAGACATTTGCTTACTCGTTCCATGCCGCAAGTGACGAACATGGCTTTGTCGTGAGCGCGGTCGTTACAGCCGCCAACATCCATGACAGCCAAGTGTTTACCAATGTGTTTGAACAAGCGATTGAAAACGTGGGGAAGCCGAATGCCGTAGCGGTAGATGCCGGATATAAAACCCCATACATAAGCAAATATCTCTTGGACGAAGGCGTTCGTCCTGTTATGCCCTATACCCGCTCTCACACGAAGAAAGGTTTTTTCCGCAAACACGACTATGTGTATGATGAATATTTCGATTGTTCTATCTGTCCTGCCGGACAGGTTTTGTCCTACGAAACGACTACCCGAGAAGGGTACCGCATGTACCGTTCTGATTCTGAGATATGTAGCCATTGTCCCCTTCGCTTCCAATGTACGGAAAGCCGTGAGGCTGTAAAACGTATCAGTCGCCATATATGGGCAGACTATCTGGAAGAAGTGGAACATCTGAGACATACAGAAGTGAATAAATGGCTGTATACACGCCGAAAGGAAACCATTGAGCGTGTATTTGCTGATTTAAAGGAAAAGCATGGTTTGCGTTGGACCACTTTGCGTGGATTGAAAAAAGTGACAATGCAGGCGATGCTCGCTTTTGCTGCTATGAATCTGAAAAAGCTGGCCAATTGGCTCTGGAATAAAGGGAATGGAGGGCTATTTGCCCTTACGGGCAACTTTGTTTTTATAGTATTAAATGGAATGAAATGTTACTCTAGCATCAATCCAATGGTAGTTTGTCTTATCGGCAGTTTTGAGCGACGACTACCAAAGGCAGTAATCGAATCAGCATCTGTCAGGATGTTTACAACCGGTTACCATTGAATTCGACCGAATGTAATATAAGTTCTTACTCTTAAACATTATGCATATGGGTATGTAGGTTATCCTTCCCGCACAAAGTACACCATAAACCAAAAACATTATACACAAAATGGAAAAAAGGGTTTATAATGGGAATTGTAAATCAAAAATGGGAGGAGATACCTTTGAGAAAATTCTTATTTAGTGTGTTATCACTCGTGACAACAATTTCACTCGTTACCCCGTCCTTGGCACTTGCAGCAGCTTCTTCAGAATCAGAAACTTCACAAGTACAAACACTAGAAGAAAAACAAGCTCAGAATGAACAGACATATTCCTACACCTTCAAAGGGATCAAATTCACAGGTAATCAGAAGCTTTCTGAAAAAAGATTAGAACAACTTTATCAAGGTATATTGTTGGAAACTGGTCAAAAAAATAAGGTAGTTAAACCAAATATAAATGATCCAGGGGGAGGTGGTGCTGAAGTCATAATTGGCCCTATATATAAACACTATGATAATGGTATGGAAAGAGAAGTTGCAAAAGCGATAGTTGCCTATCTATTAAAAAAGTTGCCTAGCAAAGTTACTGATAGTTTTTTAGTGAATTGGACAGCAATACGACTTTCTGGCTGGGTAGATGATGCTATGGGAGATACTTATGTAGGGGCTTGGGGATGGAAGGTTGAGGACTCTGACGATGAATGTACCTACTACTATGAAACGGTCGTTCACTATGAAGACGATAGCTATAAAAAACCTTTAGACGTACAGTACTATGAAACAGACCGGAGATATTGGTAAAATAAACATATAGGGGGCTTCCCCCTATATGTTTATTTTGGAGGTGTAAGTTATGAATAAAAACAGAGAGCAATATTTTAGCTTTTTGTTCTTCGTCTCCTTGTTACTTTTATTTAAAATTCAGCCACTGATCAACTTTTCCCATCATGAACTTGTTACGACTACAATCGGAGCGGTAATTTTATTTCTCATGGTCAAAATATCCAAAAATTGGATTTCTGGCTGGGTGCAAAGACTATGTGAAAAATGGAATATCCGATTAGCCTATCTATACGTAATCGCTTTAGCCATTTACTTTCTAACTTAACAGAACTCCTACTCAATATTGGAACTTAATAGGTGCTTGTAAATTATATTTTACAAACGCGACGGAAGATATAAGCAGCCGATGCCGCAAGTTCGCATTGAAGCATGTAAATGGTAATATAACTGCAATCAGTGGACGACTGCGTCATGCTTTGAAAAGCGACAACAAAAAAGGTGGCGTTGGCGTTGGCTACCTTTTTTCAGCGTGTAGACAAAGTACCGTAAGGTACAAGGTCTACACGTTTTTTGTAGAATAATGTACGTGGAAAATAATTGCCAAGAGGTGTCATGTATGAAACAACAGGGCGAAGGCCGTTATCAAGTATCGGTTGTTTCGCTAGACGAATTGGTTCCTCGTGATCACTTGGTTCGGAAAATCGAAAAAGCCATTGATTTTTCCTTCATCTACGATTTGGTGAAAGATCGGTATTCTCCGGACAACGGCAGACCCAGTATCGACCCCGTTGTACTCATCAAAATGGTATTTATTCAGTATCTGTTCGGCATTCGCTCCATGCGCCAAACGATTAAAGAAATCGAAACCAATGTCGCTTATCGTTGGTTTTTGGGATACGATTTTACCCAACCAATCCCTCACTTCACCACATTCGGAAAAAACTATGTCCGCCGTTTTCAAGGTACGGACTTGTTTGAACAAATTTTTACTCGCATTCTCGAAGAAGCATGTCGTCATGGCTTTGTTGATCCTTCTGCCCTCTACATCGATTCCACCCACGTCAAGGCCCATGCCAACAAAAGAAAGTACAGCAAGCAGCGGGTTCAGGAAGAGCAAAAGAAGTACCAGCAGCAGCTGCACGATGAACTGAATCAAGACCGCATCGAACATGGAAAAAAGCCGTTGCCAAAAAAGTCGGATACAAAGTGGAAGGAGGTGAAGCAGAGCACGACTGACCCCGACAGCGGATGGTTTGTCAAAAACGAGAAAGAGCAGACATTTGCTTACTCGTTCCATGCCGCAAGTGACGAACATGGCTTTGTCGTGAGCGCGGTCGTTACAGCCGCCAACATCCATGACAGCCAAGTGTTTACCAATGTGTTTGAACAAGCGATTGAAAACGTGGGGAAGCCGAATGCCGTAGCGGTAGATGCCGGATATAAAACCCCATACATAAGCAAATATCTCTTGGACGAAGGCGTTCGTCCTGTTATGCCCTATACCCGCTCTCACACGAAGAAAGGTTTTTTCCGCAAACACGACTATGTGTATGATGAATATTTCGATTGTTCTATCTGTCCTGCCGGACAGGTTTTGTCCTACGAAACGACTACCCGAGAAGGGTACCGCATGTACCGTTCTGATTCTGAGATATGTAGCCATTGTCCCCTTCGCTTCCAATGTACGGAAAGCCGTGAGGCTGTAAAACGTATCAGTCGCCATATATGGGCAGACTATCTGGAAGAAGTGGAACATCTGAGACATACAGAAGTGAATAAACGGCTGTATACACGCCGAAAGGAAACCATTGAGCGTGTATTTGCTGATTTAAAGGAAAAGCATGGTTTGCGTTGGACCACTTTGCGTGGATTGAAAAAAGTGACAATGCAGGCGATGCTCGCTTTTGCTGCTATGAATCTGAAAAAGCTGGCCAATTGGCTCTGGAATAAAGGGAATGGAGGGCGATTTGCCCTTACGGGCACCTTAGTTTTTTGCATGTTTCACGACAAACCCCCACTTCTGCTCTGGCAGAGAGGGGGTTTGTCAGCAATCTGAGAGGCCTGAATCAGGCCTCTTTTTGCTGCTGTACGTGTTCAGCAGAAGCAGAGCCGGCAAGATGTTTCTCAAACAACTGAACTACGGTTGAGCGTCCCTGCTCGATAGCCGGGTGAAACTGGATGATGGCCTGCCGCCGCACCTCTGTCACATGCTGCACGGCTTGCTGCAGCTTCGCCGGTTCACCGAGACGCCCTCGTTCGTCAGCGATAGACAGGCCGGCAACCGTCCCCTGGGCCATCGCCACCTTGGCGCTTTCAATACCGGTGATATTGCCGGCCACGTACAGTCCTTTCAACGGAGTCTGCATCCGTTCGTTATGCAAGGGAACGTGACCGCCCAGTTCCGGGACATAGGCGAACGGACATCCGGCGACCGCAGCTAGTTCCGCCAGCGGAGAAAGCCCCCCTGCGATACAGACAAAGTCACAAGCAACCTCTCGCTCGCTTCCCGGAAGCGGCAGACCGTCCGGGCTGACATCGATCAGACGGACCGCTTCCACTTTTTCCTGTCCGACGATTTCCGCAGCTGCGGTTCGCAGCTGCACAGGAATCCCCCACATTGATACTCCCCGTCTGGGATAACATCGCACAGCGAGACGTTTTAGCCAATCTGTGGTCAAACATCTGCTGCCCCATCTGATAAAAGGAGACGGAGCGAGGTGGGCGGCCTGCAGCAGTGATTCCAGCACCAACTGTGGGTGGGAAGCTTTGTGGTTGATGGGGCTGGCCACCGGCAGGACGACGCGGTTGACGTCAATACCGGCTACCTGCAGTTCACGGGTAATCGCCATGGACAAGATGTTCAGCCCGATGACCACTCCCCGATGACCAACGCGGACGCGCTGGACGTTGGTCATGACCTGGGCCGCTCCAATCGACATGACCCCAGGAAGGGTCCAGCCGGGGATAGGTGCTCCTGTTTCTGTCGCTCCGGTGGCTAACAGCAGTGCCGCAGCCCTTACCGCACCTTCGCTTGTCGACACCAGCCATTCCTCCCCGATCCGCTCAACGTGATAGACGGAAACGCCGCAGACGATCGATACGCCCAGATGGGCTGCTTGATCCAACAGTCGCTCCGCTTCCGTGATCCCGTTCCACCAGTGGCCGTCCGGTTCCTGGTGCAATTGACCGAGCAGTCGTCCACCTGGCTTTACATATTCATCCACAGCGATGACGCCAAGACCGTGCTCGGCACACGTGATCGCGGCGCTAAGGCCGGCTGGACCGGCACCGACGATCAGGACATCCGCCGTGTCGGGCAAACTTTTGCTGCTCATCCACTCTCCCCTCCTTGCTGGCGGAAAGGGGTGGGCAGGGGGTGGCCAGACGCAACTGCCATCCCCTCTTCTACCAATGTCAGACAAGCCCGGAGACCTGTGATTCCGTTAATCGTGACCCGGCACTCCATACAGTGTCCAATATTGCAGTAGATGCCGCGCGGCGCTCCTGTCTCCTCGTGTCGGCGCAGCGTACGGATTCCGTTGGCCAAGAGAGCGGCTGCCACGGTTTCCCCTTTTCGGCCGGTCAAGGGACGATCATCAAAGCGAAACGATACCGATTCGCTCGCCGGATTTGCTCCAAGGATCGGGTGATATTCAATACGGCCAGTTTGATTCATTCGTCTCCCCCCTAAAGACCGGTTGATAGATTGGAACTGGTTGACAGATTAGGACCGGTTGATACGTTGGAACCCGTGTCATCTGTAGCTTGATGCTCTCTGTCGCCATGCTCGGCTGAGGCAGGGGCGTTCTCTGAGTGCTGCCCCAGAAAGCCGAAGCAGACGGGACGGATCGGCGGTTGATAGCCAAGCGGTATCGGATGGCTGCTCGCTCGCCCCGTCACCTGCTCGCGGATCGCCTCGATCAGAGGGCGGCAGGTGCGACCGCCACAGACACCCATCCCTGCCCGCGTCCTCAGTTTTAATTCGCGTGAAGAGCACTGGTAGCTTTTCACGGTTGAAAGCAGCGTCTCCAGTGTAACTTCTTCGCATCGGCAGACGATTGTCGTTTGCGGCTCCATCTCCCACTCTCCTCTCTTTTTCTCTGAAGTCTTTCATGCAACAAACGTGCCGAGTCGCTTCTCTTCTAGGCAAATGGCGCCTGCATTAGAAAAAGAATGGTGGCTGGTGTGCGGTAGCAAGAGGACTGATAATGGTTTGGGGAACATGTGTCCAAATATTCATACATGTATAATTTTTCTGTCACATTTTTTGTCTTCATTGTTTACGTTTCTGAACGGTTTGGACGAGTTGTGCAGCATTTTATGGAGGAAATCGGTTGGCACGCAGATTGCTTTTTCTGAACATTACAACACAAAAGGGGGTTGATTCACATGAAAATGCTTCTGCGCAAGGCCTTATATGGATGTTTGTTATTCGCACTGCTGCTCGGCGGGTGTGCCAACTCGGCGCAGCCGACAGATTCAGCAGGAGGGGGAGAGAGCGGGACAGCTGGTGGAGGTGATGAGATTGTGATCGGGTTCCTTGGACCGGTCACCGGCAACAATGCGACGGACGGCAAAGACATGCTGAATGCGGTCGAACTGGCTGTGGGCAAGATCAACGAATCAGGCGGCGTGCTTGGCAAGCAGCTAAAGGTGGAAGTGGCCGACGATGGCTGTGATCCGCAGATGGCGACCAGCGCTGCCAACAAGCTGGCCTCACAAAACGTCTCGGCAGTGGTCGGGGGCTATTGTTCCGGCTCTACCTTGCCTGCTTCTGGCGTCTTTCAGAACGCTGGAATTCCCATGGTGGTGACCGCAGCCAACTCTTCCAAGCTGCCGGCTCAAGGCTACGATACGCTGTTTTTGATCAATGGTCTGGTTCCCGATCAGGCCAAGACAGCGGTAACCTATCTGATCGAGAAGAACGCGAAAAAGATTGCCCTGATTCACGACAATTCCGCCTACAGCAAAGACCTGGCTGATTCGGCCAAAGCGGCTGTGGAGCAGGCGGGTGGCAGCGTCATCGCATTTGAGGCGATCAATCCGGAAGAGAAAGACTTCAGTGCGCTCCTGACCAAGCTGAAATCACTGGAGCCGGACGCTGTCTACTTTACCGGCTATTACGCCGCAGGCGGACTGTTGGTCAAACAGTTCCGCCAGAAAGAGGTACCCGGTATGTTTATCGTTGGAGACGGCAGTTTCAGTGAAGATCTGATTGAGATCGCCGGACCGGAAAACGCAGAGGGTGTGCTGATCTCAGCTACCCCAACAGCGGAGTTTATTGAAGGTGCCGAGGCATTCGTGGACGAGTACAAGAAAACGTACGGGTTGGCGCCAGGCCCATTCTCCGCTTTGACCTACAACGGTGTCAACCTGCTGGCGGACGCCATACAGCGGGCTGGTTCGGCGGATCAGGAAGCGATTCGCCAAGCCCTCAAAGAGACCAAAGGATATCAGGCACTTGGACAGACCATCACCTTTAATGAGCAAAACACCTTGGATACGTCCAACTTTGCCGTCCTGAAGGTGGAGTTGGGAACATTTAAGCTGGCCAAATGAGCTGCTTCGACGCAAAGACACCTGACAAGTCATCAGGCGGAGGGGATCGATAAGGTATGGAAGTAGTACTGCAAACACTGGTAGACGGTCTGGTAGTCGGTGCCTTTTACAGCTTGATTGCCTTGGGCTACACGATGGTGTTTGGGATCATCAAGCTGCTCAACTTTGCGCACGGCGATCTGTACATGCTAGGTGCCTTTATTGGGTTTAGTCTGCTCTCCTGGCTGACCGGTGACGGTACGGGTGCTGCCGGTTTGATGGGGATTGGGGTCGTTTTTCTACTGGCGATGTTTCTGGTTGGCGTGATCGGCATGGGGATGGAGAGGTTGGCCTACCGTCCCCTGCTTCTCGCGCCGCGCCTGTCCATCTTGATCACGGCGATTGGTGTGTCCCTGTTTCTGGAAAATGGCGCGATGATCGTCTGGAGTCCCAACTTTCTGGTCTATCCGCTGCAGCTGCCACAGGACGGCTGGGAGATTTTCGGGGCCCACATCTCGTATACGCAGGCTGCATTGATTGCCATATCGGCCTTGCTAATGTACGGTCTGCAGCTGTTCATTCAGCGCACGATCTACGGGAAGGCTATGCGCGCTATCGCGCTTGATCAAACGGCGTGCCACCTGATGGGGATCGATGTGCATCGCGTGATTGGGCTTACCTTTTTTATCGGTGCCAGTCTGGCGGCTGGAGCTGGTGTGATGTCGGGCGCCTACTATGGAACGGTAAACTTCATGATGGGCTTTATCATTGGTCTGAAAGCATTCACGGCGGCCGTACTAGGCGGAATCGGCAGCATCCCGGGCGCGATGCTTGGCGGTTTCCTCCTGGGCATGATGGAGACCGCCGGCACGTTTTTGATCGGTGGATCGTGGAAAGATGTCGTAGCCTTCTCCGTGCTGATTCTGATTCTGGTGCTAAAGCCGACGGGGATCATGGGCGAGAAAGTGACGGAGAGGATGTAGCGGATGAAACAGCAAGTGAGACGATTGTTGCAACTATTGCTGCTGCTGCTGGCCATCGTGTTTCCCTTCGGCGTAAACAACTACTGGCTGGATGTGGCCACACTGGTCCTGTTTTACGTCGTGCTTAGCCAGGGACTTAATGTTGTCGTTGGCTTTGCCGGTCTGCTCGATCTGGGCTACGCCGCTTTTTTTGCGGTAGGTGCCTACACGACGGGGATTTTGATGACGGTGTACGGATGGTCGTTCTGGATGACGATTCCCGTCGCCATTCTGCTGGCTGCCATTAGCGGTGTGATCATTGGAGCTCCCACCTTGCGTCTGCGCAGCGACTATCTGGCGATCGTGACGCTTGGTTTTGGAGAAATCATCCGGATACTGGCGATCAATCTGGACATTACCGGATCTGCTTCGGGGATCTACGGGATTCCCCGGCCGAGCATTGTCGGCTATACACTCTCCGGGCAGAGCGATTTCTACTATCTGATCCTGCTGTTGGCCATCCTCACGATCCTGGCTGTCTCCCGGTTGGGCCGGTCTCGAATCGGCCGGGCGTGGATGTATATTCGCGAGGATGAAGATGCCGCCGAGGCGATGGGGATCAATCGGATCAGGATGAAGCTGTTGGCCTATTCGATCGGTGCAGTGATCGGCAGTCTGGCCGGATCTGTCTTCGCCGTCAAGATGAGCGCGATCGCTCCGCTTAGCTTTAGCTTCATGCAGTCGATCATGATTTTGTTGGCAGTGGTTCTGGGGGGATTGGGCAGCATTCCTGGCGTGGTCCTGGGCGCATTGCTGGTGATCGTGCTGCCGGAGGTACTGCGTTCGGCCGAGGACTGGCGGTACCTGATCTTCGGGGCCGCTCTGGTCGTGATGATGATCTACCGTCCGCAAGGGGTCTGGCCAGCCAGATATGAAGCGGTCCCGGAGCGGCAGAGCAGGGACAAATCGGCGGCAGCTGCAGGTTCGCTGACGGAGAGTGACGGCCGCAGCCGCGAACTATCATAGCCCAAAGGGAGGATGCGAGATGTCTGTTCTGCATGTAGATAACCTGATGCTTCGCTTTGGTGGCCTGGTCGCTGTCAATCAGCTCTCTTTTACGATTGGCTCCCGGACGATTGCCAGCATCATCGGACCTAACGGCGCAGGGAAAACTTCGGTATTCAACATGATCACCGGCTTTTATCAGCCCACAGAGGGCGAGATACGCCTGGATGACAAACGTTTAAACAACAGGAAGCCCAGCCAGATTACGCGGATGGGTCTCGCTCGTACCTTTCAGAATCTGCGCCTCTTTCCCCATGTATCGGTCCTGGACAATGTGAAATCCGGCATGCATTGCCGTACCCGTCAAGGGGTCTGGGGAGCTTTGCTGCGGACCCGGCGGCAGCGGGCGGAAGAAGAGCGGATCGAGGAAGTGGCACACGAGTGTCTCCGCTTTGTCGGGATCGATGAGTACGCCTACCGGTTGGCCAAACACCTCCCATACGGGGCGCAGCGCCATCTGGAAATCGCCCGCGCGCTGGCTACCCAGCCTACTTTTTTGCTGCTGGACGAACCGGCAGCCGGATTAAACTACGAGGAAAAAGCACGTCTGGTTGAGCTGATCCGCCGCATCCGCGACACCTACGAGTTGACTGTACTCATCATCGAACACGATATGGCCTTGATCAAGCAGATCTCCGAGCAGGTGATCGTGCTCGACTACGGCAACAAGATCGCGGAAGGCTTGCCAGACGAAGTCTTGAACAACCCGCGCGTGATCGAAGCGTACCTGGGAAAGGAGGAGGTGGTTTGAGCACACTGCTGCGGATCGATGGCATTCATGCGTTTTACGGAAAGATCGAAGCATTGAAAGGAATCAGTCTGGAGGTGCGAGAGGGTGAGATTGTCGCGCTATTGGGCAGCAACGGAGCTGGGAAAAGTACGACGCTAAAGGCGATATCCGGGCTGCTGCAGCCACAGAAAGGAGAGATCTGGTTTGCCGGGGAAAACATCTCGGGCATGAAACCGCACCAGATCGTGTCCAGAGGCGTAATTCACGTTCCAGAGGGCCGACGGATCTTTGGCGGTCTGACCGTGCTGGAGAATCTGGAATTAGGCGGGTTTACCGTCCGAAAAGATAAGCCGTTCGTCCGGCAGGGGATTGAACGGGCCTTTTCCCTGTTTCCCCGGCTCAAGGAGCGGAAAAGTCAGCTGGCGGGCACCTTGAGCGGCGGCGAACAGCAAATGCTGGCCATCTGCCGCGGCTTGATGGCCAGACCAAAATTGCTGATGCTGGATGAGCCGTCGATGGGTCTTGCCCCGATCATTGTGCAGGAGATCCTGGGCATCATCAAACAGATCAACGAACAAGGCACGACGGTGCTGCTGATCGAGCAAAATGCCAAGGCAGCGTTGCGACTGGTCACGCGCGGCTATGTCATGGAGACTGGCAAGATCATGCTTGCCGATACAGCCGAGGTATTAAGCCGTGACGAAAAGGTAGTGAGAGCTTACCTGGGCGTGTAACACGTGTGACCGATTTCGTCGTGAGAGGGTGCCGACGAGAAAGCGGCGACGAGGTAAAGGGGGATCTGTATGAGATCAGCTGATCGGAATACCCAACTTGTTCATCTTGTTGTACAGCGTAGCGCGAGAGATACCTAGACGCTTGGCAGCAGCCAGTTTGTTTCCATGCTCCTGATCCAAAGCGTGCTGGATCACTCGTTTTTCATACTGGTTTAGTTCCTGTTCCAGTGAGACAAGGTCGTCGCGGATGGATGTGTAGGGGGTTCGTTGTTTGGTCTGCAGGGAAAAAGGCAGGTCTTCCTCTTTGATGATCCCGTCGGTGGCGAAGACGACCAATCGTTCGATCGTGTTGCGCAGTTCACGGATGTTCCCTGGCCAGTCGTACTGCAGCAGGGCCTGCATCACGTTTTGGGAAATCCCCTGAACGGGTCGGTTGTAGCGTACGGAGAATTCATACAGGAAAAAGTGGCTCAATTCGATGATATCTTCGATGCGTTCGCGAAGCGGCGGGATCTTGATCGTGACTACATTTAGCCGGTAGAAAAGATCTTCGCGGAACTTCCCCTCCTTCACCAACTCGGCGAGGTCTTTGTTGGTGGCGGCGATGACGCGGAAGTCCGCCTCGATCTGTCTGGTCCCGCCGACCGGGAAGTATTTTTTCTCTTGCAGCACGCGGAGCAGCTTTACCTGCATGTCCAACGGCATTTCACCTACTTCATCGAGAAACAGCGTGCCGCCGCGTGCCAGCTCGATCATGCCCTTTTTGCCTTTTTGATCGGCTCCGGAGAAAGCACCCTTTTCGTATCCGAACAGTTCACTCTCAAACAGCGTGGGTGTGATCGCGCCGCAGTTGATGGCGACGAACGGTGCACCTGCCGCCTCCCGGATATCGTGGGTCGCCTTGGCGAATACTTCCTTGCCGACGCCGCTTTCTCCTAGGATCAGGACGGTTACGTGCGTAGAGCCCACTTTTTTGAGCATTTCCTTGATCTGCCTAATCGCCAGACTGGTCCCCTTGATTTGGTGAAAGGGATCGGGCGACGGACTTAGTTTGGCCACCTCTTGCTGCAGGTGGTGCACTTTTTTCGTGGCGTTGTACAGTTCCTGGTTAAGCCGGACCTGGCTGGTCACATCGGTTTCGGACGCAACGGAACCGACGATCCGCTCATGCAGCCGAATCGGTTTGGTATTGATCAGGACAAACAAGTCTTCGCGCGGCTGATGCTGCCGTCGATGCACCGATTCACCGGTTCGAAGCGTTTTTAATGTTTGCAGCATCTCTACAGGGAAGAACTGTGTGATCGGTTTGCCAATCACGTCAGCTGCTTTCAGGGAAAAAATCTGCTCGGCTCCTTCCGTCCAGACCACAACACGACCGTGTTCGTCAATCACAGTGACGGAGGCATCCGTGGTGTCGAGGATGGTCTCAAAATACGCTTGTAGGTATTCGTAAGAGCAAAACACGGCTTGCAGTGCGTCACTTTGCGCCAGATAACCTAACAGGGTGCCAACTGCATCCTCCATCAGGATGTAGGGACTTTCTGCAAAAAGGGGAATCAGCTCCGACCAGGGTTGGTCATGGCGAGCGACAGGGAGTTGGAGGCGCAGCTCCTCTACGCAAACGGCTTGCTCCCCAAGCAAAGGGCTCAGATCAGACTGAATCAGTTGATAGACCGGCGGAAGTTTATGCATCATCTGTTGTTCTCCTCCTCTCGATAATTGTATAAAAATTTATACATTTTCTTGTATTCTATACATTCGCACTAATTGTTGTCAAAAAAAGTAGACACAAAAACAACCAGCCACCGCTGCGAATGGCAGCTTCCGTCAGCCAAGTACCCATCCACAATTGTTCATTATTCACTGTTACCTATTCACTTTTACCTATTCATTGTCCAACAGATAACGTTCTCTACTGTTTGGCATATTCCTTGCACAACGGGGAAAGCGAATCACACATTTTCCCACTATTCACTGAGGGAGAGACGGAGATGGAACAGACATCGCATACCGAAGTTGCCGTTATCGGAGGCGGGATCATAGGCAGTGCGATCGCCTACTACGTCGCAAAGGCCGGCTTGCAGGTGACGGTCATCGAAAAAGGGGAATTGGCCAGCGGTACCTCTTCACGGTGTGACGGCAACATCTTGGCGATCGATAAAGATCCTGGTTTTGACAGCCAGATGTCGTTGAAAAGTCAGCAGCTCGTACAGCAATTGAGCAAAGAGCTGAAACACCCGTTTGAGTACCGGGCACTTGGCAGCATACTGGTCTGCGAGACAGAGGAGGAGATGAGTGCCGCAGAGCAGTGGGTGAATAGGCAAAAGGAAGCCGGCCTCCCGTTCCGTATGCTGGATCAGTCCGATATTCGGCAGGAATCTCCGTATTTTGCAGATGACCTGCAGGGAGGACTGGAGTGTCCAACCGATTCCACGGTAAACCCCTATTTGCTGACCTTTGCCCTGGCTCAAGGGGCGAAGGAGTACGGGGCCAGCTTCCGGCTGAGACAGGAGGTGACGGCGATCCAGCGCGATTCATCCGGTCAGGGGTTCCGACTGGAGACGACAGGCGGCGTCGTGACGGCTAAAAAAGTGGTGAATGCGGCAGGTGTCTGGGCGCCCAGGATTGGTGAGATGGTTGGTGTCACTGTGCCGATTCTGCCTCGCAAAGGGCATCTCATCGTCGCCTCCCGTGCCGTCCCCCTGGGCCTCAGGAAAGTGATGGAATTCGGCTACCTGATCTCCAAGTTTGGCGGTACGCGTCAGGTAGATGCGGAGACGGAAAAGTACGGGGTAGCGCTTGTGTTTGAGCCGACCGAGAGTCAGAATTTTCTGATCGGCAGCAGCAGGCAGTTTGTCGGATTGGACACCCGCGTGGACTGGACGGTCGTCAGGCTGATGGCCCGCCGGGCGATCCGCTTCTACCCCGGGTTGGCCGACTTTACCTTGATCCGCACCTACTGCGGGCTGCGTCCGTGGACGCGGGATCATCTGCCGATCATCTCCGCAGTGGAGGAAGTGCCAGGATACTACATCGCGGCCGGCCACGAGGGAGATGGGATCAGTCTGGCGGCCATTACCGGCAAGCTGATCAGCGAGATGCTGACGGAACAGCCGACCAGCGTCCCGGTTGAACCGCTGCGCTACGACCGTTTTCGAGAAAGGATGTGAGCCGATGAGAGCAAGCAAAGTGTTTACCACGGTGGACACCCACACCGGTGGAAATCCCACCCGCACCGTACTCAGCGGGCTGCCCAAGCTGACAGGCAGCACGATGGCGGAAAACATGCTGCAGATGAAGCAGGAGTACGACTGGATTCGCAAGCTGCTGATGTTTGAACCACGCGGGCACGAGGTGATGTCAGGGGCACTGCTGGTGGAGCCGGTTCATCCAGAGGCAGATGTGGGCGTGATCTACATTGAGACAGGCGGCTATCTGCCGATGTGCGGCCATGACACGATCGGGTTTTGCACCGCCTTGGTGGAGACGGGAATCGTTGCGGCGAGGGAGCCGATCACCACGCTGAAACTGGATACGCCAGCCGGTCTGGTCGAGGTCAGCATTCAGGTGGAAGGAGGAAAGGCGACATCTGTCAGCTTCCAGAACATCCCGGCTTTTTTGTATCGACAGGTGGAAGTGGAGGTAGAGGGGATCGGCCAAGTCGCTTGTGACCTTGCCTACGGCGGCAACTTTTACGCCATTACCGACGCCCGCAAGCTAGGTCTTGAACTAGTTCCCGCCAACGTCTCGCAGATCGTCGATGCAGCGGTGCGGATTCGGCGGACGATCAACCAGCAAGTCTCGGTCGTTCATCCGGAAGCGCCGTTCATCAAGGGATTGACCCATGTCGAGTTTTATACCGATCCCGTCCATCCCGCAGCCCATGTCAAAAATACAGTGGTGGTGCCGCCCGGCGGAATCGATCGCTCTCCTTGCGGCACGGGAACCTCAGCCAAGCTGGCCACCCTGTTTGCCAAAGGAGAGATCGGGATCGGCGAGGAGTTTGTCCACGAAAGCATCGTCGGTTCCCTGTTTCGCAGCAAGGTGTTGCGGCAGACGGAGGTGAGCGGACTGCAGGCCGTGGTGACGCAGATCACAGGCTCCGCCTGGTTGATGGGCATGCATACCTTCTTCTACCACCCTGACGATGAGCTGCGGGAAGGGTTTCTGCTGATACCGCCTGCGGATGACCACTGACTCTGCAGACAGTTGCCCGTCGCACCACTGCATGTTGCAGCAACAGGCAGGAGCTGCAAGCTACAAGCTACAAGCAACGAGCTACAAGCAACGAGCTACAACCAACAAGCAAGGGACCGATTGTCGATTCACGACCATTTCAAACACGAGAAGAGGAGGAAGAATGTATGGCACATTTTCCAGGTGTTTATGTGGCGATCGTCACACCGTTTACCGATCAGTATGAGGTGGATTATCAGAGACTGCACGAATTGTCCAATTGGCTGATCGAAAAGGGGGTTCATGGCTTGGTTCCCGCCGGGTCGTTGGGCGAGTATGCCACTCTGACAGCGGCAGAGAGGGCCAAGGTTGTCGAAACCGTGATCAAGGCGGCAGCGGGACGGGTTCCGGTCGTCGTCGGGACGGGAGCGCCATCGACCAAGCAGGTGGTGGAGTGGGCTCGTCACGCCAAGGAAGCGGGAGCGGCCGGGGTGATGGCCCTGCCGCCGGTCAGCTACAAGCCGCTGGAGAACGAGATTATCGCCCACTATGAAGCGCTGTCCGGCGTGGGCATTCCGATCATCGCCTACAACAATCCGCGTGATTATCCGACCGATCTCACCCCTGTCTTGCTGGCCAAGTTGAGCAAGCTGGAGAACGTGGTCGGTGTAAAAGAGTTCTCCGGCGACGTCCGACGGGTGCATGACATCCTGCGCGAGAGCGATTTGGAAGTGATGATCGGTGTGGACGACTTGGCGATGGAAGGACCCATCGCAGGGGCTACAGGCTGGATTTCCGGAGTGCCCAACGCACTTCCCGAGCAAGGCGTAAAGCTGTTTGAATGGGCGAGAGCGGGCAAGGTGGATCAAGCATTGCCGCTCTACCGGCAACTGCTGCCGCTGTTCCATTATGACGCCAGCCCGCAACTGGTGCAGGCGATCAAGTACATGATGGAGCTGGCCGGGCAGCCCGCAGGACCGACGCGGCCGCCCCGATTGCCGCTGGCTCAGGCGGACCTGGCGGCGATCAAGCAGGCCTATGAGGATGCGGTAAGACCTGTAACGAGCTAACGGTAAAGCGTTTCATTGGAAAGCTGGTTTGGATACGATCATGCCCAAAGAACAGGAGGTAGGAGGAGATGGAGAGCAAAAACTGGATTGGCGGGGAGTGGATCACGCCGCAGGGGGAAGCGATCGTTGTGCAAAACCCCTCTGATACGGCGCAGGCGGTCGGACAGATCCGCCTGTCTGACCAGTCCCACGTGCGAACAGCAGCAGAGGCGGCGCAGGCTGCCTTTCCCCAGTGGGCAGGACTGTCTGGAGCGGCGCGGGGGGAGTACTTGTACAGCATGGCCGCCGTTGTTGCGGAGAACAGCGAGGAACTGGCTAAGTTGGCGAGCCAAGAGATGGGCAAACCGATCAGTGAAATGCGCGGGGAAGTAACCAGAGGCATCCATCTGCTCCGCTACTATGCTGCCGAAGGGATGCGCGCCAACGGCAGTCTCATTCCCTCAGCTGACAGGGATGTGCTGCAGTACACCAAACGGGTCCCACTAGGTGTCGTCGGCGTCATCACGCCGTGGAACTTCCCCGTGGCGATCCCGATCTGGAAAATCGCCCCGGCCCTGATTTGCGGCAATACCGTGATCTGGAAGCCGTCCGAAATCGGTTCGCTCACGGCGACCAGGTTATCTGAGTTGTTCGCTGCGGCAAAGCTGCCGCCAGGGGTGCTCAATGTGGTCATCGGCAAAGGGCGAGAGATTGGCAGCACGCTTTTAGAAGAGGTAGATCTGCAGGCCGTCAGCTTTACTGGTTCTACCGCTACCGGCAGAGTGGTGGCAGAAAGCTGCGCCCGGCGCAATATCAAGTATCAGACGGAGATGGGCGGGAAAAATGCGGCGGTTGTACTGCGTGACGCTGACCTGAAACGATCAATCCCGATCATCTTGAGCGGGGCGTTTCGTTCGGCGGGACAAAAGTGTACAGCAACGAGCCGAATCATCGTCGAACGGGCGATCTATCCCACATTTGTCGAGCTGCTGCAGGAAGCGATCACGTCTGTAAAAGTGGGATCTGCTCTCGATCCAGACGCGTATCTGGGACCAGTCGCATCCGCTGATCAATACGAGAAGGTTGGCGGCTTTGCCGCAACAGCACGGAGAGAAGCGGAACTGGTCGCCGAGTGCGTCACGCCGGAGACGATCAAGGAGAGAGGGTATTACATCAATCCACTCGTCGTAACCGGTCTTACGCCTGATCATTCGCTGGTGCAGGAGGAAGTGTTCGGCCCGCTAGCGGTGGTGCTTCCGGCAGATGACTTTGCCGAAGCGATTGAGTTGTGCAACCGGAGCGTATATGGACTGAGCGCATCGTTGTTTACTCAAGATTTGTCGCGGGCATTTCAGTTCCTCGAACAGGCGGAAGCCGGCATGGTGCGGGTCAATCAGGAGACGGCCGGGGTGGAGTATCAAGCGCCGTTTGGCGGAATGAAGCAGTCCAGTTCCCACTCCCGCGAACAAGGCCAGGCCGCACTCGACTTTTACAGTGAAATCAAAACCTGTGCAATCAAACACAGCTTCTAAGTGTCCGGTTCGCGTCCGACAGAGGGGAGGGCAGTGGTATGAAGATAAACAAGTTGTTTACCACGATCGATACGCACACAGGGGGAGAACCGCTGCGGATCATCACCAGCGGAATTCCACCGCTTCCGGGCAGCACGATCATGGAGCGAAGGGCGTATTTTCGCGAACATCTTGATCACCTTCGTCAGGTGTTGATGTATGAACCGCGCGGACACCACGGGATGTACGGCTGCGTGATTACGCCACCGGTGCAGGAAGACTCCGACTTTGGCGTGTTGTTTATGCACAACGAGGGCTTCAGCACGATGTGCGGACATGGTGTGATCGCCGTGGTCAAAGTTGTGCTGGAGACCGGTTATTTGCAGCTGCAAGATCCTGCGCGGCCGATTGTGATCGACAGTCCGGCAGGTAAGATCATCGCTCGGGCCACCTGGACAGGGGGAGAAGTGACATCCGTTTCTTTTGAAAACGTGCCGTCCTTTGTCTACGCTCAGGATCTGGAGCTGGAGTGCGAGGGAAGGCGGTTTGCGGTAGATGTCGCTTTTGGCGGAGCTTTTTACGCGATTGTGCAGGCCAAAGACCTGGAGGTGAAGGTGGAGATCGATCAACTACCCGCACTGCAAAAGTGGGGACGCATGATCAAAGAGCAGGTGGAGGCCAAGCTGGATGTGGTCCATCCGGAGGAGCAGGAACTGCAGGGCATCTACGGAGTGATCATCTCAGATCAACCGCAGCGGGCCGACTCCGACTTGCGCAACGTGACAATCTTTGCGGATGCCCAAATCGACCGCTCTCCCTGTGGTACCGGCACTGCCGCCCGGCTGGTTGCTTTGCATCAGAGAGGCATGCTGCCTGTGGGAAAGCGTTTTGTGCACGAAGGGATTGTCGGCAGTCAGTTTGTCGCAGAGGTGTTGAGCACGACCCAGGTGGCCCAGTTCCCGGCGATTGTGCCGAGAATCGAGGGGAGGGCGTTTGTGACGGGTTTGCATCAGTTTGTGGTAGACCCAACCGATCCATTGGCTGAAGGCTTTTTGCTTCGATAGCCGCAACGGTAGAACGACAGATCACTACAATCACAGTTCATCGCAACGACCGCAAAGGAGTGATGGGATGCTTGTGCTCAGTGCCGCTGATCTGCGGCAGTTGATCACGATGGAAGAAGCGATCCAAGCAGTGGCAGTGGCTCTGCGGGAGTCCTCCGCTGGCCGGGCGGTCGTTCCGATCCGCACGGCCATACCGGTCTCCCAAGCAAACGGGACCTCGCTGTTCATGCCGGCTCTGGTGCAGGCGACCGACAGTTTGGGGGGCAAGTTTGTATCTGTGTTCCCGATGAATAAAGGAAAGGGAAAGGAGACGATCTACGGTGTGATGATCCTCTCCGATGTCGATACGGGAGAACCGCTGGCACTGCTGGAGGCCTCTCAGCTGACGATTCTGCGCACCGGTGCCGCCGCCGGATTGGCGACACGGCACCTCGCCCGCACGGACGCTTCTGTACTTGGTGTGATAGGAACGGGGGCGCAGGCAACAGGGGTAATCGAAGCGATCTTGGCCGTTCGGCCGCTCCGGGAGATTCGTCTCTATAACCGCACTCCGGCAAAAGCGGAGGAGTTGGCAGGACGATTGCGGCAGCAGGTGACCGGTGTCCGGCTGGAGGTGGTTGCCGAGGCGGATCGGGCAGTGGCGGGCGCCGATATTGTGGTCACGGCTACCAACCATGCCACACCTGTTTTCTCGGCGGAGGTTGTGTCCGCTGGTACCCATATCAATGCGATTGGTTCGTTTCGGCCCGAGATGCAGGAACTGCCGACGGAGATCATCGCTGGTGCGGATAAAGTAGTGGTAGAATCACGTGAAGCGGCCTTGGAAGAGACGGGTGACCTGATTGTACCGATCGAGCAGGGCGTTTTTACCAGTCAGCAGCTTCACGCCGAACTGGGCGAAATCGTTGCGGGAACCAGAGCGGGACGCGAGCGCGATCAGGAGCTGACCGTGTTTAAATCGGTTGGATTGGCCGCAATGGATGTCGTCGTCGCCAGACAGATATACGAGCGTGCAAGGGAAAGGGAGATCGGCCAGCGTGTAGTGTTGTGGTGAGCGTTGCTGGTGAGTATCCTTTCCGACAAGGAGGATCGGGATGACAACGAATGGTTGGGATGTGGTACTCCTTAAATGATTGTGAATTTTTACCGACAGCAGTCAATTATTAGGTAATGACAACACGCTAAAAGAGAATAAATGTTACCTCACTGCCTCTCCGTTACGTTCTGGAGAGGTTTTTACATGCAGAACATGTATGCAGGTTGGCAATTGTCGCTTTTTTACAATACAAGGTTTGGATGAATCGCGTACAGTACGATTACTGCATCAATAGGGCGAAAAACGTATGAAGAGGAATCAGCGGTTATCACGATCAAGAGGAAGTACTACGTGAGATGGACTTGATAATGGGAGTTTCATAGATACGTACACTTGCTAAGCCTACTAAAAACAGAAAAGAGAAGGGGGATCGGTATGACGGTTTATATCGCACTGCTGAGAGGGATCAATGTAGGCGGCAATAATCTGATCAAGATGGCCGAATTAAGACGCATGTTTGAAACGATGGGGTTGGAGCGGGTGCAGACCTATATTCAAAGCGGCAATGTCCTGTTTATATCGGACGAACGGGAAGCATCGCTGCGCCAGCGGATTGAACAGGAGTTCTCTGCGGTATTCGGGTTTACGGTCACCGTGGTGCTGAGAACGTCCGCTGAACTGGAGCAGATTATCGGCAACTGCCCGTTTTCCGAGGAGGCAGTACGGGAAGCCGAAGCATCTTCGGCAGGAGAGAGTCTCTATGTTGCTCTGCTGCCCGAAGCCTCGTCACCCGAAGGAGTGCAAAGACTCAGTGCGTACAACAGCGAACGCGAGGAGTACCGGATTGTAGGCCGGGAGTTCTATCTTTTGTTTCGTAATAGTGTGCGCAATTCCAAGCTTGCCGGCAATCTGCACAAGCTGGGCGTACCAGCGACCGTGCGGAACTGGAAGACGATCAACAAGCTCTACGCATTGGCGAAAGCGATGGAAAGCTGATGGTTGGGGACGGATCAAGCGAAGGAGGGTTTCCTCAGTCTGTCTCTGTTTACTATGTGTACCCGTGTTACCCCGGTGTTTGTTCCCAGAAGTGACACACCTCGGTTAGCCCAACTCCCTGCTGGTATGATATAGTAAAATAGATATGGCTTATTATTTGGTAATAAGGAGTTGAATCAACGTTGGGTCAATTATACAATCCGCTGATTCAGTCTCATGTCGGCGCATGGGAAGTCGCTTTCGTACTATTGATTATCGGGTACGTCTTGTACCGTCTGGACAAGCAGAAGATTGCCAAAGTGATCCAGATGATCCTCCGCCTGATGTACGTGATTATTGCTGTTTCGGGAATCTGGATGCTGCTCGCCTTTCGTACCGATGACCCGCTCTATTACATCAAAGGGCTTCTTGGCATCGCCACGATCTCGTTGGCAGAGATGGCGATGGTACGGGCGTCCAAGCAACGTCCCAGCCTTGGTTTCCTGATCGGCTGTCTTGTCTTGTTTGTTGTGGTGATTCTGATCGGCTACCGCGTGATTGTCTAGGTCACGCGGTTTTTTTGTTCATTTCGTTTCTCTTTGCGGTTTCGGTTTTTCATTTGAGACGGAAGACCGCTCCCTGCCTTTAGCTGTACCCCGCGCCTCCAGCGCATCTGCTCGCATACTCCTGTGGAGAAGAACCAATCATCCTTTTAAAATCCCTGATGAAATGGGACTGATCATAATACCCGAGATCCAGTGCCAGCTTGCGCCAATCAGGCACTTCCCCGCTTTCTACTCTGTTCGCTGCTTCATGCAGTCGATACCGTTTCAGGACCCATTTCGGACTTACCCCGACGTATTGACGGAACAGCCGCTGCAATGTTCTTGGATGGACAGCGAATTCTCTGGAGAGATCGTCAACCTTCATCATCTCGGGATCGGCAATGGCTCGGCCAACAATCTGATGAATCAATCTGACATTCTCGTCGATCCCCGGGAGTTTTCGACGGATCAGGTTTTCCGCAAGCTGAACCATTGCTTTCGCGTCTGGGGAGGATAGGATCTCTTGCTCCAGCAAGTGGCCGTCTACGCCAAAAACCTCGCGAATGCTGAGGGAGCCGTCAGTAAAGGTAGAAACAGGCGTTTGGACAAAGGGGTAAAAGGAGCCTGGTTTGAACTTGATGCCGAAGACTTTGCCTTTCCCTTGCAGCAGATAAGATGTCTTCTCCCGCTCTACTCCGAAGATTCGGGTGTTTCCCTTCTCAACGACCAGGTTGACGCAAGGATGGGGAAGCTTCTCCTGGCGATACGGTTCCTGTCCCGTCAAATCCCACTCGACGATCCAGTAACGCTCTACAACAAGGCTAAGCTCGGTAGACGGGGGATACCACGTAAGTCTGAACTTGTTCTCCGCTGCGCTTGCGTTTAAGATGCCTCTCGGTATTTCCGCATGTGAATGCAATCTGATCCCCCCAAAAAGAACGACTATCTTACATCTTACGGTTACATGAAGCGCAATGTCGTGTTTTTACAATACGGGTTCTCGGTTGGTATGCTATATTTCTTCATGCTACCATCGGTAAAATATTCCGGCAATACGGCCAACACATCTCCGACATAAAATGAAGTGGAGTGATGAAACGATGAGTCTATCGGAACAGATGATGAAGGAATGGTTGAAGCATCGCGAGGCATTGCAACGACTGCTAGATGCAATCCCGGATGGCCAGATTGGTTATAAACCGTGGTCGGGGGCGATGGGACTGGGCGAACTGGCCCTGCACATCGCCGCATCGACCGACATGTTCGTCAGCACCGCCAAGAGCGGAGAAGGCAAGATCACTATGCCCTCTGTGGAAGAATGCCATACGATGGCAGATGTACGCCGGGCTGTTCAGAGCTTTACCGAACAGACGAAGGATACGTTTGCTTCGATGACCGATGAAGAATTGGAAAAAGAGTATGCTTCGCCGCATCCCAACCTGCATGGACCGAGGAAAAAGCTGGTCAAACTTGCCATCGATCACGAGATACATCACAAGGGACAGCTTTTCTTGTACGCTCGGATGGTTGGGGCTGAACAGCTTCCGTTTTTTATCTAAGATCGCCTTGATGACAGGGAGTCGATGGTGAGCGAGGTTGGGCTAGATCCTGGCTCGCACTTTCCCTGTCATCGGAGAATCCGGGCTTCTCTTGATTATGTAAAAGACTGCTGATAATGTTGTCGTCGACCTCCAGTAGTGTAGAAAACCCTGGGGATCGACGACAAATGCTTTTTTGGCAAAAGTGTTGTGGGAGAAGGAGGGAAGTGAAGTTTGCAGGTAGGTATGGAGTTTTTTGGTAAGATGGTGTATTTTTAAGAAAGGTTATTACGGCAGGGGTTTTTTGGGTTTGTATCGTACCTATGAGGAATTGAAACAGCGCTTCAGTCCTCATCCATCATCCCTCCCTGCTGGTGTTTGTATCGTACCTATGAGGAATTGAAACACTTTTGGCGGTATCAAAGCTATTACAATGGAGGCGAAGGTTTGTATCGTACCTATGAGGAATTGAAACAATACACGGCTATGTCGGACGACGATTTATTCCGCGTTTGTATCGTACCTATGAGGAATTGAAACACATTGCTGGCATCATGGAGACTTTGGGCAGCATCGTTTGTATCGTACCTATGAGGAATTGAAACACGTCATAAAAGAGTATCTCGTTTCACTAGGGATGCAGGTTTGTATCGTACCTATGAGGAATTGAAACCCTCCTGCTCGTACTAGGGTAGATGTGGAATTGGAGCTTGTTTGTATCGTACCTATGAGGAATTGAAACAGACCCCCCCTTCTGAATGGATAGGACAACAATTCTCCCGTTTGTATCGTACCTATGAGGAATTGAAACTCCGTTAACAACCCGATCTGCTGATAGAGCAGTTTCGCAGGTTTGTATCGTACCTATGAGGAATTGAAACAATAGATAGCCAGCGTTAACTTTGGTAGAATATACTGTTTGTATCGTACCTATGAGGAATTGAAACCTTTCCACTATTCGTGTGAATAGAGTGTTCAGCACCTCGGTTTGTATCGTACCTATGAGGAATTGAAACTAGGTATCCCGGAAAGGCAGAACTTAGGTTGTACAGCCGAGTTTGTATCGTACCTATGAGGAATTGAAACTGCTACTACGCTGCAAACAGCGCACTCAGATAGATGTTTGTATCGTACCTATGAGGAATTGAAACTCATCGGAATATGTTCAGCACTCCACGTAGCATGAACAAGTTTGTATCGTACCTATGAGGAATTGAAACCGTTTTGCTGGGGCGCAGGCAGCAAAAGTTTTTTTTGTTTGTATCGTACCTATGAGGAATTGAAACCAGTTGGACTCTCGTTCATCGTCGTCCACTCCAACGTTTGTATCGTACCTATGAGGAATTGAAACTGCGCGTCACGAACGACGGAAAAATGGCGATTCCACTCGAGTTTGTATCGTACCTATGAGGAATTGAAACGACGGTCCGTGACACCGCCACCGACTCCAGAGTCGTCCAGTTTGTATCGTACCTATGAGGAATTGAAACCCTCGAAAGTCCACGTATTCCCCGGCCAGTTTGTCGCGGTTTGTATCGTACCTATGAGGAATTGAAACCATCCTGCTTGTTTGTTGAGTCTCCGCACATGAGGATGGTTTGTATCGTACCTATGAGGAATTGAAACTCAAACTCCCGTTGGTACAGCGACGGATGGAACACAGTTTGTATCGTACCTACGAGGAATTGAAACCAAACAACCGGTTGCACTGCACGCAGTGGAGTTGCTCCAGTTTGTATCGTACCTATGAGGAATTGAAACCTGAGAAAACAAGGCTGCGAGGTGCTGCTTTCCGAAAGTTTGTATCGTACCTATGAGGAATTGAAACTATTTATCTAAGATCAAAGTTGAAGGGAAGATAAAATCGTTTGTATCGTACCTATGAGGAATTGAAACTTGGTTCATCGCGTAGTTCCGGCCACTTGGCGGCTGATGGTTTGTATCGTACCTATGAGGAATTGAAACCCCTCACGTTGCGGTATGTTGGGCTGTGCCCGATGTGTTTGTATCGTACCTATGAGGAATTGAAACGACACCAAGGAAGTACGGGCAGAAGCACAGGTTCACATGTTTGTATCGTACCTATGAGGAATTGAAACTCCACATGGAAATCCATGTATCTCGGCAGCAACCATCGGGTTTGTTTAGTACCTATGAGGAGATTGAAACCGAACCGGACTCTATATAAAAAAAACCTGCGATTTCACTCATTCTGTTGCCTTTCATTGAATCTCCCTACCCCATTCATGCAAAAAAACCTCCATTCAAGAAGGTTTTATCAGAAACCAATAGAAAACGTAATTAGCAGTGATATGCCTGCACACGGTGCATGTAGAAAGACTCAAATCGATGGTTTCAAATGCATATAGATGATGTATAGCTTCTCTCTCCAGAGCCATTCGCAGCAGCTAGCCAAGTCCGCGCCCACAACCAGCAACCTTTTTTACAGTTGAACAACAATAAGAAACACGGACAATACTAACATCAGCAATGCATTGATCGCCATAACCGGTTTATGTCTGGCCCTGAACAGATGCGCGTGGATCGCTCCAAGCATGAGCAGTACAAGCAGAGCCGCAGCGTATCTCAAAAGAACAGGATACCAGATCCCCGCCAATACCCCCATCATGCCCATAACCTCAAGAGCAGCGGTTAGATACATAAACCAGAGCGGATACCGATAGTCATTCCAATGCTGGATGGTCGCTTTTGTCCCGAGAAACTTCATACCGGCTAAGAACGCAAACATCGCAATCAAGATGATTTGACTGATAAACACGAGCGTATCCAAACACACACTCTCCTTTCAGATGTTCAGCAGGGTCCCTTTTCTAGTACAGTATATAGTGGGATTGCCATCATGAATGTAGGCTGGGCTACAAAGTGACTGTCAGGAGGGCCCTGATTGGACAAAATAAAATATTTATCGCGGATCAACTTATTCAAGGACTTGGATCTGGAACAATTAGAATCTCTCGCACCTGTTACCCCGGCCAACACCGTTACCAGAAAAACGATCGTGGCCTCTCCGCACATGCCCCAAAAGCGCTTGTTTTTTGTGAAATCAGGAATGGTTCGTCTGTACCGGATATCGAAAGGGGGGAAGGAGTTAACAGTTGACATTTTAGGAGATGGACATCTTTTCGGTGAAGTAGGCTCTTTTACGACAGGATCGGAAAATCTGTATGCAGAAACGATAGTGGACTCGATCATTTGTACGATCGACAAAAACCAATTCGAAACGATCATCACCGCAAAGCCGGAACTGGGACTAAGATTGATTGAGCTGGTTTCCTTACGTTTAAAAGAAATCGAGGAAATGCTCGAACTGATGGCGTATGGAAGCGTAAGAAAAAGACTCCTTTATTTGTTGCACAAGCTGTGTCAGAAGTTTGGGAATGAACAAGCGATTCATGATGAAAAGGAATCTAGAGAAGGGTGGGTTCAGTTAGAGATCAAACTGACCCATCAGGAGTTAGCCAGTATGGCCGGGAGCATTCGGGAAACCGTAACCGAACAATTGAAAGATTTTGTTGCCGAGGGCATGATCCGCAAGGCGAGTTTGCGAAACCCGTTGCTTGTCCGTCCGGATCGGATTTTGACAGCGTTGGAAAACTGCGACTGAACAAATGTGCCGCAACCGACAGTGCGTTGGCGCCAACCACCTAACCGGCGCTATGATGAACAACGCTAGGCAGACCATAGGGGCTGCAGGTTGTGCAAGAGCTTGTTGCAGGGTGCTTTGTGTAAAGAGTTGCTTGCGATAAATTATAGGAAGGAGCAGTCATATGAACTTTGATATGAAAGAAGCGATTGAGGTTCTGGAGCGCACCCCACAATCATTGGAGCATTTTTTATCCGGCTTGTCTGACGGATGGTTGCAATGCAATGAAGGCGAAGGAACCTGGAATGCCACGGAAGTGATTGAACACTTCATCGAGGCTGAGAAGCATAACTGGATCCCGCGATTGGAAACAATTCTTCAGGAAGGGGAAAACAAACCTTTTCCCCCATTTGATCGGTTTTCCCACTTGAATCAAAAGTCCGAAACGACGATTGAAGAAAAGCTGCAAGAGTTTAAAACGGTGAGAGCAGAAAATATAACCAGACTGAAGGCGCTCGTAGATCCTGCTGTGCATCTGGAATTGACAGGTTCACACCCTGCATTTGGTGCAGTGAAAGTGAGAGAACTGATTTCTACGTGGGTGGTTCACGATTTCACGCATATGGCTCAGATCGTGCGGGTCATGGCCGAGAGGTACAGGGTGGATGTTGGGCCTTGGAAAGAATACTTAGGGATCTTGAACAAAAAGGGATGACCGCGTGCGAGAAAGTTTGACTGCATGCACTGTTTGCGGGAGTCGATATTGACCGGAGCAGCGCTTGATCATTTTGTCGTCGACCCCCAGTAGCGTATAAAACCCGGGGGATCGACGACAAAAGGAAAAAACGAGGAAACTGCAGGTATTGTGAGATAATCGATGGGAATGGGATGTAAATCGACTTATCTTTGTTTCGTTTTTCCCTCTTGCGGGAGAATAGTGGTAAAGATAGAATGTTGATATTATGGTTATTGTTGGGGTTTGTATCGTACCTATGAGGAATTGAAACTATGATATTTTTAAATTAGTCAATAGGATTTTAGATTTGTTTGTATCGTACCTATGAGGAATTGAAACTTTCTCCTCATACCGCTGGCACAATTCGCGGACGTACCTGTTTGTATCGTACCTATGAGGAATTGAAACACTTGGAGCATCTGGAGAAGATCACCAACGCGGTCAGGCGTTTGTATCGTACCTATGAGGAATTGAAACGAAGAAGTCTTCGAGAAAAACAATGTAATATTCAAGTTTGTATCGTACCTATGAGGAATTGAAACTAGCTCGCACAAATGCGCTTGGCTGCCTCGATTGGGTCGGTTTATATCGTACCTATAAGGATTCTACAAGCACAAACCCCCTCCCCGATCCAATCCATCCGCATCCCGCCCTTTCAGAAATCCCTCTCTCGAAAACCATTCCCTTCCACCCCAACGCCAGCCACCCCCGCCCGCCCCCAGGCTAGACAATTCTCCCCCTCCATTTGAGATATTTCGACTTACCCGGAAAATCCCTCCACTTTTATAATGAACACAAATGAAACCGATTCCATTAGAAAGAGGGGGACTAGATGAAAAAGACCAGTAGATTGTTTCGTCTCCTGCTGATGCTGCTCGTCATCGCACTGGCTGCTTGTGGCGGGGCCGAGACGAATTCCCACCCGTCGGCGAGCAACGGCGGTGGTGGAGAGGCGGCAGGCGGCGGTACCAGTGACAGTGCTGCAAAAGAAGTGGTGCTCTCTTTTCGCCATACCCAGATAAAAGAAACGAGCAAGAAGCGGCTGGAAATCATGATGGACGTGCTCAAATCACTGGAGCAGAAGCATCCGGGATTGAAGTTTGAGGTAGAGGGTGTCGATGAAGTCGTCAACCGCGACCAGAAGCTGAAAGCGGAGATGGCGGCCGGCAACCCGCCGAAGATCTTTGAGATGTTTGGCGGGGCGGATACCAAGCTCTACGTCAAAGCGGGGCGTCTGCTCGATCTGACCGACTTCCTCAAAGAGTCGGGACTGGAGGACAGGTTCGTCAGCCTGGAAGAGTTTACGGTGGACGGACGAGTCTACGGTCTGCCGATCGGCGGATACGCGGAAGGGCTCTTTTACAACAAAAAAATGTTTGAAGAGTTGAACCTGAGCATTCCGAAGACTTGGGATGAACTGATCGATCTCGGCAACAAGGTAAAAGCAGCCGGCAAGACACCGATTGCGCTGGCGGCCAAAGACGGCTGGGTCAATGCGATGCTGTTCAATGTCATCTGGGAACGAAACGCCGGGATTGCCGGGATCGAAGGCTTGGTTACCGGCGAGCGCAAGTGGACCGATCCGGAAACAGTCAAAGCGTTTGAAGATTTCGCCTATCTCGGAGACAATGACTTCTTCACCAAAGGGGCACTGGGCCTGCCCTACTCCGATCAGGGGGCACGGTTCCTGAAAGGGGAGGCGGCGATGGTCTACACCGGCAGTTGGGACGCCACCCGCTTCAGCAGTGACGAAGCTGGCGACCTCAAAGGCAGCATCGGCTTCTTCCGCTTTCCGGCGATTGACGGCGGAAAAGGGGATCAGAATTCGATCAACGCCGGTTACTCCAATGGCTTTGGGTTCTCCAGCGACTTAACTGACGAACAGAAAGAGATGGTGTACGCCTTCATTCAGGAATACTTCTCGGAAGACGTCACCCGTCGCTTCCTGGTGGAAGACCGCCTGCTGCCGTCGACCAAACTGTCCGACACGTCAGGGGCCGATCCGCTGCTGGCCGAAGTGATCCAGGCGATCAACGATTCGAGCAGCTCCTGGAAAGCGTACGACGCGATTGTTCAGCCGTCGGTCAAACTGGCGACGGAAACCGCCCTGCAAGAGTTGATCGGAAAGGTGAAGACGCCTCAGCAGGTCGCCGAACAAATGCAGAAGGAGCAGGACAAAGCCAACCAGAGCAAGGAGTAGCATGCTGTCAACCAAAAGGAGCCACTTTGCCGAGTGGCTCCTCTTCTGCAAAAGGGGGTTGGCTGCGCCATGGATGGGGGTAAGAGATGAACAAAGTATTGACAAGACTGTTTCTGTTTCTTATGTTTTTGCTACCTGCAATTCTCCTCTACATCGTCTTTATGGGCATTCCGATTGTCGAGTCGCTCTATTACGGCTTTTTTCAATGGGATGGCATTTCCCAAAAGAAGTTTATCGGTTTGCACAACTTTATGGAACTGCTCTCCGATGAGACATTTCGCAAAGCCTTTCTGAACAACATCTACTTCATTTTATTCAGCACGTTTATCGGCCTGCCGATCATCATCTGTATCTCGTTTATGCTGAGCAGAGTGCGCAGGTTTCGCCAGTTTTACCGAACCGGGGTGTTTTTGCCGACGATCCTGTCTACGGCTGTCGTCGGTGTGCTGTGGCTGTTTATCTATCATCCTGATGTTGGACTGTTAAATACGGTGCTTCGCCTCCTGAATCTCGACTCGTTAACACAGTACTGGCTGTCCGACCCTAACTGGGCCATGATCAGCATCCTGATCGCCAACGCCTGGCAGTGGAACGGCTTTTACATCGTCTTGATCCTGGCGGCGATACTCAACATCCCGCGCGAGATTGACGAAGCGGCTGACATTGATGGGGCTAGTGCCCTGCATAAGCTGCGCTTTATCACGCTGCCGCTGATTCGCCCCGTGCTCGTAGTCATCTTTATGCTTTCCGTGTCTGGTTCGATGAAAGCGCTTGACATCGTCCTCGTCATGACGGAAGGAGGACCGTTCGGCACGACGGAAGTGATGGCCACCTACATGCTGAAAAAAGCGTTCCAGGAGTACCAGTACGGATACGGCAGCGCGATTGCGGTTGCCATCTTCATTCTCACCCTGCTGTTCGCCTGGGTCATCCAGTTGTTGTCCCGCAAGCAGAAGGAGGTGGAATACTAGATGTTTTCCTCGCTCCTGCGAAAAAATCTCGTTGCTCATCTCGTTCTCAGCGCTTACCTGCTGATCACCCTCTATCCGCTGGTCTGGCTGTCCATCTCCTCGTTCAAGACACCGCGGGAAATCACGGAGGACCCGTGGGGCTTGCCTGCCCAACTGCAATGGCAAAACTACGTCGAAGCATGGCAAACGGCCAAGGTGAGCACCTACTTCTTGAACAGCTTGTACATCAGCGTGGTGACCAGCCTGCTGATCCTGTTGGTTGGCTCGGCAGCCGCTTATGCGATCGCCCGGATGAACTTTCCCAGGATGAGCACGATGGTCTACCAATTGTTTCTTCTGGGCTTGGTGGTACCAGGCGGCGCTCTGCTGATTCCGCTGTATCGCCTCGTACAGCAGATGGGCCTGATTGACAACCACCTCTCGTTGATCCTGATCAATACGACGTTTGCCCTGCCGGTCACCATCTTCATCCTGGCAGCCTTCATGCGCTCCATCCCGAGAGAACTGGAGGAGGCGGCGGTGATGGACGGGCTTGGTGCTGTCGGCCTGTTTTTTCGAGTCATACTGCCGGTCAGCAGCCCGGCATTGGCGACGGTGTTTATTCTGAACTTCATCAACATTTGGAACGAATTCATCATGGCTATGTTGATGCTGTCCAAAGAGAGTTTGCGGACGCTTCCCGTCGGCATGTCGGTGTTTAAGGATGCGTTTCAGACCAATTACTCGCTGTTGTCGGCGGCGATCATGTTCAGCGTCGTCCCGGTTGTGATCGTCTACCTGATCCTGCAGCGGAAGATCATTGAGGGAGTTACAGCCGGCAGCGTGAAAGGATAGGCACGTATGACAAACATCAGGCAGCGGCTTTTGATCGCCTTCATCACGTTTATTATCATCCCGTTGATCCTTTTGGGATCGGTTACGTTTTGGCTCTCCCAGAACCTGATCGAAAAGAGCTACGGAGAACATGCGGAAGTAACCATGAAAGCGATCAGCCGCAACATCTACTATCTGTTCAACGAACTGAACAACATCTCCAATGCGGGCATCACCAATCCGGTGATCCAGCGACACTTGCTCACCAGCTTTGACGGAGAAAAGGCAAACGACCAGATCGTCAAGAACCAGGCGGAATGGGAGATGGCCAATCTGTTTTTCCGTTATCCCGCGGTCACCTTCGTTGCTCTGTACAAGATGGACGGCACTGTCTACAAGACCTTTCGCAATCCCAACGAGGTGATTCCTTTTCAGCGGGTGCTGGAAAAGCCGATCATGCAGCAGGTGAGGGAGCAAAACGGGCGCCCGGTCTGGATCGGGCCGTTCGAATTCCGTGAGCTGACCGGAAACAAGGTGTTGTTTACCCAGATTCGCTTGGTCAAAGACATGGAAGATTTCGAAGACAAAGCGTTTTTCTTCATGCAGGTGCACGTATCGGAGCTGGAGCGGATTTTCCAAGGGTTTGGCGCCAACGGCAAACAGAGCAATCGCTACATGCTGGTCAATCAGGATGGGTTGGTGCTGTTTGACGCCGCCCAGCATCTCAATGGGCAGAATCTGCATTACTTCGTCGAGGAGACGTTTCACCTGACACCGGAGTATCAGAGCTTCAAGGCGAGAGTAGACGGAGAGGAGAGCTTGATGTCCATCTAC
The DNA here is from genome assembly GCF_020923435.1 of Brevibacillus humidisoli. Taxonomy (NCBI): domain Bacteria; kingdom Bacillati; phylum Bacillota; class Bacilli; order Caryophanales; family Paenibacillaceae; genus Brevibacillus; species Brevibacillus humidisoli. Next base: position 3,245,995 of record NZ_CP087263.1, on the reverse strand, counting down.
AAGCTGCCCGTTGACGACTGGTATCTGGTCTCAGCGGCTTCGTGGGAATCGCTGACCTACGAGAGCGTGCTGTTGGCCAAATGGGTGGGCGGGATCCTGTTGCTGTGTCTGGTGGCTGCATTGCTGTTTAATATGCTGTTCGTCAACCGGATCGCCCGTTCGATCATCCAGATCGTGCAATTGATGAAACAGGTGGAGTGGGGCGATTTAAACGTCCGGGCGGAAGTAAACGGCCAGGATGAGACGTCCCGACTCTCCTCCGGCTTCAACAGCCTGGTGGTGACGATCCGGAGGCTGTTGGAACAGGTGAAACGGGAACAGGAACGGAAGAAAAAAGCGGAGCTCATGCTGCTGCAGGCACAGATCAACCCGCACTTTCTGTTTAACACGCTGGAGTCGATCAATGTGCTGGCGGTGCAAAACGAGGGTCAAAAGGTAAGCCAGATGATCTACCGACTGGGCAACATCCTCAGGATCAGCATCAGCGGCGAGGAGCATGTGCCGATCCAGACGGAGATCGCCCATCTGAAAAGCTATCTGGAGATTCAAGCGTACCGCTTTGAGGAGCTGTTCGACTATCAGATCAACATCCCGGAATCGCTGATGGAGTACAAGGTTCTCAAGCTGACCCTGCAGCCACTGGTGGAAAACAGCATCCAGCACGGGTTTGAACAGATGACGGCTGGAGGACAGCTTACGATTACGGCTCGTGAGGAAGCGGATCGGCTGATCTTTTTTATTCAGGACAATGGCAGCGGAATCGCCGATGAGGTGCTGGCGACGTTTGTCTATGAACAGGCACCGAAAATTCCCGCAGCACAGGCAGCGGGACGCAAGAAAGAACGGTGGGGCCTTGGCGTGCAAAACGTGGCCGACCGACTGCGCATCCAGTACGGCAGAGCATACGGGATCCACATCTGCAGCTATCCGGGGGAAGGCACCACCATCAAGTGTACGATTCCCAAGTACAGGTGAGGTGATGGGGATGGACATTAAAGCGATGCTGGTCGATGACGAGGTCAACATTTTAAAAAACTTGCAAGTGGTGGTTCCGTGGGAGGCGCTTGGCGTGGAGATCGTCGGGTTGGCCCGCAATGGCATCGAAGCGATGGAACTGTACAACCGTCACACCCCCGATCTGGTGCTGACCGATATCCGCATGCCGATGATGGACGGGATCGGTCTGGTGGAGCGGATCAGGGAGGGGAAAAAGCCCTGCGAAATCATCATGCTGACCGGGTATAAAGACTTTGAATACACGCGTTCCGCCATCCGAAGCGGCGTCAGGGATTACATCGTCAAACCGATCAACTATCAGGAACTGCACGACGTGATCAGACGGGTGAGCGAGCAGATCCGACTGGAGAAGCAAGAGCGCCAAGAAGAGCGAAAACGGCTGATGGCGGCGAGGGAACTGGCGTACAAAAAGTTTTTGCTTCATTCCCTGATGGGCCTGTCGATGACGCATGGGCAGTATCTGCTGCTCGATCAAGAGATTCACTACGACGAGCCGGTCTATCACCTGCTGGTGGTGGACATGGATGACTACGCCCAGCAGGCTCGCTTCTGGAGTCAGAAAGATCGCGAGTTGTGGAACTTCGCGGTACAAAACGTACTGGAGGACGTGTTGACATCGGGAACTGTCCGGGCGGCGGTCCTGCAGGTGCGGGAAGGCGAATGGTGCATCCTGACCGAACAAAACGGACAGATGGTATCTGCTCTCGATCTGCTGAGGGAGTGGGCGGAGAAAATGCAGCGGCAAGTGGAAGAGGTCCTGCAATTCTCCATAAGCGTTGGCCTGTACAGGGAACGGCTCTCCATCCACCAGCTTGCCCGCCGCTACGAACAGGTGAGAAAGGCGATCCATTTCGATTTGACACGCCAGCACAAGGCGTTCCTGCTAATCCCTGAGGAGGGGGGAGAGCAGGGGGCAGAGAGCGGTGACAACGTGTGGTGGCGGATGCTGGAAGAGTTGATCGACGGACTGCAGCGTAACGACTTGTCGGCGATTCGTCAGGCTCTGGCCCGTGTGCAGCAGGGGATGCAAGGGATCAATGGGTATTCGCTCGTCCGTGTGGAACAGATGCTGCGTTATTTTGTCCTGCATCTGGTCCGGGAGATGAGGAGCATGAAGATCATCACCACTGATCAGGAGGAACAGATCTGGGAGAAGCTGGAGGCGAGCCGCAATCTGAAAGATTTGTTCCATACGATCCGTCATTTGCTGGAGAACGGTGTACAGGAGAGCGTGACCAAGAAGACGAGCGAGACGCTGATGGTCTCGGCGAAAGCGTATATCGATCGCCATCTGACGCGTGATCTAGGCGTGGAAGAGGTAGCAGGTTACCTGGGAATCAGTTGCAGTTACTTTAGCCTGCTGTTTAAACAGAGGTTCAGCGAGACGTTTGTGGAGTACGTGACCAGACAGCGGATCGAGCGAGCACAGTCGATGCTGGTTATGAGCAGCAAAAACATCTCAGAGATCAGCAGAGCGGTAGGCTACCCCGATCGCCGTTACTTCAGCAAAGTATTCCAGAAGTGCGTCGGGATCACCCCTTCCGAATATCGGGAAAAGGCAGCAACCAAATCGATGTAAGGATGTGACGTGATGAGACGTGTGGATGAATTGACGCTCACGGAAAAGATCGGACAAATGGTGATGGCTGGTTTTGACGGGCATCAGCCGACAGACGGGATTCTCCGCCTAATCCGCGAAAACCGGCTGGGAGGCGTCATCTATTTCAGTCGCAACTACGCTTCTCCCCGTCAGCTGCACCAGCTCTCACAGCGTTTGCTGGAGGCAGCGAGAGAGGTCTCGGACATCCCGCTGTTTATCGCCGGCGACCAGGAAGGAGGGATGGTGGCTCGGTTTACGGCCGGCATTACCCTGCCCCCCGGCAACATGGCCATCGGTGCGACCCGCAGTGAAGTGGCGGCCTGCGAATCCGCCCGGATCTGCGGCAAAGAGCTGCGACTCTTAGGGGTGAATATGAACCTGGCTCCCTGCCTCGACATCAACAACAACCCGCGCAATCCGGTGATCGGAGTGCGCTCCTATGGTGAAAGTCCTGACCTGGTAGCCGCTCTGGGAGCTGCCGCGATTCGAGGTTTTCAGGAGGAAGGCGTGGTGAGCACGGTCAAGCACTTCCCGGGACACGGGGATACGGTGGTAGACTCCCACCTCGGGCTGCCGGTGATTGAACACGACCAAGAGCGAATCCATGCGGTGGAGCTGGTGCCGTTTCGGCGGGCGGTGATGCAGGGGGTGGACGCGGTGATGACCGCTCGCGTGGTCTTTCCCGCTTTGGATGGGTCAGGTCTCCCTTCAACACTCTCCCCTGCGGTGATCGATGGTCTGCTGCGCGGCGAGATGCTCTACGATGGCCTGGTGCTTACGGACTGTCTGGAGATGGATGCGATCGCCCAATACTACGGTGTGGAGCGGGCAGCGGTCATGGCGGTGGAGGCCGGGGTGGACATCTTGTTGGTCAGTCACCGCCTTGACCGGCAGCTAAGCGTGCTCCGTACCCTGGAAGAGGCCGTGCAAAACGGCCGCATCTCGGAGGAGCGGATCAATCGATCGGTAGAACGGATCCTGCGTGTCAAACAGCGCAGGTTGGAGAGATGCAGCATGCTGCCTTTCGAGGAAGTGGAACCAAGGCTGATGCTGCCTACAAATCAGCGGTTTGTCGAGTCGATCAGTCAGTCCAGCATCACGTTGGTAAAAGACGAACGGAACCATCTGCCGCTCGACCGGCAGAAGTACACCTGTGTGATCTGGCCGAGAGTAAGCGTCGCCTCGGCAGTGGACGAAATCTACGAGCAGCAGGAGACATTGGGATTTTGTTTGGCGGCAGACTGCAACAACTTGTACGAGCGGGTAGTGGATACCGATCCGACGGACGAGGCGATTGTGCAGATCGTAGAAGAGTGCGACCGCTGTGAGCAAGTGGTGGCTGCGACGTACAATACGGCCCTGTTTCCGCAGCAGGCCAAGATGATTCGCGCTTTGCACGAGCGGTACAGAGATAAGCTGATTGTCGTCGCAGTGCGCAATCCGTTTGATTTGCTTGATTTTCCCGACGTCTCTACCTATCTAGCTTGTTATGAGAGCCGACCGCAGGCGATGCGGGCGGCAGCGGACGTACTGACTGGCAAGAGAACAGCGAGTGGGCGACTGCCGGTTACCCTGTCGGAAGCCCATCCTTTTGTATTGTAGCGATTGGTTTGACGAGTGAGGAGATGGAGATGAAGTTACAGATTGTCGACTGCTACCAGACATTGAGCCGGCAGGCGGCCGCCATCGTGGCCGGACTGATCAGGCGCAAACGGCAGGCTGTGCTGGGGTTGGCCACCGGCGGTACACCGATGGGGCTCTATCAGGAGTTGATCAGGCTGCATCGGGAAGAACAGCTGGACTTTGTCGATGTGACGACGTTTAATCTGGATGAATACGTCGGTCTGACCCCGGATGATCCCAACAGCTATCGTTCGTTCATGCAACAGCATCTGTTTTCCCAGATTAACATCAGGGCGGAGCGAACCTACATCCCGTGCGGTGACGCAAGTGATCTGTCGCTCGTCTGCCGCCGGTACGAGGAACTGATTCGCCAGGCTGGCGGGATTGATCTGCAAATCCTGGGGATTGGGGCCAACGGGCATATCGGATTTAATGAACCGGGCGCCGATCCCGGTGAAGGCACCAGAGTGGTACGATTGGCGGCACACACACGCCAGGCGAATGCCCGTTTTTTTGCTCGGCCAACAGAGGTGCCGCATCAGGCGGTCACGATGGGCATTCGCACGATTATGCAGAACAGCAGGAAGATCCTGCTGCTGGCGTCCGGCGAGGCAAAGGCAGAGGCACTGTATCGGATGGTTTGCGGAAAGGTGGAGAACGGCCTGCCCGCCTCGTATCTCCAACTCCATCCAAATGTGACGGTGCTCGCTGATCGGGCGGCAGCCAAGCTGCTCGCAGATGTGGGCCAGCCGCTGGGCTGCTGATGGAAAACGGATAGCCAACAATCTTTTAACTCACCTTCGTGCATCTCGTGTTTAGGCAGCAGCTTCATCTTTTTGAAGCCGCAGCGCTCATAACAGCGAATTGCTCACGTCCAATTACATAACAAGAAAAATGGCGTGTCAAAACTGTTGTCAGTTTGCACGCCATTCACATGTTTTTGAGATGTTTTCTACCTTGGAACAAAACCCATTATCCTGCTGGCCGATTGCCCCTCTTTTCCGATGGGGTTATTCTTCACTGCGGAAAATCATGATGAACTTGAGCAGTTCCAACAGCGAGACCAGTGCGGCGGCCACGTACGTCAAAGCGGCGGCATTCAGCACCTTGCTCACGCCCGCTTGTTCAGCTGCGCCGTTGATAAAGCCCATTTCCGTCATGAGGCGTTTGGCCCTGCTGCTGGCATTAAACTCAACCGGCAGGGTAATCAATTGAAAAGTGACCGCCACGCTGAAGAAGATGATCCCCAGCAGGGTCAGTCCGCTCAATCCCATGAAAATACCGGCCAATAACAGCAGCGGCGCTACTCCGGAAGTCAGGTTGACCACCGGAAAGATGTAGTGGCGGGCCACCAGCATCGGATAGGCCGCTTTATGTTGGATGGCATGCCCCACTTCGTGACAGGCGACCGAAATCGCGGAGATGGAGTTCTCAAAGTAGACGCGATCGGACAAGCGGACGACTTTAGACAGCGGATCGTAGTGATCGGTCAACATGCCCGGCACGTGCTCCACCGGGATGTGGGACAGGCCATTGGCATCGAGCATCCGGCGCGCGGCTTCCGCTCCTGTCATGCCGGAGGAAGCTGCGGTATCGGCAAAGCGGGCAAACGTCCCTTTTACCCGAAACTGCGCCCACAACGACAGACCAAATGCGATAAAAATGAGAAAGTCCATCGGATGAAACAACATCACACACCACTCCTATTCTCTCGTGTTTGTGTTCGGTTATAGTCCTAGGATCATCGCCAGTGTATGGTAGAGCGAAAAGCAGGGAACGGAGAGCTGGTTGGCCAAGATACGACGCTGACTGCTGTCCAGCCGACCGAGCAGCTCCTTTACTTCCAGCAAGTTGTTTTCAAGGTGGCAGATTTGGTGGTGCAACTCGTGGATTTTCTCCGGAACATGGGAAGGATCCAGTCGTTCCAGCAGTGCCAACCGATCCCGAATCTCCTCGAGGGTTAGCTTTTCTCTTTTTAACTGTTGAATCAGCTTGAGCCTTTCGACGCTCCGGTCAGTGTAGTAGCGATAGTTGGACTCCGAGCGTTCTGGTTGCAGCAGCCCAAGCTGCGTGTAATAATCAATTGTTCGTTTTGAAACGCCCATCTCTCGGGCCAACTCTCCAATGCGATACTGTCGTCCCACGCTATCTGCCTCCTTATCCTTATTATACTCGGCAGAAAACCGTACAGTCAAACGTTGTGGTGTGCTGATAGGCAGATGGAACGGTTACGGTCCAGGCTGGGATGTGACTGGGATGGGACGGGACGGCCTCTCGTCTCACTTGACAGAGAGAAAACGGTAGGTATACTGTTATAAAAATGACAGGAAGCGATAACGATAGTTTTCGGCAATGAGGAAGAAGAGTAGACATGACAGGAAGCTGCAGAGAGCCGGTGGGTAGGTGAGAACCGGTGCGGAATGCATGTTGAATGGACTTCCGAGCTCCAGACCGAACCCGTCAGGAAGTAGGCTTTGGCGTCCCGTCCAGACGTTACCACGGACACCGTGTAGAAGGTTTGCACGGCAGAGTGATTTTGGCTTTGTGCCAAAGTAATCAGGGTGGTACCGCGGTCCATTCGTCCCTGCATCGACAGGGATGGATGGGCTTTTTTGCTTTGCAGTCGACCGGTTTCCGGCCGAATTGCCGTACGCGTTAGCGTGTGCCGGGAACCACTGACTGTAGTCAAAGGGGTAGCAAAACACAGGAGGGAAAAGGATGAAAACCATTTTTTCGGGCATTCAACCGAGCGGCATCATCACACTGGGCAATTATCTAGGTGCCCTCAAACAGTTCGTGGAACTGCAGCAGGATTACCGCTGCTATTTCTGTATCGTCAACCAGCACGCGATCACGGTGCCGCAGGAACCGGCGCAGTTGCGGCAAAACATACGCAGGCTGGCCGCACTCTACCTGGCCGCGGGTCTCGATCCGCAGCAGGTGACGCTGTTTGTCCAGTCTGAGGTGCCTGCACACGCCAAGCTGGGTTGGATCATGATGTGCACCGCTTATGTAGGTGAACTGGAACGAATGACGCAATACAAGGACAAATCACAGGGGCGAGGTGAAGCAATCCCCGGCGGCCTGCTGGTCTACCCGCCATTGATGACCGCCGATATCTTGCTGTATGATACCGATTTTGTACCGGTTGGCGATGATCAAAAGCAGCACCTGGAATTGACCAGGGACCTGGCTGAACGCTTCAACCGACGGTATGGTCCGCTGTTTCAGGTGCCGGAGATTCGTATACCCAGATCAGGAGCGCGGATCATGTCGCTGCAGGAGCCGACCAAAAAAATGAGCAAATCTGATCCCAATCCGGGCGGGTATATCGGGCTGCTGGACGAACCGGATACTATTGTCAAAAAGATCAAGCGGGCACAGACTGATTCGGACAACATCATCCGCTATGACCGGGAGCAAAAGCCGGGCATCTCCAATCTGCTCAGCATCTATTCGTCTCTCAGTGGAAAAGCGCTGGAGCAGATTGAACAGGAGTACAGCGGAAAAGGGTACGGCAGCTTGAAATCGGATCTGGCCGAGCTGGTGGTACAGGCTCTGGCGCCACTGCAGCAGCGATACCACGAGTTGATAGATTCGCAGGAATTGGACCAGATCCTCGATCAGGGTGCAGCCAGGGCTAACGAGGCGGCCAATCGCAAGCTGCTTGAGGTGGAGCAAGTGATGGGATTATCCAGGAAATCGTTTTAGCTCGTCCGTTGGCTGCACGGGCAATGTCCAATACAAGCAATGTCCAATCGTTGATTCGGGCAGCGGCGGTTTCGTCTCCAAGACATTTTTTTCTCCGATTTGTTTGTAACCTTACGACGCGATAAACGTAGAAAAGGATGGGATCGCTCCCATCACTGACGGCACTCGGCACTGTCGTGGTGATCATCTTTTCACGATGACGGTGAAGCAGACAAAGGCAATGGCGACTGGGTATCAACCTGCACTTTCCGGATCGAGTGGTCATCCCTGAATACGATGGGAAGGAATGTTACTTGACGGTGTGCCATACTTGAGATATAGTTCTTTTGTCTCATCCGATTGAATGAAAAAATAGAAATATTTTCCCGTTTTTGGAGGAGCGATCATTTTTCGATTCCATTTGTCGAATCCGACGTTATAATGGGAAAGTGTGACAAAATCTGGGGGAGGAACAACCATGCTGTCCAAAAAAAGAGTATTGCTCATCATGCTCTCCATTCTTACTATGCTAGCGGTTTTTGTAACCGGGTGTGGAGAAAAGAAGAGCGCGAAACAAGTATTGCAGGATGCGTACAACAACCAACTGACGCTAAACTCCTACAGTTTTGAAGGAGCGTTGAAGTTCCGGGCCAACCTCGAAGGAGAAGAGTTCGAGAACAGTCCGGAAGCGGCTCAGATCAAGATGGTGCTGGACGCTCTGGAAAAGTCGGAGTTGACGTTTAAAGGTACCACCCAAGTAGATCCGATGCAAACAGAACTGCAGTTGGATGCCAAGATTGCACTGCAGGGAATGTCGATGAACTTCAATGTCCCGATCATCATGAACAAAGAAAAAATGTGGATCAAGATCCCGGCAATCGACATGGTTCCCGAATTGGCACAACTCCAAGGCAAATACCTGGAGATTGATTACAAAGAGCTGAGCGAACTGTCTCAACAACCGTTTAATCCGGCTGAAGACTTGAAAGCTCAGCAAGAACTGTCGAAAAAGATTTCCGACATTTTCTACAAGCATGTAGGCGATGACTATTTCGTCGAAGTGAGCAAAGAGGAAGCCAAACTGCCGGAAGGAATCGAAGCGGAGCACGTAGTGAAGCTGCAGGTGAACAATGACAACTTCATTCCGTTTGTGAAGCTGATCGCCAATAATGTGTTGCCGGAAGCATTGGATGCAATCGCTCAATCCGAACATATTGCCGAGGCTCAAAAGGCAGAACTGGAGCAAGCCAAAGCAGAACTAAAGAGCGGTATGGAAGAGTTTGAGAAAGAAAGCGAAAAGGTAAAAGAGATGGTCAAAATCGACAAACTGGACATTTTGACTGCAATCGACAAAAATAACCAAGTTCCTTATTCGCTGATTGACTTCGACGTCACTGTCGATGACAAAGAGAGCAATGTGAAGGTCTCCTTTGGCATGACGCTTGATGTGAAACAGTCCAACTTCAATCAGGAACCGAAGTGGGAATTGGGCATTCCGGAAGGCGATGACGTTCTGCCTTTCACGGAACTGCAAAATATGATGATGATGGCCCCCTAATAGGAGACAATAGGGAAGATCCACCTATGAGAAGAGCGGTAGACACAGATGCGTGTCTGCCGCTCTTTTTACATGGGTTGGGTTCGGCGAAGAAGGTTTGGCAACAATTGGTTGACAACGTGGATTCGATTGGTCTAATATTCTTATAACTAGATAACTAACTGATCAGTTAGTTATCTTCGGCAAGAGATATACCCTCGACATCATGTGCGGAAGTTTGATCGGATATGGTTTCACCCGGTCAAACGTCACAGCAGCTGAGGAGACGGGAGGAAGCAAGCATGAACCGTGTAGTAGATGTATTGGTGATTGGAGCCGGACAAGCGGGATTGGCTGTCGGATACTATTTGCGACAACGAGGACTCTCTTGTCTCCTGCTTGATGCTGCAGAGAGGCTTGGCGATTCCTGGCGCAAGCGCTACGATTCCCTGGTTTTGTTTACGCCCCGAGCCTATAGTTCTTTACCCGGTTTCCCCTTTCCCGGAGAGCCGGATGGTCTGCCGGGCAAAGATGAAGTAGCTGACTACCTGGAAGCCTATGCTGATCGCTTCCAGCTGCCCGTGCAAATGGGCACGGCCGTACAGAGGGTAGAGCGAGTCGGCGAGCGGTTTCGCGTCATTACAGATAACGGAAACGTTGAAGCACGGTGTGTGGTTGTTGCGACGGGAGCTTTCCAACAGCCGAAGATCCCAGCCGATGTGAGAAGCAGTCAGGATCAGGTTCGCCACCTTCACTCAGCTCATTATCGGTCCGCTCAGGATTTGCAGCCAGGTTCGGTGCTGGTGGCAGGCGGCGGCAATACCGGCGTACAGTTGGCGATTGAATTGTCGCATGATCGGCCGGTGTATCTGGCCCAGGGAGAACGCCGCACGTTTTTACCGCTGTTTCTTTTCAACAAAAATATTTTCTGGTGGTTTGAGAAACTAGGCTTGCTGGACGCGCATATCGAATCGTGGCTTGGCAAGTGGCTGAGTAGGAAAAACGACCCTGTTTTTGGCTGGAAAGCACAGTTGAAACAACAGGTTCGACTGGGACGACTCACATTGAAGCCAAAAGTGAGCCTGCTGGAGGGTCAGTCGGTTCGCTTTGCTGACGGAAGTACGGCTGAGGTGCAAAATGTCGTCTGGTGCACCGGCTATAAGAGCGATTATCACTGGATTGAGATTCCGGGAGTGGTAGATGGGCAAGGGCAAGTGATGCACCGCAGAGGGGTGAGCCAGGTACCGGGGCTGTACTTCATCGGGCTGCCCTGGCAGTATCGCAGGGGATCGGCATTGATTGGCGGTGTCGGGCGTGATGCTGCTTATCTGACAGAGCGGATTGCCCACGAGATTAACAGCATGCAAGATGAGCGTCAGAGAGGAGCGGAAAGATGAAAGGAAAGTTCGGAACGAAGGGAGAAGCGAGCCGGGCCAGGCTGCTTGCTGCAGCCGCCGGTCAATTCGCGGAGTATGGGTTCCATGGCACCAGGGTGAGCCAGATCGTTGCTGCTGCCGGACTCACCCAGGCTGCCTTTTACCTCTACTTTCCGAGCAAACAGGCCGTATTTGAAGAGCTGATCGAGAGCTTTGGCCGGGAACTGAAAGAGTTGGCCGATGCCGGTCGGCAGATCGCACAACTGCAACCGGCTGACGTTCCGCAAGTGGTACGCGACAGTTTGCAGCGATTGTTCGTTTTTTTCGCCGACAACCCGGATGTAACCCGGGTCGCGCTCTTCGTCGCTCCTGAGGCGGAAGCGTTCAAGCGGCAGATCGTGACGTTAGTAATGGAAAACATGCGAAACAATCAGGCGGCAGGACGGATTCGCCAGGAACTGGCCGTCGAGGTGGCCGCAGAGTGTTTGCTCGGTATGGTAGAACGACTTACCCAGCGCTTTCTGTTCACCCGGGAGAAACCCCCAGCAGAGCTGGCCGACAAGATGGCTGATCTGTTTTTGCACGGGATATTGCAGCAATCGGGATCAGCCGGGTGAGGCGCTACCCCTGCAGAGTGTGCTCTTCGCGAATCCTTTGCAAGAGACTGCTGCAGCCGGCCTCGACCAGTTGATAGACGTACTCAAACCGGCCGGTGTAGTAGGGGTCTTCCACGTTTTGCTCGTTGCTCTCAGGTGCGAAATCGAGCAGGCGGAAAACCTTCTTCCCTTGCGGAGCGATTCGCCTCAGCTCCGAGAGATTTTCTTCATCCATGCAGACGATATAGTCGAATTGCTCGAAGTCTGCGGGGACAATCTGTCGAGCCGTAAGCCAATCATGCCGGATGCCCTTGGCAGACAGCACCTGACGCGTCCCCCTGTGCGGCTTGGCTCCGGCGTGCCAGCCGCCCAGCCCGGCAGAATCAGTACGGATATGCTCTGACAAACCTGCTTCTTCAACGAGGTGTTGAAATACCGCTTCGGCCATCGGAGAACGACAGATATTGCCCAGACAAACGAATAAAACACGTATCATGTGCAATCCTTCCTTTGCGAAGAGAGTAGCATGGGGCGATGTCAGCAGACACAGTTTTATTTTATACCTAGTCAGTCAGGTTCGAAAACAGGTATAATGCTTGAGAAAACAGCTTTCGAAAGAAGGAATTGGCTTATGATTACTGCGGAATCGTGGAAAAAAGGGCTTGGTTCCGGTATGGAAACCACCTGGCGGCTGGGCAAAGTCATCTTTCCGATTACGCTGATCATCACGATCCTGCAGCATACTCCGGTGATTGATTGGATTGTGAAACTGTTTGCACCTGTGATGAGTCTGTTTGGATTGTCGGGCGATGCGGCCTTGATCCTCGTGCTGGGCAACGTGCTCAACTTGTACGCAGCGATTGGTGCGATGCTGACGATGACGATGTCGGTCAAGGAGGTTTTCATTCTCTCTGTTATGCTCAGCTTCAGCCACAACCTGTTTGTGGAATCAGCGGTGGCGAGCAGGATCGGCGTCAAGACCTGGATTATCGTTTCGGTCCGGCTCGGTCTCGCTTTTCTGTCGGGGATCTTGATCAATCTGCTCTGGCGAGGTGGAGCGGAGACGGCAGTCTATGGCATCGTTCCAGAGAAACAAGCGGAATTGAATGGATGGCTTGAGATTGGTTGGCATGGTTTGCAGACAGCGCTGATCGGGATTATCCAACTGGCGGTGATTGTAATCCCGCTGATGATCGGCATCCAACTGCTGAAGGATGTCAAGGCACTTCCTTATCTGGCAAAAGGACTTGCGCCTTTTACCCGCACACTTGGGGTTTCCGAAAAAACGGGGGTTACCCTGATGGCCGGTCTAATCTTCGGGATCGCGTACGGAGCGGGTGCGATGATCCAGGCAGCGAAGGAAGACAACTTGTCCAAAAAAGATCTCTATCTCACGTCCCTTTTTCTGGTGGCTTGCCACGCCGTCATAGAAGATACACTCTTGTTCGTCCCGCTCGGGGTAAATGGATTTTTGCTGCTGGGCCTGCGATTTGTCGGTGCCGTCGTGCTGACTGTGATCACGGCAAAAATCTGGACACACATGGAAAACAAAGGACACCGCCTGCAGCAGGGGGGAGCGGTGTAACGGAGCCCCGTCTCTATTTTTGATAGAGGCGGGGTCTTCTGTTTTTCATTTTTAAAGCATATAGGGAAAAAGAATCTAGAAAAATAGGAAAGAACAACTATGGAAACAAAAGGGAAATAAGGTACGATAGAAAGAGAGGTGTAAGCGTTTTCCAATGGTTCTGATATTGCCTATCGCAAGGAGGGATTCTCTGTGAAAAGATGGTGCAGTCTGGCGTTGGCAGGAGTGTTGGCTTTGGTGTGTACGATTGGACCGACTGGCACGGATTCCGCTGTCTCAGCCGAACGGGAGGGACCTAAGCAGAACCACGGGCGGGATCACGGGGTGAAGAACGGCATCGATGTCTTGTTGGAAAACCCCGAGCTGCTGGAAGGCAAAAAAGTGGGCTTGATCACCAACCCGACCGGCATTACGCAGGAGTTGACGCATGATGTGGATGCCTTGCTTCAGCATGGGGTTCAGTTGGTTGAGGTATACGGACCGGAACACGGTGTTCGTGGGACGGAGCAGGCAGGGGATATCCCGGGCACCTTTGAGGATCCCAAAACGGGATTGCCGTTTTATAATTTGTATGGCAAAAAACCGGAAGAGATTGCTGTTTTGTTTGAGGATGTTGATGTCCTTTTGTTTGATATTCAGGACGTAGGGTCTCGTTTCTATACCTATATCTCGACGATGGCACATGCGATGGAAGCGGCTGCCCTGCAGGAGAAACCGTTTCTTGTGCTGGACCGTCCCAATCCGATTGGCGGCCAGATCGTGGAGGGACCGGTACTGGAGCCGGAGTACCAGTCGTTTGTCGGGATATTCCCGATCCCGATTCGTCACGGAATGACGGTGGGGGAACTGGCGCAACTGTTTAATGATCGTTTCCTGGAGGAAGAGATTGGCAGGAAGGCGAAGCTGCAGGTGATTCAGATGGAAGGATGGCGGCGCAGCATGTGGTTTGACGACACGGGTCTGCCTTGGGTGCTCCCCTCTCCCAACATGCCGACACTGGAGACCGCGATGGTTTACCCAGGGAACGGCCTGTTTGAGGGTACCAACCTTTCCGAAGGGCGCGGCACGACTCGTCCCTTTGAACTGATCGGCGCTCCTTACATCGAGGGCTGGCGATTGGCTGAGCGGCTGAACAGCCTCAATCTGCCGGGTGTTTCCTTTCGGGAAGCTTATTTTTCTCCCACATTCTCCAAGTATAAAGGGGAAAACGTCGGAGGTGTTCAGGTGTACGTAACCGATCGTGAGGCCTATCAACCTGTCCGCACTGCCCTCATGATGATCCGTGAGGTAAAAAGCTTGTATCCCGACCAGTTGGCCTGGCGCAGCGACAACTGGATTGACAAGCTGATGGGGACAAACAGCGTGCGGCAGGCGCTTGACGCAGGGACGTCCGTAGACGACATCGTCGCTGACTGGCAGACCGAGTTGGAGGAATTTAAAGCACTGCGAGAATCGTATCTGCTGTATCATTAGAGGGAGAAAGAAAGACAGAAGACACGCGTATCGAATACGCTGATCAGCACCAGGAAGGGGAATGAGCAATGAAAGGTCGAAGCAAGAGGATTCTGATCGGATTGCTTTTATGTCTGCTGCTGGCGGCGCAAGCGGTTGCTGCCGGGAGTCAGGGGAACGGCGGGGAACGTGCGGCGACAGATCATGTCGGAGCAGCATCGACTGAAGGCAGTGCAGCCGATCTGATCATCTATCAAAATGTGCCGGAAGTAGAGGCAGCAGCATCGGGTCAGACACTCCGGTTATCCGCCCTGCATGTATACGAGGACGGCCATTTTGCGAAGGTTACGGAGGGCCTGACGTGGGAATCTTCCAATATAACAGTCGCCTCCGTTGAGAACGGTGTGGTGACAGCTGCCGGCAAACCAGGTCGGACGTTTGTCACAGTTACAGATGGCCATTACACTGACCGTATCGCGCTCGATGTCAGGATGGACCCACAGCCTAAGCAGAAAGGCAAGCCGGAGTCCGTGATCACCATTGTAAAGGAAGAGGGGGAACGGTATCAGATCATCGACCGGGCGGTACAGAACATGACGCTGGAAGAGAAGATCGGGCAGATGCTGATGCCGGACTTCCGCAAGTACAATGGGCAGGATGTTATCAAGATGCTGCCGGAGATAGAGCAGCAGATCAAGAAGTATCATATCGGCGGAGTGATCCTGTTCCGTGAAAACGTGGTTACCACTGAGCAGACGCTTCGTCTCGTGGATGCTTATCGGCAAGCTGCCGAAAAGTACGGGCTGCTGATCAGCATCGACCAGGAAGGCGGCATCGTTACCAGACTGCAGAGCGGTACCGACTTGCCTGGCAACATGGCATTGGGAGCGGCCCGCTCGACAGAGTTGGCCGAAAAGACGGGTGATGTGATCGGGCGTGAACTGGCTTCGCTTGGATTTAACATGGACCTTGCGCCGGTACTGGACGTAAACAACAATCCTGACAATCCGGTCATCGGTGTCCGTTCATTCGCTGAAGACCCGCAACTGGTCGCTGACCTCGGCATTGCTTATACCAGAGGATTGCAGCAGAATGGCATTGCTGCCACGGCCAAACATTTCCCGGGACATGGTGATACGTCCGTCGATTCCCATCTGGGATTGCCAGAAGTACCGCACGATAAGGAACGTCTGGTAGACGTCGAGCTGTATCCGTTCCAACAGGCGATTGATGCAGGGATTGATGCGATTATGACGGCCCATGTGACGTTTCCTAAGATCGACAACACCAAAGTAGTCTCTCGGAAAGACGGTACAGAGATCGCCCTGCCGGCTACGCTGTCTGAGAAAGTGCTGACCGGTTTAATCCGTGACGAATTGCAGTTTGACGGGGTTGTGATCACCGATGCGATGAACATGCAGGCGATCACGGATCATTTCGGCCCTGTTGATGCGGCGGTGCGAGCCGTAAAGGCAGGCGTCGATATCGTCTTGATGCCGGTCGGGTTGCAAGAAGTGAGCGAGGGGCTGCAGGAGGCGGTAGCGTCAGGTGAGATCCCGCAGCAGCGGATCGATACTGCGGTGAAACGAATCTTGACGTTGAAAGTAAAACGGGGAATCATGAAAGAAGAAACTCCTGTTGATGTCGAGCAACGTCTGCAGGAGGCACTGCAGATCGTTGGTGCCCCTGAACATAAAGCGGTGGAAGCAGAGGCTGCGGCAGCCTCTATCACGCTGGTGAAAAACGAGCAGGTTCTGCCGCTTGGCCTGGATGACAACCAAGAGATCGCTGTTGTCGGAACCAGTTATCTGGATAGTTTGGTGGGAGCAGTCAAATCGCATCACGCCAATACGGTACCGGTTCAACTGGAAAAAGGCGGGCTGACAGCGGCTCAATGGGAGCTGCTGGACAGAGCGGATGTGATTATCATCGGCTCCTACACCTACAATGTCAGCGGACGTTCTGCCGATAACGAAACGATGAAAGCCTTCAACCAGATCATCTCCAAGTACGATAAACCGGTGGTGGCTGTAGGTATCCGCAATCCATACGACGTGATGGCCTACCCGGATGTGGATGCCTACCTGGCCCAGTACGGATTCCGTGCGGCCAGCTTTGCAGCCACTGCCAATGTGCTGTTTGGCGAACAATCGCCTGCCGGAAAACTGCCGGTGACGATTCCGGATTCGCACGGCGGCGTCTTGTACCGTTATGGGCACGGTTTGGGATATTGAATCGTTGCTGTCTGAGCGGTAGCCTAACCAATGGCAGTTTATCTGCACTTCTCTAGGGAGTGTCGGCCTACAGATAATGGGGAGCGGCGTGTGGGGAGAGCAGCTCTTTTCCTCCAGTCGCTCCGTTGCCAACCTGCGGGGAAGTGGGACTGTCCGCTGCGCCAGTGCATAGCGGGCGGTCGCAAAAGTGGTCATCGCTACGAAGTACCTCAGAGTTGTGCCCGAAAGCCCCTGCTTCGGAACGCTAACACCTTCCATTCTGGAAGGTGTTTTTTTTCACCGATAAGAAAGCATGAGTTGGAGAAAGGAATCATACAATCCTCCCCAAAAAAGGGTTGCAAGGCTAGAAGGACAACATTTCCGACGCACGGAAGGAAATGTTGCTAAACAAACGTTACGAGGCGAAAGAGAAAAACAGGTGAGCGAAAGCCTTGTCAGTGCCTACAGAGTCGGAGCGGAAACAAAGCGGTACACGCTTGGCGGCCAACCGCTCCTCTGAGATGCATTCGCCCCTTGAGGGCTTTTGGCCGCCGTACCGATTTGTTGGAGCGGAGACGGTCATCCCGGCTTCCCCGCAGGCACTGGCACGAGCAGAGCGAACCTGTTTTTCTCTTTCGCCCCCACTATAGCTCGTCCAAAGCAAAGAACCGTCAGCGCGACGTTTCCACTAACGGTTTTTCCAACTTCCGAAAAGGATCATTTTTTGAAGTCTAACCGTTATCCCGGCCATGATTTTCGCCTACAATCTCTCCCATTGCCAGCAAACATAGAGAGGAGTAAGATAGACGATAGGTTTTCTTCTTGCTTATGATTCTTTCGTTTGGACGTCATGTGACGCAAAAAGATTTGGGAGGTTTCTTTATGACTACGTCTCTCTTTGGCCGCAAGTGGACCACAGTCGACTTTGTCCTCATCGTGGTGACGGCTGCACTGTACGCCGTCGCGCTTATCACGCTTGCGCAGATCAAGATTATTCCCCAGGTCCCGATCCGACCGGCGAATGCACTGCAGCCGGTTTTTGGCATCTTGTTCGGAATTCCCGGTTGTCTCGGCTTAGGTTTCGGCAATCTGGTAAGTGACCTGCTGCAGGGGAGTGCCGCACCTCATATATTGATTACTGGTTTTGTTTCCAATTTTCTCGGCGGGTTCATCGGGTTTTTGGCGGTCAGCCACCCAGGCCTGAAAACAGTACGCAGCTACATACAGTACTATCTGTTCGTGGTGCTGTTCGCATCTGCTGTTGTTGCCTGCGCTATTTTGGTAAACGTAGGTCTCGGGTTTACACCGATGGAGGTAGCCTCCATGTTTATCCCGGTGGTCTTCCTCAATCAGGCGATTGCTACTGGGATACTGGGGCCGATCTTGCTCAAGCTGCTTTATCCGTTTGTGAGGCGGACCGGGCTGTACCGTGGGCGAGCAGTCAGCACACCATACGGTAGAGGGTATGGATCGTGAACGATCAGCCTCTTCTTGCGTTGAAACAAGTTGAATGGCGCTACGAAGGCGGCCAGAAACCAGCCTTGAACAACATCAACCTCTCGCTGAAACCAGGGGAGGTGGTAGGCCTTGTCGGTGCATCGGGGGCCGGCAAGACGACCCTTCTGCTGACCATGGCCGGTTTTATCCCCGACAACTACGCCGGATACTTCGCTGGGACGCGGCGTATCTCGGCCGAGATTGGAATGGTGTTCCAAGACCCGGAAACCCAGTTCATCGGACTTACCGTAGAAGAAGAGATCGCCTTTTCTCTGGAAAACAAGGGGTACAGTGATCAGGCGATCGAGCAGCGCATTGAAGAAGTCTTGCGTCTCGTGCGGCTGGAGGGGTTTGCGAAGCGTTCCCCCTTCGAACTGTCCGGTGGGGAAAAGCAACGGGTTGCGATCGCTTCGGCACTGGCCACGTCACCGCAACTGCTGCTGCTGGACGAGCCTACCTCGGAGCTCGACCCCAGAGGGGCGAGGGAGGTGTTTACACTGCTGAGGCAGTTGAAACAGGAGCATGAGATGGCCATCGTCGTCTCCTCTCACGCCACAGAGGAACTGGCCCAGTTTTGCGATCGGATGCTGCTGGTCTCTGCCGGATCGATGATCTATGATCTCCCGGTTCGCCCCTTTTTTGCTGAAGTAGAGGGTTTGGCCCGACACGGGGTTTTGATACCGGAGATGATCCGGTTGTATCACTGGCTGCGGGAACAAGGCATCTTGCAAGGGGATGAGACCTCGATTCCGCTAAGTGTGGAAGAGATGGTCAGAATGTATCAGGAGATGGGCGCGAGAGCAGGGGTACGGACATGACGAGCATACCATCGGCTATCCACTTCGATTCCGTTTCTTACTCATATGCATCAGAGCAGCCGGTACTGAACAATGTCACTGTAACCATCGGGCAGGGGGAACTGGTTGCGGTCATTGGCGGCAACGGCTCAGGAAAGACGACATTTGCCAAGCTCTGCAACGGCTTGTACAAGCCAACAGTGGGGCGCGTTCTGGTCAACGGTCGAGACACGAGAGAGAGTACGGTTGCCGAATTGGCTGTTGAGGTGGCCTATTGTTATCAAAATCCTGATCATCAAATCTTTCAATCAAGCGTCTGGGAAGAAGTTGCGTTTGGTCCGAAGAATCTGGGACTTGACGAGCGGGATGTGGAAGTCCGAGTGGGCGAGGCGCTTCGCTCTGTCGGACTAGAGCATTTACGTGATGAAGAGCCCTATTTTGCGGGAAAAGGGACGAGGCAAATGATCGCCGTTGCCTCCATCCTGGCGATGCAGCCGCAGTCGATCATACTGGATGAACCGACGACCGGGCTGGATTACCGAGGAGTCTCTGATATGATGGCACTGATCAAACAATTGCATCAACAGGGGCATACCATCTTGGTGATCACGCATGATATGCAACTGGTGGCCGAATACGCAGAACGGGTGCTGGTCATGCATCAAGGACAGATTCTGTGTGACGACAAACCGGAGTTTGTTTTTGCGCAGCCTGAGCTGCTGTCTCAGGCCCAAGTGGAGCCCCCTGCCGCCTGTCGCTTTGGCTTGGCAGCAGGAATTGTCGATCCGCTGCCGCTTACCTTGTCTCGTTTGCAGGCGAGATTGGCAAAGGAGAGGAAAGAAGCGAACTGATGAACCAATTGTTGAGATCGGAACCGCTTACGGTACAAGGCCGAGGTTTCCACCCTAGTTTCATGCTGCTCGGGTGTGCTTTGTTGGGAATGGTACCGTTTATTTTCCAAGACCCGCGCATACTGTTGATTGACTTGCTGCTGAATCTGTTCATCGTGTCCAGATGGGGATGGACCCGTACCATTGGCAAGACATATCTGCTGCTGGGGGGGAGTCGGAGGCTTGTTTACCACTCTAACCTGGCTGCCGTTTGTTTCGGCTGGAGAGGCCTACTGGGCGGGAGAAATCCCGCTGATCGGGTATCCGATACAGGTGACCGATGTGGGTGTGTTGTGGGCATTCGGCATGGGGCTGCGCATAGCCAACGTCGCCCTGCTGTCCATGTTTTATCTCTTTAAAACAACACCACGCCAGATCGCGATTGGTCTGAAAGGCATTGGGGTGCCATTTTCGTTCGGTTTCTTGCTTTCTTTGATCTTTCGTTTTATTCCATTGGTTAAAAACGATCTGCTCACCATTCGTGAGGCACAGATGGTGCGCGGACTGCGGATCAACGAGGGCACCCTGTTTGAGAAAGTGCGTAAATACGGGTATTTGTTGCTGCCACTGATCTTCACCCCCCTGAAGCGAGTGCAGTTGATGGCCAACGCATTGGACGCAAAAGGATTTGCGATACGGAATCGGGCCCATCGTTTTTACCGCATGCCCGCCTGGAAGCGGAGCGAGATCGCCATCCTGGTCATTGGATTTTGTCTGGTAGCTGTATTGATCTACCTGGCACGGATTCACCCTGAGCAAGTGGGAGTAGTTCTGCCCTACCGGATTTGACCTGATTGGGCCGCTTTTAGGTGGTTTGGTTCCTGTTGGAAAAAAGAGGATATATATTAGAAAGAAGAGCCACTATGCCTTGGACATAGTGGCTCTTTGATTGGGATCTTATCCCTTACACCTCGTGGCAATTAGCGGCGGCGGCGGCAGCGTACCAATACACTTTGACCAGCTCTGAGCGTGATCCGAACCGGGCGACGACGGCGGCACGACATAAACAACACCTCCTCTGCCACTGGATACTATATCCTATGAGGAGGTTAGAGAATTGGTATGGACAAGTGCTATGGGACATTCCCATCATTTTCATAGAAAATGATAAAACAGCCACCATGTGAGCAATACCATGGCGGCTGTTTGCATATGATCGATGTTCTCTCTATCTTCCGGTAATTACCAGCTACGACGGCGACGGCAGCGAACTAGTACACTTTGACCACGTCTGAGCGTGATCCGAATCGGGCGACGGCGGCGGCTCATGAAATCACCTCCCTCCACAAGAAGCTTGCTCTATTCTATGTGGCGTAGACGAGAATGATAGGGATAAGTGATTTCCGTCATCTTGCTCAATTTACGATTTACCGATTAGTCCTTTCACTCCGCTGTAGATCAGCCCTGCAGAGAATACTACCATGGAGATGAGGCCGACTACATCAATCAATGATTCAAGACTAGATAGAAAGGTTCCGGCAAGCGGTGCTTCTGTCAACGCATAACCACCAATCAGTCCGGCCAAAAAGGCAATGATCTGGTTCATGTTAGCGCCTCCTTTCATCCGTTTGCTACATCATATGGAGGAACTCTGACAAAGCACCGGACAAGCGCATACGGCGGTCGCTGATTTTTATGGATCCCCTTGTTGCACGGAACCTTTTTCTACTGATCTGATAAAAGATGTCGTTGTAGGAGATGGTAAGAAAAAACATATTGGATAAGGGAGGAAACAGATGAAGGACGTTCATGCCCTGGAGATGATAGGCCGTGCGACGGTAACCTTCCTGGTGCTGCTGCTGCTGACTCGCCTGTTGGGGAAGAAGCAGGTTGGGCAACTAACCTTTTTTAACTATGTTGCCGGGATTACCATTGGATCGATTGCTGCAGAAATAGCAGCCAGACGGGAAGCTCCTGTAGTGGGTGGTTTAATCAGTCTGATCTGGTGGGTCGTCTTAACATTTGTGATCGGGTTTATCGGGATGAAGTCGGGGAAAGCGCGGCTCATCCTGGATGGCCAGCCGACCATTGTGATCAAAAAGGGGAAAATTCTCGAACGGGCATTGGCCGGATCCCGTCTGAACATGGATGATTTAAGCATGATGCTACGGGTGAACGGTGTGTTTTCCATAAAGGACGTTGAATACGCGATCCTGGAGCCAAACGGCAAAATCAGCATATTGAAGAAGACGGAAAAACAAACAGCGACGAAGCAGGACGTACAGGTACCCACGCCACCTCTGCTCTATTTGCCTACAGAGATTATCGTCGATGGAAAGTTGATCAAACAAAACCTGGACGAACTTAATCTCAGCCAGGCGTGGTTGGGCGAGGAACTGAAAAAGGCAGGGGTGACCTATCTGGAAGAAGTGTTTTACGCTGAGCTTCAATCAGATGGCAGCCTGCATGTTGATAAGCGGGACGACCTGCTATCCTGATGGTCATGTCCCGTCCCCCTGTTTGGTTTGAGTTTTTCTACACGGCGTGGAGGACGTTACTTGCAGACCCGCAGCCAGTCTGATCGTACCTTCACCTCTATCACCGGGAATTCTCCTAGTAGATCTCCGTCTGCATGCACTAACTGAGGTGCATCAGGACGGATTGTGATCGCGCGACCGCTGAAAAAGCGAACGGCCGGGTGGGACAGGTGTCTCCCTTTATACACCATCAACAGAATCGGCAAAAGTTTCAGGCGGTTTCGACCCGTCACTACCATCACATTGGCCAACCCATCATCCGGTACCGCTTGCGGACAGATCATCATCGAACCGGCGTAGTATGGAATATTGGTCACAGCCACCACCCAGCTATCCCTGCATTGCTCCTCTCTGCCATCCACCGTAATCGACAGAAGACTTGGCTTGTAGCGGGCCAGAACACGCAGAGTGGAAAGGGCGTAGATCAGTTTGCCCAAGCCCAGGCGGTTGAGCCATCGCTTGCTGCGTGACTGGTTGGTCAGACGGACTACTTCCCCATCAAATCCGACACCAATGGAGTTGACAGCAATGTGTTGGCCTAAAAGAAGCAAGTCAACCGGCCTGAACGCTGGTGCGGACAAGATCAGACGAAGGGCGTCTATGTGGTCCAGCGGGATGCCATGGCCGCGCGCAAAGTCGTTGCCTGTGCCGGCAGGGATGTGACCCAATACGCAGCTCCGCCCGGCTTGTGCCAGACCGTTGACCACCTCGCCTACCGTGCCGTCGCCTCCTACGGCAATCACGATCTCGCACTGTGGATCATCAGCCAATGATGTGGTCAAACGGGTCGCATCGCCTGCAGCAGAGGTGAACCGTACGGTATACGACGTTTTATGCTCCTCCAGGATGCTCTCTACCTTCTGCCACACGGCCCGTCCCTGTCCATTGCCAGAGACGGGGTTTACGACGAATCCGATCATCGCACATTCTCCGTTCCCAGTAGGTTCATACGCCGCTGTCTGTCCATCATGAACCGCACGACGTTGTTTGTTCTCCTGTTGTGATTACTTTCAATGTACCTCAAGAGCCGCTCTGGAACAAGCGAGAGGAAGTGGTCCAGTGGAAATTCTCAAGCAGATGGACTGGGTTTACAGCCAACCGTCGCATCACTTTATTATGATGTTGACGAAGAGTGGAAGGACAGGGTAAGCTATATATGAATATAAAATAAATTTATTCATATGTTCATAATTCGACCAAATGACATTCGCACGGAAGGATGATACTGATGGCCAGAGGCTTCAACGAACGAGAGAAGGAGATCATTCGCACCAAGCTCATCCAGCAAGGACGTGAGTTTTTTGGCTCCCGCGGCGTGAAAAAAACCAGTGTCGCCGACCTGACGCAGGCGGTTGGGATCGCTCAGGGATCGTTCTACCTTTTCTTTTCCTCCAAAGAGGAATTGTTCTTTGAAATCATGGAACGGGAAGAACAGAAGATGAAAGAGCAGCTGCTGCAAGAAGTTCTGGTGGAGCCAACGATTAGCAAATCCTTTTTTAAAAGGTTTCTGCTGACCGCGATGCAGATGGTGCACAACAACCCGATCATCCGTCAGATCTATTTGGAAGACCAATACGAGGCGATTTTGAGGAAACTGCCTCTGGAGCGGATGGAGGCACACATTCAAAACGATACGGATGTGCTGAGACCGTTGATCGAGGCCTGGCAGCAGCGCGGCATGATGATAAGACAAGATAGCGCGGTGATTGGCGGGGTGATTCGCTCTTTTTTTACTCTTGCCCTGCACAAACGGGAGATTGGCGAGGAGGTTTATGAACAAACCTTGGATTTGTTGGCTGAACTGATCGCCAACGGTCTGGTTATCGAGAGGAGGGAACAGCATGATTGAGGTGGCGGATCTGCAGTATGCCTATCCGGGCGAGCGAGAGGATACGATCAAAGGGATTGATTTTTCCATCGCCCCTGGTGAGATTTTTGGTTTTCTTGGCCCGTCAGGCGCAGGCAAAAGCACAACGCAAAAAGTTCTGATTGGCATGTTAAAAGAGTATCGAGGACACGTCTCTGTGCTGAAACGGGAGCTGCGCTCGGCGGGGCCGGACTACTATGAGAGGATCGGAGTTGCCTTTGAGTTTCCCAACTTTTACAGCAAGTTCACTGCTCTGGAAAATCTGCAATTCTTTCGTTCCTTATACACTGGGAAGACAGTGGACCCTCGCCGTTTGCTGGCCCGAGTCGGGTTGGAGCGGGACGCAGAGATCAAAGTAGCCTCCTACTCCAAGGGAATGAAGATGCGGCTCAACTTCTGCCGAGCTTTTCTGAATAATCCCGAGATCATCTTCCTCGATGAGCCGACTTCTGGGTTGGACCCGGTCAACGCAAGAATCGTCAAGGATTTTATCCTGGAGCAAAAAGCGGCAGGCAAGACGATCGTAATTACGACCCACAACATGAACGCCGCGGATGAATTGTGTGACCGCGTCGCTTTTATCGTCGATGGACAGGTGAGCCTGATCGACTCGCCAAGCTCCTTGAAAGTAAAGTACGGCAGGAAAGTAGTCCGGGTGGAGTACAGGCGGGACAGGCAGCTGCAGACGGCTGATTTTGCGCTTGACCGTTTGGCCGAAAATGCACAATTTCTCCACCTATTGAGCGAAACAGAGATTGTGACGATGCACACGCAGGAAGCGACGCTGGAGGATATTTTTATTGACGTGACAGGGAGAAGGTTGTCATGAGGGTGATCGCAGCTGTTCGTCACGATGTCCGCTTTCAGTTCCGACATGGGTTCTATTACGCCTATGCGGTGATCAGCGTGATCTACATCCTGCTGCTGCATCGTCTGTCTGGAGAGGCAAAACCGTTGACTGCCTCCTTTTTGCTGTTTTCTGATCCAGGGATGCTAGGGTTTTTTTTCATCGGCGGGATTGTGTTGTTGGAGAGGGGGCAGCAGATTCTTGATCCTTTGTTTGTGACACCGTTTCGCATCTCTGAATACGTAACCGCCAAGTTGGCCTCGCTTATCCTGTTGGCGCTGGCCTCGACCGGGGTGATCGTCTTTGGTACGTTTGGCACCGACTTCTCTGCGTTGCCATTGCTCATCGGAATCATGCTTACATCCAGTCTGTTCACCCTCATTGGTTTGTCTGTAGCGGTACGGGTCAAGTCGATTAATCAGTATCTGTTCACCTCGCCGGTATATATGACGATTCTTTGCCTGCCACTATTGGAACATGTCGGACTCATGGAAACTCCCTGGTTTTGGCTGTTCCCGACGCAGGGGGCGCTCATCCTGATCCACGGTGCTTTTGTCCCGCTCACTGTACAGGAATGGCTGTATAGTGTGCTGGTACTGCTGGTGTGGAACACAGCGGCTGTCGTGTGGGCGGGTCGCTCCTTATATCGTCATATCGTTTTGCAGAAAGGGGGGAGGGGATAGTGAGACAGATCGCAACGTTGGCACTTGGTGATCTGAAACAGATCAGCAGGGACGCGCTGATGATCCTGGTAACGGTGGCTCCCGTTCTGCTTTCTCTCGTTATTGGTTATGCCGTGCCTTGGATAGATGGCACATGGCTTGTCGGTTTGCCGTTTGCACTAGGTGATTATGATCTGCTCTCGCTCAGCTTTCTCCTGCTCGTCAGTCCGCTGATGCTGGGTGTGCTGAGCGGGTTTATCATCCTGGACGAGCGAGACGAAGGGATTTTGATGCAGCTAGCGGTCACGCCGCTTTCCCATACCCGTTATCTGTTGTATCGCATGCTGGGCCCCGTGTTGGTCAGTACCGTGCTGTCGTTTTTCGTGATGCCGATTGCCGGTATTAATCCGCTGTCCCTGTTCGAGATGATCCCGATTGTGGCTACGATGGCGCTGGAAGCGCCAATCATTGCACTGGCAATGGTTTCATTCGCTGCCAACAAGGTGGAGGGGATGGCCGTATCCAAAGTCCTCTCTCTCATACTTATTGCGCCGGCAGTCGTCTATTTCGTCCCGTCAGTCTGGCAGTATACGGCCGGTATCCTTCCCTCCTTCTGGGCAGCCAAAGCCTTTTTTGCCAGTGCCCGGGGGAGTGAGGACGTCTGGTTTTGGATTCTATGCAGTTTGTGTTACCATCTGTTTCTCGTCTGGTTTTTGGGACGACGGTTTCGTCCCAGAGGTTAGAAAAAGACTCCGATGCAGTTTTATGGTATCCTGTATCGGAAGACAAAAAAGTTTATTTGCCGAGTAAGGTTGTGTCATAGATGAGCAACATCATGCTTTTTTTGTTTGTGGTAGCACCACTTGGCATATTGGTTCATGAATGCGGCCATCTGCTGATAGCCATCCTGATGCGGGTGAGGGAGTGTAAAATCCATCTGGGAGTGGGCCCTGTTCTGTATAGCGGGAGCAGAGTGACGGTGAGACTAGCTTTTTTCATGGGAGGAACGACCGAGTATTCCGTTTCAGAAGACCCCAGTATGAGAGGAAAAGTAGCCCTTATCTCGCTTGGCGGACCTTTGTCCAACCTGCTGTGTTACTGGCTCATCCAGCAATGGATCACGAGCTATCATATCGAGAGTATCCTGCCGACCTATTTTCTGATGTTTAATCTCTGGTTGGCCGTGATGAACGTCATACCTGTCAAGTTAGGTCAGATCAGGTCTGATGGTTGGCTGTTCTTTCATAATCTTTATGCCTTTTTGAAAAAGAAAGAGAGATAACCGTTCTCGCAGAGTCAAACAGGAATCACGCAGGGGAGTGACTTGGGATGCAGACGCATCACATCCTCATAAATGAGCTGCTTCCTGCTTACATGGAAGGCATGGTAAGCGATGAAGCAAAAGAAGCGATCGAACAGCATCTGACAGAATGTGAACGCTGTCGACAACGTCTAAAAGAGATGCTGGACGAACTGGCGGAACCGTCTCATACGGACCATATGGGAAAAACTCGGCACGACAAAGATAGTGCTGACGACCTCCGCTTCGTCAGACGCATGAAGCGAGTAGCCCGCAATACGTTAGCCGCTGTCTTGGCTGGTGTGCTCCTCTTCTCTGCTGCTAGCTGGACGCTGGGCAAGATCTTTACTGAGGAGGAGCATCAAGCCGAGGAGCTTGAGGAGAATCGGGAGTTGATACAGATTGACAGCAGTCTGGTCTCCCTATCGCCGCCCCAATTGGAGATTCTGAAGCGGTCAGGTGTTGCAATCGAGGTTGTAGAACGAACCTTTGGTCAAGATGAGAGCAAACTGGTCTATCGATACCACTGGGATAGTCCCAACATTGACTATGTACAGGAAGACATATACTGGCCCAATCATCTCATCGCCATGGACTTAACCAACAACGAACTGATCATGCGTAAAGAAAATGTCAGTTCATTTGGGCATCGTGAGGATCTGGTCACCTGGAAGCTGGAAGGCGTGCGTGAAAATACGGAGACGATCGGGATTGAGCTGCCGAACTTTGCGATCTTCTACAAACCGGGTGAGTGGGAGACCGCTCTGAACAAAAGCGGGGAGACACGGATTGACCAGATCGTGGAAGTAAACCAGGTACAATTCTACATTGAAAAGGCGGATGTGAAGGATTCACAAGTGATCGTTTACTACCAACAATTGAGCGACGTACAGGAGGTTGGGCTGTACGAGCTTAGCTTTTCTCTGGTCGACGAACAGGAAACGGAGTGGAACAAGGAGCCGAATATCGATTTTCAAATATCGGAAAAACGTACGACCAGCTTGCCGATTTACAAAGACATGGAGGGGCTGGTAGCACTTCGCCTCGAACATGCGGCGCTCATTGTTCCAGGTATGCGTTACAAGTTTGATGTTCAACCATAATGTTGCGAGCCTTCTGGGGACGGATAACCCGAGGCTTTTATTTTTTCATCACAGGTGTAACCTTTCGCCTTTGTTTGTTACTACATGAGTGAGAGGGGAAAAGGAGGACTATCTTTTGAGCCTATTTGATCAACTGAAGCGTAATCATCGGGCTCGTAGTTCTTTATTGGATGAATTGACGGGGTTTTACAAGAAATACAAATCGCTGGTCTACGTGTATTTTTTCCAGCTAACGGGTTCTAGTGAAGAGAGCGAGGAACTGACGCAAGAGACATTTTATCAAGCGGTCAAGTCGATTCATCGATTTAAGGGACACTCCAGCTTGAAGACCTGGTTGCTGCAAATTGCCCGCAATGTGTATCGCAACAAGGTGCGGTCGTGGGCCAGGGATCAGTTGGTATACGCTCCGGTTGAAGTTGAGCTGCAGCCCGATGAAACGAACAATCCGCAAGAAGTGGCTTTGCAGAAATATTCGCATTCTCTGATACAGCAGATCTTCAGACTTATGCCCGAAGACTACCGCGATGTCTTGATTTACAAGGAGGTCGAAGGATTATCTCACATGGAGATCGGCGAGATCCTGAATAAAACCCCTCAAACAACCAAAGTTCTCCTCTATCGAGCGAAGAAGCGCTTTCGACAGCTATACGACCTGGAGGTGATCAGGGATGAGGGAACAGTGTGACATTGTGCAAGATATACTCCCTCTCTACATGGATGGGGCACTTCGCCAACCAACCAAGGATTATGTACAACGTCACTTGGCTGAGTGTGAGAGATGTCGGGCAGTCAAACAGGAATGGGAGAAGCTCGACAAGTGGCAGGCGGGTCGGTCCATCGGACAAGAGCCGCTGACCATCTCGACAGAGGAAGCCCGTTTTATCAAAGAAGTGAAAAAATGGCGAAGGAGGAGCGGGTTGTTCTTCCTGCTGCTGATCGTGTTGTTTTCAGCCGTTACCTGGATGCTTCGGACTTATCTGTACGAACCGATTCCCGCCGATAACCCCATGCAGTCCGTACGTGAGGTCATTCATCTTGTTCCCTTGCTGTAAGGCTGCAGCTTTACGCTAAGGAGGTAGTACGTGTGTTGGTATTGGAACTAGTCATTATCTTGCTTGCAGCAAAACTGGCGGGAAGCATTAGTGTCAAGATGGGGCAGCCGTCAGTGCTGGGGCAGTTGGTTGCCGGAATCGTGATCGGACCGTCTCTGTTGGGGTGGGTCAATAACAGTGAAATTTTGCAGGAACTTAGCAATGTAGGCGTTATTCTACTGATGTTTATTGCTGGTTTGGAGACCAATCTCAGGGAGTTTCGGGCTAGCGCCAAGGCCTCTACAGCCGTCGGGATTGGTGGCATTATCCTGCCGCTAGCTGGGGGATATGCTTCCGGGATGATGCTCGGACTATCTCCATTTGAATCGATGTTTTTCGGATTGGTGCTGACGGCGACCAGCGTGAGCATCTCCGTTCAGACGCTGCGTGAACTGGGGAAATTAAAAAGCAAAGAAGGAGCCACCATCCTTGGAGCGGCCGTGCTCGACGACATTGCGGTGATCATCTTGCTTGCGTTGTTGATGAGCTTGATCGATTCGGGGGTAAGCGTCGGAATGGTGGTGCTGAAGAAATTCCTGTTCTTTGCTGCAGCCATCCTTATCGCTTGGAAGGTTGTTCCGTGGGTGATGAATCGCTTTGCCCACTCAGGTATTCAGCAGGCTCCTCTGGTATTGGCCGTGATCCTCTGCTTCTCGTTTGCTTACTTCGCAGAGGCAACCGGTGTAGCCGGTATCATTGGGGCTTATCTGGCGGGCATCGCTATTTCCACGACCCGGATGCAGGAAGAGATGATCGAAAAGGTGGAAGTGCTCAGTTACGGCATCTTTGTCCCGATCTTCTTCGTCAGCATTGGGATCAGTACACAAATCAGCGGTGTAGACGGGATGTGGATGGTCATACCGCTCAGTCTGCTGGCGATTCTCGCCAAGCTGATCGGCAGCGGATTGGGGGCGAAATGGGTTGGATTCTCTTGGCGCAGTTCTCTCGGCATCGGGGCAGGTATGGTCTCCAGAGGAGAGGTTGCCTTGATTCTGGCTGCGCTTGGGCTGGAACAGGGGATTATTGAAGGGTCGATGTTCTCCGTGCTGATTATGGTTGTGTTGGTTACGACAATTGTGACTCCTCCGATATTGAAAGTTCTGTTCCAAGAAAAAAACGTGGTAGCAGTAGAGAAATAAGTTTGGCCGTCATGAGGTCTTCAGATTTTTCTGGAGACCTCATCGTCATTGGATAGAAAATGGCATGATGGTGTGACAGTATTCAGGAGTAGGCTTTTCGGCCGCGTTTCTGCTTCAATAGAAGTTGTCGCGAATCCCCTTTTGATACTGCTCCGCTTCTTGAGGATGGCGGAAGATGACCACCGTTTTTCCGTCTTGTACCGCCTTTAGCTTTTGTAGAATCGCCGGTCTTTTCTTTTTACGAAAGTTCCAGATCCATTGCAAGAACTCCCAATCAATTTTTTCCGAGCAGCCTTCTGCCATGTCTGCTCTGGTTTTTCCGTGATACTGTATTCTCCTCTTGACTACCCGGTAAAGACAGAGGGATCTTGGAAAGTCGAAGAAAATCACCGTGTCGGACTTGTCCAATCGAACATCAAGCGTTTGTGAGTAATTTCCGTCGATGATCCACTCGTCTTGTTCGGCCAACTTTGTTACAATCTCCTCCCACTCCTCACGGGGAGTCGCTTGCCAACCGGGCTTCCAGTAAAATGAATCCAGATGAATCACCGGCAAACCTGTCAGGCGGCCCAAAGACTGAGCAAAAGTTGACTTCCCTTATCCAGCACACCCCAGTACGAGTACGCGTTTCAATCCAGACCCCACCCTTTTGGCCAAATGGTCATTGCAGTGGCCTTCCGTTGTAAGACCCATGATAGTATACCATGAAATGACAGTCTTCTTGGTGTCATTACTCAGAATAAGTTGTACGACTCAGAATAACAAGAAAGTGTGAACGAAAAGGAAACACCCGAGGTTTTACCCTCGGGCGTTTGGCTTATCCACTACTTCTCTGTACTTCCTACAACAGCAGGTAAGCCACGGGCGCAGCGATAATCAAGGTGAGGATGGTCCGCTCCAGCCAGATGATCAGCAGCTTGGGAATGCTGATCGGAATATCCGTCGACAGGATGCAGGGGATCGTGGCCGAGAAGAACAGGACGGCCGAGACGGACAGGACGCCGATGACGAACTTTGTGATCAGGGGTGCGTCTGCCGTCAGCAGAGCGGGCAGGAACATCTCGGCGATTTCGATCGCAGACGCTTTTGCTGCCAGCAGCGGTTCCGGAATCTGCAGCAGCAGGGTAAATGGATAAAAGATGTAGCCCAGCAGATCAAATACCGGGGTGTACTCGGCCAGCACTAGGCCGATCAAGCCGACAGACATGATCGAGGGCAGGATGCTCATCGTCATCACAAACCCATCGCGCAGGTTTTCCCAGACATTGCGGGCTAGACCTGACGATTTGTCTGCTGCTTCCATCGCTTGTCTCCAAGCAGTGGACAGGAATTGACTGCGAATCACTTGTTCCGGCTCCCCTGTCTCCGTATAGTAGCTGTCGCTCAGCTTGCTAAGCGGCCAGATCCGCACGGTGATGGCGGTTACGGCAAAAGTAATGATCAGCGTAGCCCAAAAGTAGAGATTCCAGATTTCCATCAGGCCGAGGGTCTTGGCCACGACGATCATAAAGGTGGCCGATACGGTGGAAAATCCGGTAGCGATAATCGTTGCTTCTTTGATCGTGTACTTGCCTTCTTTAAATACCCGGTTTGTAATCAAAAGACCAATCGAATAACTGCCGACAAACGAGGCGACAGCGTCAATCGCTGAGCGGCCCGGTGTTTTCCAGATTGGACGCATGACCGGCTGCAGCAGCACGCCGATAAACTCCAGCAGACCATAGCCGACGATCAGGGCCAAAAAGACGGAACCGATCGGCACCAAAAGCCCTACCGGAATCACCAACTTTTCAAAGAGGAACGGCCCCATGCTGCTGGCCATCATCCAGGCAGGTCCCATCTGGAAGTAAATCATCGCAGCGACGATCACGCCAAGTACTTTTAAAAAGGAGAAAACGATGCTGACCTTGTCTTTGTTCCAGCTTTTCGTAATAAAGGGATAAAGAGCACCTAACAGAATGACGATCAGAGCATAGAGAGGAACTACAGACGGAAAACTTGTCCTGAACCAGGTGACGATATGATCAAGCGGGATAGAAGAACTACCGTTCACGGTGACAGGAATAAAAAACATGAAAATACCGACTAAACTAAACACAATGAACTTGACCACACTGGCAGGGGCAGTAGAAGGCCCTCTGGTTTCAAGCTGAATGCCGGATTGTTCTTTCAAACGCAACATCCTCCTTTGCGAAATGATCCTTTATGGGGATGGCCATAGTGCCCTGTCTACACCTGATGAGGGATAAACAGGGCGCTAATGGCTCCTATACCTGCAATTCGCCGATTTCCTCTTCGATCAAGCCTACGAGCTTGCCACTGCGAATCAGATCGGCAGCTTGCCGGATGTCGGGGGATAATACCCTGTCTTGTTCAAGCGGTGGAACATGCTGGCGGAACAGGTGGTACGCCGCTGCCGTTCCGACCCCCGGTTTGAGGGGCTGCATAAACTCCAGCGCCTGGCTGCTGCACATCCATTCAATCCCCAGTACGTTTTCGGTATTCCCGATAACTTTTACGGCTTTCAATGCGGCAGAAGTGCCCATGCTGACATGGTCCTCCTGCCCTGCCGTAGTTGGAATCGAATCGACGGAAGCGGGGTGGGACAGCACCTTGTTATCCGACACCAGGGCAGCCGCCGTATACTGCGGTATCATATAGCCGGAGTGAACCCCGCTCTTATCCACCAAGAAGGCGGGATGCCCGCTGTACTGTGGAGAGACCAGCCGGAATATCCTGCGCTCGGATACATTGGAGATTTCTGTGATTGCCATAGCCAGCATATCCATCGCCATGGCGACCGATTCCCCATGGCAGTTGGCAGAGGAGATGGCGACGCCTCCATGCTCATCAAAAACCAGGGGGTTATCCGAGGCGGAGTTGATTTCTCTTTCGATTACCTCTCTTACAAAGGCCACCACATCCTTGCTAGCCCCATGGATCTGGGGGATCGAACGGATACTGAGCGCGTCCTGAGTTCGGTAATCTTTGAATCTTTCGGCGATTTCGCTTCCTTTGATCAATTGCTGTATATTTTCGATGGTCTTCTGTATCCCTGGATGACGTTTCACCCTGGCGATTCGCGGATCGTAGGCGCGATAGGTTCCTTTCAGCGCTTCGAAACTGATCATCGAGACGATGTCGGCAGTCTTCAGCAGATTGATCGCATCATAGACAGCAAGCGCACCAAGGGCGGTCATATCCACGGTTCCATTGATCAACGAAAGTCCTTCTTTCTCAAAAAGCTCGATCGGCTCAAGTCCGCAGCTGTGCAATGCTTCACGCCCGCTCATCTGCCGCCCGTCGCAGATCGCTTCTCCCATGCCCAACAAAACGAGACTGATATGGGCTTGATGGGATAAGTAGCCCAGAGACCCCTCTTTTGGCACAAGCGGGGTGATCTCATGGTTCAGGAGGGAAACCAGCGCTTCCACGGTTTCCAGGCGGACACCAGAGTAGCCTTGGGACAGACTTTGGATCATCATCATGATGATCGCTCTGACCTGCTCTTGTGCCAGAGGCTCTCCCACTCCGCAAGCATGGCTCATAATCAGGTTTTTTTGCAGTTCTTTGGAGTCGGCAGTCGAAATTTTTACGCGCGCGTTGTCGCCAACTCCCGTCGTGATGCCGTAGACGACCCTTTCCTCGAAGACAAACCGTTCGACCAGGCTGCGTCCATGAACAATCCGCGCCTTTACTTCATCTGCTAGCTCCAATTGAGCATGATAGCGGGCGACGGCGACCAGTTCCTCTATGCGAAGATCATCATGGTCGATCGTTACCTTGTTCGGAAGACACATCTTCTGCACTCCCCTTTGCTGATCAGAACTGTATTCATTTCAATCAGGCCGTGTGGTTTGCTGCGACAGCTTCTTCCTCAGCCATGTCGATGTTCGCCGTGTCCGGGTGATTCGCTCGGTCATATACTTCCTTTTGCAAGATTCCTTTGATGGTAGAGTACGTCTGGACGATCATGAAGAAGAGAACAGGAAATCCTGCCACGGTGGCCATCTGCTTGACTGCGTCGATACCGGTGATATCTCCGCCGGTTCCCGCTGTAATGTTCAGCAGGGCCAACAAACCCATGATGATACCCCAGAATAGTTTGATTTTTCCGGGCGGTTCCGGATCGGCAATCGTATTGCCCGTGGTGGTAAGCGATGAGACAGTGGTCGTCAGCGAGTCAGCCAAGGTCGTAAAGGAAATATAGACGGCAATCAAGAGAATCCAACTGATCAGGGTAGCCAAGGGGAAGTGCTCAAGGAAGGCGAACAGCGAGAGCTCCAGGCCGCCTTCTTGCGTGTGAATCATGTCCCACAACTGGCCGCCGCCTTTCCAGTCAAAGTAAATCGCTGAGCCCCCAAAAACCCAGAACCAGATCGCTCCAAAACCGGCGGGCAAAAGCAGATTCATCACGACAAACTGGCGAATCGTTCTGCCGTACGCCAACCTGGCCAGGAACATCCCGATGATGGGAGCATAAGCCATCCACAAGGCCCACTCGAAGATCGGCCAGCTTTTTGGCCAATCGGATCCTTCCATCGGACTCATCCACAGATGTTTTTCCGGCATGTGACTGAGATAATGTCCAGTTGCTTCTGTACCGAGATTGAGTACAAAGGTAGTCGGTCCGAAAACAAAGACAAAAATCATCAAGAACAGGAAAAGTTTGGCGTTAAAGTCTGCAAGGGTCTTGATCCCTTTCTGCAGCCCGGTGTAGCTGGAGATGATATAGGTGGCAGTGATTGCAATCACTAGCACGGACCATAACCCGGGACCGGTGCTGATGCCCGCCAGGTGGTCGAGCCCGCTGCCAATCTGCAGGACGCCCTCACCCAGGATGGCAGCCATCGCTCCGGCGATCGCGAACATGCAGATGGCGTCGATGACCGTGCCGAATACACCGAATGCTTTTTTGCCCAGCAGCGGATAAAGGGTTGATCCGACGCTGTAAGGGAGTTTCAAGTTGTAGTGGGCATAGGCTACCGCAATACCGCAGATGACGTACATCGCATAGGGAGCGAGGGTCCATTGTTCCATGACCGCGGCCATCGAGAAAAGCGCTGCCTCTTCCGTGCCTGGTTGAATGCCCAATTCTGGTGGCGGACTGCTGAAGTGATAAAGCGGTTCTGCGGTACCCCAAAACAAGATGCCAACCCCGATCCCGGCCGTGAGTGAGATTGCGAACCATTGCCATTTGGTCACAATGGGAGTGGCGTCTTTTCCGCCAAAGCGAATCGATCCGTACTTTGAGAATCCGAGATAGAGACAGATGAAAATAAGAGCGAGGGCCATCAGGTTAAAGAGCCAACCGAAGTTGGTGAAGGCAAAATCGACAATCGCCGTTTGCAGATTGTAGAACTGCTCTGGTGCGACGATGCCAATCAAAACCGTTGTCACCAGCAAGATGGCCATAGGTAAAAATACTCCCCAACGAATCTTCTTTTGATTGTTCATCTTGATCGTTCCCTCCCATGCTGCGGATCACTTTACTGTTATACTGCATTAAAATCTTGGCGTGCAGAAAAACGAACTGAATGCGCTTTCAGAAGCTTCGCATAGGAAATGCGCCTGATACGCGCACTTCCTATATGAACCAAGAAATGTTTCACGTCTGCAACCGCTGGGCAACCCCTGTCAAGAACGAGAGCATCACATGGACCGCCGTTTTGACAGTCATGTCCCTCAGGTCCTTGAACGGATCGAGGCAGACGATGTCAGCCGCTTTTACCTTGTCACACTGACCAGCCAGCCAAACGGCTGCAAACAGTTCGTCACTGCGCATCCCGCCGGGAGTGGAAGCCGGCACACCAGGGGCATAGGCAATGTCCAGCACGTCCATGTCAACGGTGAGGTAGATCGTATCCACCTTGCGGCTCAACGACTCCAGCGCTTCGCCAATCGTGTTCTCGATCCCTCTTTTGCGAGCCTGGTGCAGGGTTACGTAGTTGACACCTTTTTGGTCAGCGTATTCTTTTAGCGAGCGGGCGTTGAAGAAGCCGTGCAGTCCGATGTTGTAGACATCTTCGCCGCGGATTACATCGCTTTCGATCAGATTGCGGATCGGTGTGCCGTTGCTCGGCCCGTTGTCCGACAGGTCACGCAGGTCGAAGTGGGTGTCCAACTGCAGGATGCCGACCCGTTCGTCGCGGTGCACGTCCCTGTAGCCTTTGACCAACATCGCGGTGATCGAGTGATCGCCCCCCATCACCACCGGCATGATGTTGGGATGATGGGTGCGCATGCTGGCCATCGCTTCGCGGATATGGCGATGACAAGTCTCGATGCTGGTTACGTGCTGGCGGACGTCGCCGAGATCGACGACGCGCAGAGCGGATAGGTCCTGATCGTAATCCAGGTTGTACGTATTGAAGTACTTCCAGGCCCGACGCATCGCATCCGGATTCTCACTGGCAGCGGAAGCAGAAATCGACGAGCGGGACAGGGGAACGCCAAGAATGGCCACATCATAACGGGACCAGTCAACTTCCGCTGTCTGCGCCGGATCAAGTGTCTCAATCCACTCGTGCACTTTTCGCTCGGCTCCAGCCGTGCTCCGCTCCCAGGAAAACGATGGCGGTTTTAGTTGGGGATACGGGTACCGTGTCACACCAACCGTCCTCCTTCCACTACTTTCACGCCAGCCTTGATCACCGTATCGGTGTGGTTGACGCCGTAGCGGTACTGCAGCTGCATGTAGTTGGGCACGTCAAAAATCGTGATGTCTGCTTTTTTGTTTACTTCGATGCTGCCTACTTCATGACCGCGGCGGATGGCGTGGGCTGCGTTGATCGTGGTGGCGACCAGTACTTCCGCCGGGGTCATGCCCATTTTGAGACAGCCCAGATTCATGATCAACGGCAGGGAAACGGTCGGTGAAGAGCCGGGATTGCAGTCGGTGGAGAGGGCCACCGGCACGCCAGCGTCGATCATCTTCCGGCCGTTGGCTGACTCCGCCATCAGGAAAAAGGCGGTTCCAGGCAGCAGGACAGCGATCACGCCAGACTCCGCCATCATCGCAATCCCCTTGTCGGATGCGCGCAGCAGATGATCGGCAGATACGGCTCCGATCTCGGCGGCCAGTTCCGCTCCCTCATATGGTTCGATCTCATCCGCGTGGATTTTGGGCAGCAGACCATGCTTTCGCCCTGCTTCGAGAATCCGACGTGACTGCTCAGGCGTGAAAACACCTCGTTCGCAGAATACATCGTTAAACTCAGCCAGCTTACGCTGGGCTACTTCCGGGATCATCACATCGATGACGTAATCGACGAAGCGGTCGGGATCCTCTTTGTAGTCTTGTGGAACAGCATGGGCACCCATGAAGGTGCTGACGATGTCGATCGGATGGCTCTTGTTCAACTCGGCGGCGACCTCCAACTGCTTCAGTTCATTCTCCAGCGACAGACCGTATCCGCTCTTTGCTTCCACGGTGGTCACCCCATGCAGGAGGAACTGGTCCAGCCGTTTTTTGCTTTCACGGTAAAGGGTCTCGTGACTAGCCTGGCGGGTAGCGGAGGTGGTAGCGTGGATGCCGCCGCCCCGATTCATGATCTCCATGTACGTCGCGCCTTTTAGTCTCAAGTCGAATTCGTCTTCACGGCTGCCGGCGAACACCAGGTGGGTGTGGGGATCAACCAGGCCAGGGGTGACCACTTTGCCGCTGGCATCGATGATGTCTGCATCCTGCATCCGTTCCCGGCAGGCTGTAGCCACCTCTTGGTCGGTGCCGACATGGCGGATCAGGCCATCCTCCAGCCAGACACTGCCGTCTTCAATGATGGACAGTTGCTCCATCCGTTTTCCGGTGAGCGGTTCGCGGGAACTGCCAGCCAGTGTCACCAACTGGCTGGCATGGCGAATCCAGAGCGGTTTTGTGCTCATGGAATCTCTCCTTTCAATCAAGCGTTGCAATCAGGACAAATCGTTTCCGTATGCATGACTGGTCACTACTCTTTTAGCATCGGGATGTGGACCCCTTTTTCCTTTGCCGTCTGGATGGCAAGCTCGTATCCGGCGTCGGCGTGGCGAACGACTCCCATTCCCGGGTCACTAGTCAGGACGCGTTCCAGACGTTTCTCCGCTTCTTTTGTACCGTCTGCTACGATGACCATCCCGGCGTGCAGCGAGTATCCCATCCCTACACCGCCGCCGTGGTGGACCGATATCCAGCTCGCGCCTCCGACGGCGTTGATCAGCGCGTTGAGGATCGGCCAGTCGGCCACCGCATCGCTGCCGTCTTTCATCGCTTCCGTCTCCCGGTTGGGGGAAGCGACCGAGCCAGAGTCGAGGTGGTCGCGCCCGATCACGATGGGAGCCTTTAGTTCACCCTTGGCAACCATCTCGTTGATGATTTTGCCGAAGCGGGCCCTCTCGCCGTAGCCCAGCCAGCAGATGCGGGCGGGGAGACCTTGGAACTGAATCCGCTGCTGGGCCATTTTGATCCAGTTGCAGAGATGCGTGTTGTAGCTGAACTCGCGCAGGATCACTTCATCCGTTTTGTAGATGTCTTCCGGATCTCCAGACAGCGCCGCCCAGCGGAACGGTCCTTTACCTTCGCAGAACTGAGGGCGAATATAGGCAGGAACAAAGCCCGGGAAGTCAAAAGCATTATCCACTCCCTCATCCTTGGCTACTTGGCGGATGTTATTGCCGTAGTCAAAGGTGATCGCTCCCCGCTGCTGCATCTCCAGCATCGCCCGAACATGAGTGGCGATGCTTGCCCGTGATTTTTCCTCGTACGCCTTGGGATCGCGCTGGCGCAGTTCGGCTGCCTCCTCCAGACTCATGCCGATTGGGATGTACCCGTTGAGCGGGTCGTGCGCCGATGTCTGATCGGTCAGCACATCGGGAATGAAGCCGCGCTGCAGCATCTCGTTCAGCACTTCGGGAGCGTTGCCGAGCAGTCCGATCGAGAGGTCTTTTTTGTCCCGTTTAGCATCGAGCGCCAACCGAATCGCCTCGTCCAGATTGTCGGTCATCACATCGAGGTACTTCGTATCGAGGCGGCGCTGGATGCGGGTAGGGTCTACTTCGATATTGATGCTGACCCCGCCGTTGAGAGAGACGGCCAGTGGCTGGGCGCCGCCCATCCCGCCGAGACCAGCGGTAACCGTGATCGTACCTGCCAGGCTGCCGTTAAAATGTTGGCGCGCGCATTCAGCAAACGTCTCATACGTGCCCTGCACAATGCCCTGGCTGCCGATGTAGATCCAGCTGCCGGCCGTCATCTGGCCGTACATCATCAAGCCTTTTTTGTCCAACTCATGGAAGTGGTCCCAATTAGCCCAGGCTGGTACCAGGTTGGAATTGGCGATCAGTACGCGCGGCGCGTCTGCATGTGTTTTAAAGACGGCTACCGGCTTACCCGACTGCACCAGCAGTGTCTCGTCGGCTTCCAGGTTTTTCAGTGTTTCTACGATCGCGTCAAAGCATTCCCAGTTGCGGGCTGCTTTACCGATGCCGCCATAGACGACCAGGTCTTCCGGCCGCTCGGCTACATCGGTATTCAGGTTGTTGTGCAGCATGCGCAGTGCTGCTTCCTGTATCCAGCCTTTGGTATGAAGTTCTGTGCCGGTCAACAGGGGCACAACTCGCTTGTTCGTATGGTTTGTGATAGGCATGATCTCACCTGCTTTTCGATAATGGATTTGCTCCTCTTTAGTATAGAAAAAGAGGAGCAGCGAAAAACAGGAGGCTCCCTTTCGAATCGGTTTCATTTTTTTCTGTCAACGTGGACAAAAGAAAAAGCGCTTACAGCGATATAAGCACTTTCTTTCGGTTTCTTTCATTTTTTACGATTTCGAAACGAGCGGGGGGATGTTCCTGTTTTTTCTTTAAAAATTCTGCTGAAGTAGTTGGCATTCACAAACCCGCTCTTATCTGCGATTTCCTGTACGGACAGGTTGGTTTCCAGCAGCAGGCGCTGTGCTTCCTTGAGTCGGATCGAGGTGAGCAGCTGGCGGAACGAGCTGTCCGTCCGTTTGGTCATCAGCGAGCTGAGATAAGCCGGGCTGCGGTCGACGTAGCGGGCGACGTCTTCCAGACGCAGATCAGACTGCTGAAACTGTTCTTCCATATAGCGGAGCGCTTGTTCGACCACATCGGTACGAGCACTCTCCCGGTGGTGACTGGCGGCATCCAGCACTTCGTAGAGAAACAGCAGGAATTCCTGGACGATCCGGTAGAGGATCGGATTGTACAGGATCGTCTCAAAAACACGGTGATAGAGATCTTCCACCGCGCCTTCGTCCAGGTAGTACGACTTCATGAAGCGGCGTACCTGTGCCAGTATGCTGGTCAGCCGAATCCGCAGCAGTCCCGGTTCGGGATAGGGTGCTTCCTTGTTTAAAAACTCCCGGTACATCCAGCGTTTGATTTTCTCCCGATCCCCGTCGTTAAGCATCTCGATCCAGGTTCGCTGTTCGGCAGGCGTGAGGAACGGGTCAATCATCAGCCAATCTACTTTTCCTTGTACCACTGAAATCTGCCGGTATCCCTTAAAGAAACGGATTTCGAGAGCCTGCTTGGCATGACGGTACTTCTGGTTGAGTGTCAGCAGCGGATCGTCTGTGTCGTAGATGACGATAGACAAGGGTTCAGCAGATGTTTCTTCCCACTCCCGCAAGAGACGGCTTCCCAGGTAGTGCAGCTGCTGTGCTGACTGCAAGTGCTCGGAGGGGAAGACACAGACGATGGCGTCGCTGAGCGGCAGCAGCACGGGCGGCGCGTGAAACGGGTACTCCTGCAAATAGCTGAGCAGCGTCGTCAGTTGTGCCGTATCTTCCGGCTGGATCAGCATCAAGTGGTAGGAGGTGCCAGATGCTTCTTGCGGCAAAAACAAGGAACGGTAGGAGACGGCAGGTGAAGCAGGAGCCGCGGTTCCTGCCGATGCCCGCACAGATGGGAGCAGTTCCCTTGCGCAGCGGGTGAGGACCCGTTTGATCGTATCGGGTGACTGTGGCTTCACCCACAGGTCAATAGCGTGCAGTTCAATTCCCTGCACAGCTCTCTCAAATGTGGCCTCTGCGGTCATCACGATGACCACGGGCTGGTAATGATGGATCAGCTCCTTAAAACTGTCCCATGCTTCCCGCGGAATCATGTCCAGTTCGATACAGATCACGTCAGGTACTTCTGCTTCGATCAGGCGAAATGCTTCGGTCGGCGTTCCCGCTGTCAGCACGATCTCATAGTTGAGCGCATAGGAGGAGACGAGCCAGGCAATCCCGGTTCGTTCGTTTTGGTCGCGGTCGGCTATCAGCAGTTTGGCCATGGGAATCCTCCTTCACTATCTGTCTTTAGGGGGAACAAGAAGCGGCCCTGAAGGGATGTTCGATCAAAAGATTTGCTTTCATTATACCTCTTGAGCGTGCTGGAAACAGTGTGACTTTCAAGTTGGACAACTGCGGTTTATACTGGAAACAGTTTGAGTGGAGGTTACAACCATGTCAGCAACAGCAGCAAAACTACGTGAAGCACCAATCGGGAAGTTGTTTTTTGCCTATCTGCTCCCTTCGGTTCTCGGTATGCTTTTAATGTCTGTCAACATTGTGATTGACGGTATCTTTATTGGTCATGGAGTCGGCCCCAATGGATTGGCAGGGGTCAATATCGCCGTTCCTGCTTTTTCGATCTTCATCTCGATCTCGCTATGGATTGGGATTGGCGGAGCGACGCTGTATTCCATTTCCCTGGGGGAAAACAAGCAGAGAGAGGCGCAATCGATCTTTTCCCAAGCCTGTACCCTGGCTATTCTGCTGATCGGCGTGATCATGATTATCTGCCTGTTCAACATCGAACCTCTCGCCCTGCTGCTTGGGGCCAATCAGGTGATCCTGCCGTATGCGTTGGATTACCTGTCGATTCTGTTGATGTACGGGATCGTGTTTGTTTTTCAGAATATACTGAGCATCTTTGTTCGCAACGATGGCAATCCCAATCTGTCGATGGCCTCTCTGATTGTAACTGCGATCCTCAATGTGATCCTCGATTACGTGTACATATTTGTCTGGGGATGGGGAGTGGCGGGGGCGGCGTACGCGATTGTTCAGGCAACCGGGATCGGCTTTATCGTCCTGCTTACCCATTTTTTCCGGCGGAACAGGACGCTGCGGTGGGTGCCCGTTCGCTTTGATGGTCACACGATCAAGCGCATCTTGACGATCGGCTTTCCCAGTTTTGTTGCCGAGATCGCCATCGCGATCGTGACGATTGCGATGAATCTGGCCTTCATGCGGATGATTGGAGAGATCGGCGTTGCTTCCTATTCAATCTTGAACTATCTGCACTCCTTGATGCTGCTCGTATTTCTCGGAGTCGGGTCAGCGCTGCAGCCGCTCGCCAGTTTTCACTACGGAGCACGGCTGTACGATCGTCTGAAGCGCTGCATGCGGCTGGCCGTGATCACGGCGCTGGGGCTGGGCCTCTTTTTTCTTGGTACAGGCTGGCTTTTTGCCGGACCCCTCGTCGCCCTGTTCGACGTCACCTCGGAGGAACTGTATCAACTGACGGTGAACGGGTTGAGTTTGTTTTTCTTAAACTATTTGTTTTTAGGCTACAACCTGGTGTACGCCACCTATTTTCAATCAGTAGGGTATATCCCCGTCGCCTTGA
The DNA here is from genome assembly GCF_020923435.1 of Brevibacillus humidisoli. Taxonomy (NCBI): domain Bacteria; kingdom Bacillati; phylum Bacillota; class Bacilli; order Caryophanales; family Paenibacillaceae; genus Brevibacillus; species Brevibacillus humidisoli. The sequence continues at coordinate 3,203,021 of NZ_CP087263.1, read as the reverse complement.
TCATTACGATTGGCCGGGGAATCCTGCTCGTTTTGCTGTTTTTATGGCTGCTGCCGGACTGGTTGGGTCTCAACGGGATTTGGCTCTCCGTACCTGCGGCTGAGGCGTTGACCGCGCTTATGATCTTTCTCTTTGGACGCTTGAGACGGTCTGTTCCCGATCCGATGGTGTAAGGGTGGGCTGTTTCGATTGGTTAGCAAACATGCAGGGGAATACAGCAAGCAAACAGGCGCTGCTTTTTTTCAGCAGCGCCTGCTTAATAGACAGATCATCATGCGGTGTAATCGCAGCGTATGCATTCACCAAAGCCATAATAGTTTACCAAAGCCATATTAGTTCACTAAAGCCACTACTTTCCCCAGAATAATCCCGACGATGCCAAAATCAGCGTCGCCAAAGGTGGTTCCCTCAAATCCGAGCGAGCCCAGTACCGGCAGAAGCATCGCAGGCAAAAAGCTGATCAGCAAACCGTTTACGAAGGCGCCGGCAATCGCTCCGCGACGGCCGCCTGTCGCATTTCCAAACACGCCGGCCGCGGCACCGGTAAAGAAGTGGGGGACAAGTCCGGGTACGATCACTTTCAATCCGAAGATCGGCAATAAGAACATCGATACCAAACCTGCGACAAAGCTGGCAAAAAATCCGATCACAACGGCATTGGAGGCAAACGGGAAGACCGTCGGACAATCAAGTGCCGGAATGGCGTTTGGCACTACTTTGTCGGCAATCCCTTTAAAGGCGGGCACAATCTCGGCCAGCAGAATCCGCACCCCGGCCAGTACGATGTAGACCCCTGCGGCAAAGGTAATCGCTTGCAATACCGCATAGACGAGGTAGTTTTGGCCACCGCTTAGTTCCTGCTCAACCAATCCTGGCCCTACTGCAAGGGCCACAATGAGAAACAAGAGCGTCATCGTTAAGGATACAGAAACGGATGTATCTCGCAAAAAGCCCAGTGATTTTGGCACTTTAATCTCTTCTGTCGATTTTTCCGGGTTGCCGACCACTTTTCCGATATACCCGGCCACCAAGTAACCGACAGAACCGAAATGACCCATCGCAATGTCATTGGTACCTGTAATTTTTCTCATAAAAGGCTGCAGCATGGCAGGAGATAAGACCATCAATGCACCGAGGATAATCGACCCGATGATCACCATTGGTACGCCCTTCACACCACCGGTCGACAAGATCACGCCAATCAGGCACGCCATAAACATCGTGTGGTGACCCGTC